>NZ_JBEXRO010000067.1:0-1301 GCF_040613095.1 Streptomyces sp. NPDC006309 | reverse complement strand
TCGCGGACGCAGCGCAGGAGCCGGACGGCGTCGATGATGTGCAGGTCGTACATGATGCTGATGCCGACGAACTGGGGCCGCTCGCGCCGGATCAGGTCGACGATCGCCTCGTCGCTGGGGTTGCGCCCGTGCAGGTTCAGCGCCCGCACCGAATATCCGCAGGCCCTCAAGTGACCGGCGATGCAGGCCACGCCCAGGTTCTCCCGGACCCGCTTGTAGAACAGCCGCATCGCCGGGTCGAGGGACAGGTATTCCTCATCGTTGATCAGGACGTTCTGGTTGTTCAGGCTCGCGGCGCCGGTGGGGATCTCCCGGGGGGTCAGCAGGACCACATCCGCCATGTCCGGTCTCCTTTCTCGTCCTTGCGTGTGCGTCCCGACACCGGCCGGGTCACCCAGCCATGGCCTGTTCTCCGCACAGCCTCTTGGTCTCTTCGACGAACACCGGATAGGGCCGGCCCAGCACCTTGCTGTCGTAGGCGTCGACCAGCGTGCGCAGCTCCGCCTCCAGCCGCTCGGCGAGCCGGGGCGGGTTCTCGTCCGCGAGCAGCAGCCCGACGTTGAGGAAGGCGACCAGCAGATCCGGCAGGCCCTCGACCCAGCCGCGCAGCCGGCTCAGCAGCGGGCGCAGGCCCCGCTCGCCCCGGGACCTGCGCGCCCTGGTCGCGTCGACGATGAGCTGGGCGACGAAGGGCAGCTCTTCCTTGTGGTCGGCGACCTCCGCGCTGACCTTGCTCCAGGCCGCCCACACGTCCTCGACCCGCTGGTCCGGGATCCGGTACTCCCGGCGGGCCTCCAGCAGGACATCCCTGGCCGGCCCCTCGACGTCCGGGAGTTCCGGGGGAGCGGGGTCGGTGATCTTGTCGTACATCTCCGTGCCGCGCAGCGCGATGGCGCGGCTGATGAAGGAGAACGGGTTCTCACTCATGGCGATGCCGGCGGCCACGATGAACTTCAGGTTCTCCCAGAGTTCGTCGAGGGTCGTACCCGGTTCGACCATGATCCAACCGGGTTCGAGTTCGATGCCCTCCTGTTTGAAGATGCGGGCGGCGTCGAAGTTGTACTCCACCATGGTTCCCTTGCGGAACCTCTTGGCCATCGTCGGAGCTCCGGTCTCCATGCCGAGCAGCGCGGAGGCCATCCCCGCCCTGCGCAGGGTGCGCAGCGCCTCCCGGTCGATGAGGCCGGTGTCGACGCGGAACTCACTGTGGAAGGAGATGTCGAGGTTGCGGCGGAGGATCTCCTCGGCGAATCCGACGGCGTGGTGGTAGCCGTCCTGGAAGGCGCCGCCGAAGTTGTCGT
>NZ_JBEXRO010000066.1:0-1304 GCF_040613095.1 Streptomyces sp. NPDC006309 | reverse complement strand
GGACTCCGAGAAATACCAGCTGCGCCCCCGCGACTGGGAGGCCGCCGCACGCGAGGGCCGCACCATCGCCCCCCTCATCACCCGCCTCAACGCCGCGCGAAGGCGGCACCCCGCGCTACAGCGCCTGCGCAATCTCCGCTTCCACCGGACCGACAACGACGCCGTGCTCGCCTACAGCAAGAGCACGGGTGCGGACACGGTCATCGTGGTCGTCAATCTCGACCCGCATCACACCCAGGAGGCCACGGTCTCGTTGGACATGCCGCAACTCGGCCTGGACCGGCACGCCGCCCTGTCCGTGCACGACGAACTGACGGGCGAGACGTACCGCTGGGGCAGGACCAACTACGTGCGTCTCACGCCCGGCCGGACGCCGGCGCACGTGCTCCACGTCGGGCGATCGACGCCCCAGATCGGAGGGCCCGCAGCGTCATGACCGTCAACGATCCCGTACCGGACACGTTCGAGGACACTCCCGCCAAGGACCGGGATCCGGAGTGGTTCAAGCGCGCCGTCTTCTACGAGGTACTGGTCCGCTCCTTCCAGGACAGCAACGGCGACGGCGTCGGCGACCTGAAGGGACTGACCGCCAAGCTCGACTACCTCCAGTGGCTCGGCGTGGACTGCCTGTGGCTGCCCCCGTTCTTCAAGTCGCCCCTGAAGGACGGCGGTTACGACGTCTCGGACTACACGTCCGTGCTGCCCGAGTTCGGTGACCTCGCCGACTTCGTGGAGTTCGTGGACGCCGCCCACCAGCGGGGCATGCGCGTCATCATCGACTTCGTCATGAACCACACCAGCGACGAGCACCCGTGGTTCCAGGAGTCCCGCAAGAACCCCGACGGCCCGTACGGCGACTACTACATGTGGGCCGACGACGACAAGCAGTACCAGGACGCCCGCATCATCTTCATCGACACCGAGGTCTCCAACTGGACGTTCGACCCGGTGCGCGGCCAGTACTACTTCCACCGCTTCTTCTCCCACCAGCCGGACCTCAACTACGAGAACCCGGCCGTGCAGGAGGAGGTCATGGCCGCGCTGCGCTTCTGGCTGGACCTGGGCATCGACGGCTACCGTCTGGACGCGGTCCCCTACCTCTACGCCGAGGAGGGCACCAACTGCGAGAACCTGCCCGCCACGCACGCCTTCCTCAGACGGGTCCGGCGCGAGATCGACGCGATGTACCCGGACACCGTGCTGCTGGCGGAGGCGAACCAGTGGCCCGAGGACGTCGTCGACTACTTCGGCGACTACCGGGTCGGCGGCGACGAGTGCCACATGGCGTTCCACTTCCCCGTGAT
>NZ_JBEXRO010000065.1:0-1445 GCF_040613095.1 Streptomyces sp. NPDC006309 | reverse complement strand
ACCATCTCCAGGGTCAGCTCGTCGTGGTTGCGCAGGAAGATGCCCCACTGGCAGCCGGACGGGATCGCGGGGGTCTTGGCGAGGATCTCGGAGACCGGGTAGCGCGACTCACGGCGTACGGCCATGAAGATGCGCGGCATCACGGGGAAGTGGAACGCCATGTGGCACTCGTCGCCGCCGACCCGGTAGTCGCCGAAGTAGTCGACGACGTCCTCGGGCCACTGGTTCGCCTCGGCGAGGAGCACCTTGTCGGCGTACTGCTCGTCGATCTCCCGGCGCACCCGCCGCAGGAACGCGTGGGTGGCCGGCAGGTTCTCGCAGTTGGTGCCCTCCTGCTGGTACAGGTACGGCACGGCGTCCAGCCGCAACCCGTCGATGCCGAGGTCCAGCCAGAACTTCAGCGCCGAGATCATCTCGTCCTGCACGGCAGGGTTCTCGTAGTTGAGGTCCGGCTGGTGCGAGAAGAAGCGGTGCCAGTAGTACTGCTTGCGCACGGGGTCGTACGTCCAGTTGGAGGCCTCGGTGTCGACGAAGATGATGCGGGCGTCCTGGTACTGCTTGTCGTCGTCGGCCCAGACGTAGTAGTCGCCGTACGGACCGTCCGGGTCCCGCCTCGACTCCTGGAACCACGGGTGCTGGTCGCTGGTGTGGTTCATGACGAAGTCGATGATGACGCGCATGCCCCGCTGGTGGGCGGCGTCCACGAACTCCACGAAGTCGGCGAGGTCACCGAACTCGGGCAGCACGGCGGTGTAGTCGGAGACGTCGTAACCGCCGTCCCGGAGCGGTGACTTGAAGAAGGGCGGCAGCCACAGGCAGTCCACGCCGAGCCACTGGAGGTAGTCGAGCTTGGCGGTCAGTCCCTTCAGGTCGCCGACGCCGTCGCCGTTGCTGTCCTGGAAGGAGCGGACCAGTACCTCGTAGAAGACGGCGCGCTTGAACCACTCGGGGTCCCGGTCCTTGGCTGGAGTGTCCTCGAAGGTGTCCAGGACGGGCTCGTTGACGCTCATATGGTGGCTGACCCTCCGATCTGCGGGGTGGACGGTCGCAGGACGGTGAAGACGTGCGCGGGCCGGTGCCCCGGCTCCAGACGCACGTAGTTGGTCCTGCCCCAGTAGTAGGTCTCACCGGTGAGCTCGTCGCGCACCGGCACGGACTCGTGCCAGTCCAGGCCGAGTTGCGGCATGTCCAACGAGACCGTCGCCTCCTGGGTGTCGTGGGGGTCGAGGTTGGCGACCACCAGAACCGTGTTCGATCCGCTCCGCTTCGAGTAGGCGATCACCGCGTCCTTGTCGACGTGGTGGAAGTGCAGGTCGCGCAGCTGGCGCAGGGCCGGGCTCCGCCGCCGGACGGCGTTGAGGCGGGTGATGAGGGGGGCGATGGTGCGGCCCTCGCGTGCGGCGGCCTCCCAGTCGCGGGGGCGCAGCTGGTATTTCTCGGAGTCC
>NZ_JBEXRO010000064.1:0-2558 GCF_040613095.1 Streptomyces sp. NPDC006309 | reverse complement strand
ATCGTGTTCTCGTCGGCGGCGGGCGTGTTCGGTTCGGCCGGGCAGGGCAACTACGCGGCGGCGAACGCCTATCTGGACGCGGTGGTGCAGCGGCGGCGGGCCGCGGGCCTGCCGGGTGTGTCGCTGGCGTGGGGCCTGTGGGAGCAGGCCACCGGAATGACCGGCCACCTCGACACCGCCGACCAGGCCCGGGTGAGCCGCAACCGTAGCCAGACCCTGGCGTCCGACGAGGGCCTGGACCTGTTCGACGCGGCCCTGCGCACCGGCGACCCGCTGCTCGTCCCGATCAAGCTGGACCTGCGGGCGATGCGCGCCGACGCGGCTGCCGGGCGCGGCGTCGTACAGCCCCTGCTGCGGGGCCTGGTCAAGGTTCCCCGGCAGACCGCTCGGGCAGCGGCCACCGCCGGTGACGACACCGGGCATCTCGCGCGCCGGCTGGCCGGGCTTGGCACGGTGGAGCAGGAGGCGTTGCTGCTGGACCTGGTCCGCACGCACGCGGCGACCGTGCTCGGGCACGCCGGTCCGGAGGGCGTCAAACCGGACACGGCGTTCCGTGACTCCGGGTTCGACTCGCTCACCTCGGTCGAACTGCGCAACCGGCTCCGCGACGCGACCGGCCTCAAACTGCCCGCCACGGTCGTCTTCGACCATCCGACCCCGCTCGCCCTGGTCCGTCATCTGTCCGGGGAGCTGGGGGAGACGGTGTCGGTGGCGACCACCGAACCGGCCACGGCACTCGCCGACCCGGACGAGCCGATCGCGATCGTCGGCATGGCGTGCCGGCTGCCCGGCGGCGTCAACAGCCCTGAGGCGCTGTGGCAGTTGGTGTCCGAGGGCCGGGACGCGATGTCCGGCTTCCCCGACGACCGGGGCTGGGACCTGGAGGGCCTGTTCGACGCCGACCCGGACAAGGCCGGTACGTCGTACGTCGACCAGGGCGGCTTCCTGCACGAGGCGGGCCTGTTCGACGCCGCCTTCTTCGGTATCTCGCCGCGCGAGGCGCTGGCGATGGACCCGCAGCAGCGGCTGCTCCTGGAGACCTCCTGGGAGGCGCTGGAGCGGGCCGGCATCGACCCGACCTCCCTCAAGGGCACGGACGTCGGCGTGTTCTCCGGCCTGATGGGCCAGGGCTACGGCTCGGGCGGCGAGGTGCCTGCTGAGCTGGAGGGATTCGTCACCACCGGAGCCGGCAGCAGCGTGGCCTCGGGCCGGGTGTCGTACGTCTTCGGCTTCGAGGGGCCGGCGGTGACCGTGGACACGGCGTGTTCCTCGTCCCTGGTCGCCATGCACCTGGCCGCACAGGCCCTGCGCGGCGGCGAGTGCTCCCTGGCCCTGGCCAGCGGCGCGGCCGTCATGTCCAGCCCCGGCGCCTTCGTCCAGTTCTCGCGGCAGCGGGGCCTGGCCTCCGACGGCCGCTGCAAGTCGTACGCGGACGCGGCCGACGGTACGGGGTGGGCCGAGGGCGCGGGTGTCGTCGTACTGGAGCGCCTGTCGGAAGCGCGGCGCAAGGGGCACCGGGTCCTGGCCGTCGTGCGCGGCAGTGCCGTGAACCAGGACGGCGCGTCGAACGGGCTGACCGCTCCCAACGGGCCCTCCCAGCAGCGGGTGATCCGCAAGGCGCTCGCGAACGCCGGGCTGACCCCGGCGGACGTGGACGCGGTCGAGGGCCACGGCACGGGCACCGTCCTCGGCGACCCGATCGAGGCACAGGCCCTCCTCGCCACCTACGGCAAGGAACGCGAAGAGCCCCTGTGGCTGGGCTCGTTGAAGTCCAACATCGGACACACGCAAGCCGCCTCCGGTGTGGCCGGCGTGATCAAGATGGTGGAAGCCATGCAGCACGGTGTCCTGCCGCCCACCCTGCACGTGGACGCGCCGTCGCACCAAGTCGACTGGACCGCCGGAGCGGTAAAACTGCTCACGGAAGCACGCGACTGGCCCGACACCGGGCGCCCGCGCCGTGCCGGCGTCTCCTCGTTCGGGCTGAGCGGAACGAACGCACACCTCATCCTGGAGCAGGCGGCGGAGGAGGATGTCACCGAGCCGGCGGCCTCGGCCGACGGTGTCGTGCCGGTGATCGTCTCCGCGCGCACCGCCGGGGCCCTGGCCGGCCAGGCGGGCCGGCTGGCGGAGTTCGTCCGCCGGACCGACGCACCGACGGCGTCCGTCGCCGGAGCGCTCGTCTCCCGGCGGGCGGTCCTGGCCGAGCGGGCGGTGGTGGTCGCCGGTTCGCGTGAGGAGGCCGTGGCGGGGCTGGGCGCGCTGGCTGAGGGGGAGTCGTCCCCGGTCGTGGTGACGGGGTCGGATGCGGTCGCTGGGAAGACCGTGTTCGTCTTCCCGGGCCAGGGGTCGCAGCGGGTCGGTATGGGCGCGGAGTTGTATGTCCGGTTTCCGGTGTTCGCGCGGGCGTTGGATGAGGCGTGTGCGGCTTTGGATGCGCGGCTTGCGGGTGCTGTGGAGTACTCGGTGCGGGATGTGGTTTTCGGTGCGGGTGACGATGGTCTGCTGGATCGGACGGTGTTCACTCAGGCGGGTTTGTTCGCGGTGGAGTCGGCGTT
>NZ_JBEXRO010000063.1:0-3446 GCF_040613095.1 Streptomyces sp. NPDC006309 | reverse complement strand
TCCGAGAGCCGCTCGACGACGAGGATGCCGACGCCTTCGGCCCAGGCGGTGCCGTCGGCGTCCGCCGAGAACGACTTGCACCGCCCGTCGGCCGCCAGGCCCCGCTGACGCGAGAACTCGATGAAGGTATTGGGCGTCGACATCACGGCGACGCCGCCGGCGAGGGCGAGTGAACACTCCCCCGAGCGCAGGGCGCGCACGGCCAGATGCAGGGCGACCAGGGACGAGGAGCACGCGGTGTCCACCGTCAGCGCCGGACCCTGCAAGCCGAGGGTGTACGCCACCCGGCCGGTGGCCACGCTGCCGGTCGTACCGGTCAGGAAGTGGCCCTCGGCCTCCTTGGGCATCCGGCCGCCACCGCCGTAGTCGTGGTACATCACCCCGGCGAACACACCCGTGTCGCTGCCGTGCAGTGAGCCGGGTGCGATGCCGGCCCGCTCCAGGGCCTCCCAGGACACTTCCAGCAGCAGGCGCTGCTGCGGGTCCATCGCCAGCGCCTCACGCGGCGAGATCCCGAAGAAGGCGGGGTCGAAGTCCGCGGCCTCGTGCAGGAACCCGCCGTGCCGGACGTATGAGGTGCCGGAGTGGTCCGGGTCGGGGTGGTAGAGGCCGTCCAAGTCCCAGCCCCGGTCGGTCGGGAAGCCGGAGATCACGTCGCGTTGCTGGGCGACGACCTGCCACAGCCCCTCCGGCGAGTCCACCCCGCCCGGGAAACGGCAGCCCATGCCGACGATCACGATCGGGTCGTCGTCCGTGCGCGGTGCGACGGTGGTGGCGGCAGCTGTGGGCGGGGTGGACCGCCCGGCGCGCTCCTGGGCGAGCGCGAGCGCGAAGTCGGCGACGGCGGCCGGTGTGGGGTGGTCGAAGACGAGGGTCGCCGGCAGGCGCAGGCCGGTGACGGAGTGGAGACGGTTGCGCAGTTGCACCGCGAGCAGCGAGTCGACGCCGAAGCCCTTGAACGGCTGGTCCGGATCGATCCCCTCCGCGGAGTCGCGGCCGATGACCGTGGCGAGCTGGGCGCGTACGAGGTCGAGCAGCAGTCGGCGGCCCTCCTCCTGGGACATCCGGCCCAGCCTGCGGCGCAGTCCGGACTCGCCGGGACGCCGCTGCGGGACCCGCACCAGCGAGCGCAGCACCGGGGACAGGGTCCCGGCGAGCGCGTCGGCGCGCAGCGCGGCCGGTTCGAGGCGGGCCGGTACGAGCACCGCGCTGTCATCGGCGAGCGCCCGGTCGAAGAGCCCGAGGCCCTGCTCCGTGGAGAGCGGGGAGACACCCCGGGTCGAGAGAGTGTCACCGTCCAAGTGCCCGGTGAGCCCGGTGCGTTCGGCCCACAGGCCCCAGACGAGCGACAGCGCCGGGCGCCCGGCGGTGCGCCGGCGGGCGGCGAGCGCGTCGAGGAAGACGTTCGCCGCGGCGTAGTTGGCCTGTCCGGGGTTGCCGAGTACGCCCGCCACGGAGGAGAACAGGACGAAGGCCGCGAGGTCCTGCTCCGCGGTCAGCTCGTCGAGGTGCGCGGCGGCGTCCACCTTGGGCCGTAGTACGGCGGCCAGCCGGTCCGCGGTCAGCGACCCGACCATGCCGTCGTCGAGCACCCCCGCGGTGTGGACGACGGCGGTGAGCCGTACGCCGGTCAGCAGGTGCGCGAGCGCGTCGCGGTCGGCGGTGTCACAGACGGCGAGGATGACCTCGGCACCCAACCCACGCAGTTCAGCGGCGAGTTCCGGGGCGCCGGGCGCTTCCGGGCCGCGGCGGCTGACCAGCAGCAGATGCCGTGCGCCGTGCTCGGTGACCAGGCGCCGCGCCACCAGAGCGCCGAGCCCTCCGGTGCCGCCGGTGACGAGCACGGTGCCGTCCGGGTCGAGCCGGAAGCCACCGGCCGGCCCGGTGACGCCGGTGTGCCGCACCAGCCGGGGAGCGAGCACCGTACCGCCGCGCAGGGCGAGCTGAGGTTCGGATAGTACGGCCGCGGGCACCGAGTCGACCGGGTGCGCCGGGTCCGTGTCCAACAGGGAAAAACGGTCCGGGTGTTCGGACTGCGCGGTCCTGATCAGGCCCCACACCGTGGCCTGGGCGGGATTCTCCGCGTCGGGGCCGACGGCGCCGTCGGTCACCACCAGCAGCCGGGAACCGGTGAAGCGGGCATCGGCCAGCCACTCCTGCACCAGGCCCAGGGCCCAGCCCGCGGCCCGGTGCGCGTCCCCGGCGAGCCCCGCTCCCGTGCGCCCCGGGCCTCGCGTACCGGCCGGACATCGCACGGCGACCACCTGCGGTACGGGATCCGGCACCTCGGCCAGGTCCGCCACCAGACACGCGTCGACCTCAGTCGCCGCGGCCGGGACCGGCTGCCAGTCCAGCCGGAACAACGAGTCCGCGCCGCGACCGGCGGCCGGGTCGGCGGCGTACGGCCGCATCGTGACCGCCTCCGCCGACAGCACCGGCTTTCCCGTGCCGTCGGCCGCCCGCAGGGTCACCCCGTCCTCGCCGGCCGCGCTCAGCCACACCCGCAGAGTGTCCGCGCCCTCGGCGTAGCGGGTGACACCGGACCACGAGAAGGGCAGAACGGTGCCACCGTTCTCGCGCAGCAGGCCGACCGCGTGCAGAGCCGCGTCCAGCACCGCCGGATGCAGGCCGAAGGCGGTGCCGTCCAGATCGGCCGGCAGGCTCACCTCGGCATAGACGTCGCGGTCGGTGCGCCAGGCGGCCCGCAGGCCCTGGAAGGCGGGGCCATAGTCGTAGCCCGCCTCCGCGAGGGTGTCGTACCGCGTGTCGACATCGATCTCGTGGGCACCGGGCGGCGGCCACTCGGTCAGGTCGAAGTCGGCGGTGTCGTCATCCGCGTCGAGCAGCGCCGCGGCGTGCCGCGTCCACGCGCTGCCCGGGTCGGCGTCCTGCGGCCGGGAGTGCACGGCCAGCTCCCGCTGTCCGTTCGCGGCCGGCGGTTCGACGGTCAGGCGGAGCTGTACGGCCGCGTCCGGTTCGAGGACCAGCGGCGTCTGGAGGGTGAGTTCGGCCAGCCGCCCCCAGCCCAGCCTGCTGCCCACGGCCATCGCCAGTTCGAGGAACGCGGTGCCCGGCAGCAGCACCGTGCCCTGCACCGCGTGATCGGCCAGCCACGGCTGCGTGTCCAGGGCGAGTCGCCCCGTGTACACCAGCCGCTCGTCGTCGGCCAGTTCCACCACCGCACCCAGCAGCGGATGCCCGGCCGACGCCAGACCGAGCCCGCGGGCGTCGGCCACACCACGTTCGGGGGTGAGCCAGTAGTGCTGGTGTTGGAAGGGGTAGGGGGGTAGTTCGGTGGGGTGGGTGTTGTAGGGGGTGAGGAGGGTGGGCCAGTCGATGGTGATGCCGTGGGTCCAGGCTTGGGCGGCGGCTTGGGTGAAGTGGGTGAGGGTGGCTTGGTTGCGGTGGAGGGTGGGGATGGCGGTGCCGTTGTTGTTGAGGGTTTC
>NZ_JBEXRO010000062.1:0-3819 GCF_040613095.1 Streptomyces sp. NPDC006309 | reverse complement strand
ACCCGGGGGTTTTGCCGGTGTACCGCTCGAATTCGTGCGGGGCCGTACGGCCCGGCAGGACTTCGGTGGGTGACGCGGTCAGCCGCGGCGGCCCGCCGGGTCGTGGGTGGCGTCCCGGTCATCGTCTCCGTGGACCGGTCCGGAGCCGACGGTTCCGGCGGTTGCGCCGGTGGCCGGCACCGCCGCCCGGTCCCCGTGGCCCGGCCACCAGGCCGCGTGGCCGATGAGCGCCGTGAGGCTCGGGGTGAAGAACATCGCCATGATGAACGCGGCGACCGCGATACCGAAGGAGACGGCGAAGCCCATCTCCATGAGCAGCGAGTTGCCTGCCAGCATCATCGTGGCGAAGGTCGCCGCCAGGATGAAGCCCGCCGCGGCCACGGTCGGTCCGGCGTGCCTGAGCGCCATGCCCGCCGCCTCGCGGGGGTCACGGCCCTCGCGGGCCTCCTCACGGAGTCGGGCGATCATGAGGATGTTGTAGTCGGTGCCGATCGCGACCACGAACAGGTACATGATCACCGGGAGCATGAACATCAGTCCCGGGTGGCCCTGCCCGTCCTGGAAGATCCACACGGTGGCGCCCAGGGTGGCACCGAAGCCGAGGCCCACCGAGGCCATCAGGTACCAGGGCGCGACCACACTGCGCAGCAGCAGCCCCAGAATGATCATGATGAGGAGGGCGGCGACGGGGAACACCGTGCGGTAGTCGTGGTTCACCGCGGCGTCGATGTCCTTGTAGATCGAGGACATGCCGCCGACGAACGCCTCGGTGCCGCCGGGCGCGGCGGAGTGCGCTACGTCGCGGACCCGGCCCACGGCGTCGATGGCCTTGTCCGTGGACGCCTCGTACTTGAGCGTGACGGTGAAGTCGGCGGTGGTGCCCGGCTTGTTCACCTGGGTCATGCGGGCGGCTGCGACACCGTCGACGGCGCCGAGCTTTCGCGCGTACGCGTCGAAGGCGGACCTGTCCAGCGGCTTGCCGTCGGTGGTGGAGAGGTAGACGTCGGTGGGTGCCGCGGCGCCCGCCGAGTACGCCTTCTGCATCTCGTCCTGGACGACCATGGACTCCTTGGTCTTGGGCATGGAGCCCGAGGCCAGGTCGAAGGTGGCCTTGTAGCCGAGCGTGCCGAGCGACAGGGCGAGCAGGATGAGACCGGAGACCACGGCGGTCAGCGCCGGGCGGCGCTGCACGCTCCGGCCGAGGGCGGCGAAGCGGGCGTTCTCCGGCTCCTTCTGCCAGGACTTGGAGGGCCAGAACACCTTGGGGCCGATGAGCGAGACCACGGCCGGGATCAGGGTCAGGCCCGCGACCAGGGTGGCGGCGACCGCGATGGCCAGCGCCGGGCCCATCTGCTTGAGGAAGCCCAGCGTGGACAGCGAGAGCGCGAGGAAGGCGATGACGACCGCTCCGGCCGCCGAGGCGATGGCCTCGCCGACCCGGGCGACCGCGTTGATCATGGCCTGCTTGGGCTCGTCACCGGCGCGCAGCCTCTCGCGGTACCGGAATATCAGGAACAGGAAGTAGTCCGTGCCGACGCCGAAGAGGACGACGATCAGGATGGACGAGATCGAGCTGTTGGCCTGGAGGTTGAACAGCTTGGTGGCGTAGGCGATCAGCCCGTTGGCGACGGCGGACACGAGGCCGATCAGCAGCAGGGGCAGGACGGCCAGGATCGGCGCCCGGAAGATGATCAGCAGCGTCACCAGAATGATCACGAAGGTGCCGATACCGATCAGCGCCTGGCCGCGCTTGGAGGAGTCCTCCTGGTCCAGGGCCTGGGCGGCCGAGCCGCCGAGTTTGACGTCGAGATGCGTGCCCTTGGCCAGTTTCCTGACCTCCGCCCGCAAGTCCCTGGCAGCGTCGACCTGTTTGGGCTGGCCGGCGTTCTTGCTGTCCATCTGCACCAGGGTCAGGGCGTACCTGCCGTCCTTGGACGGCTGGCCGGGGACGACCTTCTGGACCTGGTCGATGTGCTTCTTGCCCAGATCAGAAGTGATCCGGGCGGCATCCTTCTGATCGGCGGCGGTCAGCTTGCCGCCGTCGGTGCGCTGGTAGAGCGCGATCGCGGACGGAGTGAAGGCGCTGGGGAACGCCCTCTCCTGGAGTTGTGCCGCTTTGATGGATTCGTAACTCTTCGGCAGGAAACTGCTCTCGTCACTGTTGGAGGGCAGGCTCGGAGCGGTGGCCACAATGGCCACCGCGGCGATCAGCCATGCCACGATCGTCCAAATGGGATGACGGACGACGGTGTTGCCTATTCGTCGGAACATGCGGAGGGTCCTCCTGGGAAGGAAGATCACCGCAGCCCGGGGAGCGGTCCCTGGCATCGGCGACCCCGACCGGCACGCAGGTCACGGGCCGGTCGCATGGTTGTCTTGGTTGCCCATCCTAATGACCACGCGCACATGTTTTCGCATCGGACGCGCTGCGCCCGGCCGACGCCGTTCAGAAATGAACGGCTCGCCAACGCCGCCCGAAGCAGGCGGGGTTGAGAAGTGATCCGAACGGCGGGCAGGGTCCGCCATCTGCCTGACCGGGTAGGCGGCACGGGCCTTCCGAACGACCGACACGCCGTGCGGACCCGTCCGCAAACCAGCACAGCGGTTTGGTTGGGGCCTGCGCGTGCGCCGGTCGGACGGCATGGACACGGCTGCCGGTCGGACGGCATGGACACGGCTGCTCGTCAAACGGCATGGCACGGCTGGGGGCCCGGCGCGTGGACCGGCTCAGGCGGGGGCTCCGGCGAGGGCTGCCGACTTCTCGTGGACCTCCGCGATCACTCGGGCGCCGCGGTCCGGTGCGGTGTCCAGCCGGACCAGGACGGCCGGGGCCGCGACCGAGGGGAGGAGGTGGTCGTACAGCGCCGCCATACGGTCGTCGAGGTCCGCCCAGCCGGCCACCGCCTGCGAGACGAACTGCACGCCGATCCACGCGCCGAGGAAGACCTGGGCCGTCTCCTCGGGTGACACGTGCGGGAGGACCTCACCGCGTTGCTTGGCCTCCGTCAGGACGCACGAGGTCAGACGGGCCCAGGCGGGCCAGGTGCTGCCGAGGATGTCATGGCCCTGGAGGTCGGCTGAGAGCCGGACACCGGCGAGCAGCATGGGTTCCTGGGGCAGGCGGTTGGCCAGCGTCATGCCCGCGTCCACCCATTCCTGGAGCTTCAGCTCGCGGGGCAGGTGGTATTCGGTCCTCATCTGCTCCTGGAGCACACCCCGGGCGAGGGCGGCCTTGGAACCGAAGTGGAAGTACAGGGCGCCCTTGGTCACGCCGGCCCGCTGGAGGATCTCGGCGATGGTGGCGGCCGCGTATCCGCGTTCCGCGAAGACGCCGGCGGCGGCCTCGAGAACAGCACGCCGGGTCCGGACAGCTCGCTCCTGCTGAGCCATGGACGCTCCCCCGGCCGAGAATCGAACCAAACAGGTCGTATCTTATCGCACACCGTTCAACAAGAGGGCTGACCAGGGACGTTGGGCGAAGAGGAAACGAACGGGCGCCGGTCGGACCGGACTTGCCCGTCGACGGACGGTGAAAAGACGGAAAGCCCCCCAGGTGGGGGGCTGTGGGCAGGCGCACCGCGAGAGCCCGGGGCCCGGACGGGAGGTGAACGCGGCGACGGTGCCCCCGAGGTCAGGGGCGCCGGACGAGGCCGTGACCGTCAGGTGGTGGTCAGCCGGTGGTCAGCATTCCTTCGCGCAGGCGCTTGAGGGTGCGCGACAGCAGCCGCGAGACATGCATCTGGGAGACACCCAGACGCTCACCGATCTGCGCCTGCGTCAACTCCTCCACGAACCGCAGATGCAGGATCACCCGGTCCC
>NZ_JBEXRO010000061.1:0-4535 GCF_040613095.1 Streptomyces sp. NPDC006309 | reverse complement strand
CTACGACAAGAGGGCCTACGTCTTCCACGGCACCGTCACTGTCGCAGCGGTCCGCTTATGGCTCCGGCCGTGATCCGCCGGACAGAACCTAGCCGAGCCGGGACTCCAGTTCGGCCACGATCTCGTTGACGCCGATCGCCGTCTGCTCGCCGGACTCCATGTCCTTGAGCTGGACGACGCCTTCGGCGAGGTCACGCTCGCCGGCGACGATCGTGTAGCGGGCGCCCGAGCGGTTGGCGTTCTTCATGGCGCCCTTCAGGCCCTTGCCGCCGTACGCGAAGTCCGCCGCGATGCCGACCTTGCGCAACTCGGTGACCTTGGCGAACAGCACCCGGCGGGCCTCCTCGCCGAGCGGGACCGCGAAGACGCTGGTAGCGGAGGGCAGGTCCAGCTGCACTCCTTCGGCCTCCAGCGCGAGGACCGTGCGATCGACGCCCAGGGCCCAGCCGACGGACGGCAGCGCGGGGCCCCCGATCATCTCGGACAGGCCGTCGTACCGGCCGCCGCCGCCCACCGCGGACTGCGAGCCGAGCCCGTCGTGCACGAACTCGAAGGTGGTGCGCGTGTAGTAGTCCAGGCCGCGCACCAGCTTCGGGTCGTCCTCGAAGGAGACGCCCGCGGCGGTGATCAGCTCGCGGACCTCCTCGTGGTACGCCTTGCACGCGTCGCACAGGAAGTCACGCAGCAGCGGGGCGCCCGTCAGCTGCTTCTGGACCGACTCGCGCTTGTCGTCGAGGACCCGCAGGGGGTTGATCTCGATGCGGCGGCGCGTGTCCTCGTCCAGGTCCAGGCCGTACAGGAACTCCTGCAACGCGGTCCGGTAGACCGGGCGGCACTCCTTGTCGCCCAGGCTGTTCAGCAGGATGCGGAAGTCGCGCAGGCCCAGCGAGCGGTACGCCTGGTCGGCCAGGATGATCAGCTCGGCGTCGACGGCCGGGTCCTCCGCACCGAGCGCCTCGGCGCCCACCTGGGAGAAGTGCCGGTACCTGCCCTTCTGGGGGCGCTCGTAGCGGTAGTAGGAGCCGGAGTACCAGAGCTTGACCGGGAGGTTGCCCGCCTTGTGCAGGCCGGCCTCCAGGGCCGCGCGCAGCACCGACGCCGTGCCCTCGGGGCGCAGGGCGAGCCGGTCTCCGCCCTTGGTCTCGAAGGCGTACATCTCCTTGGTCACGATGTCCGTGGACTCGCCGACACCGCGCGCGAACAGCTCGACGTTCTCGAAGCCGGGCGTCTCGACGTAGCCGTAGCCGGCGGTGCGCAGCGGGGCGGCGATCGCCTCGCGGACCGCCAGGTACCGGGCCGAGTCGGGCGGGATCAGGTCGTAGGTGCCCCTGGGGGCCTTGAAGGTGCTCACCGAAGGTCTCTCGTCACATTCCTCGTCGGGGAGCCGGGGAGGCTCCCTGGCCGGCCGCCACCTGCCGCAGATGGGGGTTGGTGGCGCGCTCCTGGCCGATGGTCGTCTGGGGGCCGTGTCCGGACAGCACCACGGTGGAGTCGTCGAGCGGCAGGCACACGCGGGCCAGCGACTCGAGCATGTCCGTCATGGATCCGCCCGGCAGGTCGGTGCGTCCGATGGAGCCGGCGAACAGCAGATCCCCGGAGAAGAACACCGACGGGATGTCGGCGCTCTCGGGCATCCGGAAGGTCACCGACCCCTTGGTATGGCCGGGCGCGTGCGCGACGGAGAACTCGAGGCCCGCCAGTTCGAGGGTGGCGCCGTCGCTCAGTTCCCTGACGTCGTCCGGCTCCCCCACGGTCAGCTCGCCCATCAGCGGCATACCGATGGAGCGGCCGAGCGCCTTCTCGGGGTCGCTCATCATGTACCGGTCCTCGGGGTGGATCCAGGCCGGTACGTCGTGCGCCCCGCAGACGGGGACGACCGAGGCCACGTGGTCGATGTGGCCGTGGGTGAGGACGACGGCGACGGGCTTGAGCCGATGCTTGCGCAGCGCGTCCGCGACGCCTTCGGCGGCCTGGTGGCCGGGGTCGATGATCACGCACTCCGCACCGGCGGCGGGGGCGACGAGATAACAGTTCGTCCCCCAGGCCCCGGCGGGGAACCCGGCAATGAGCACGGTCGTCCTTCGTTGTGTCGGTCACGGGCTGCTTCAGCTGCGGTCAGAAGCCTACCGGCGCTGCCGTTTCCTCAGCGAACCCATATACGGTACGGGGCTACACACTGCGGTCGGCTCACGAGGACGCACGCGTACCGCCCGCCACGACACGCATGAGGAGATAACCCGGTGGTCAGCCAGGAGCAGCGGCGGCGTCAGCTCGCCCGGGAGAAGTTCTTGCGGCAGCAGCAGCGGCGTACCCAGGCGCGGCGCAAGGCCCGTCTGCGCAACTCCGTGATCGCGTCGGTCCTGGGCGTGGTCGTGATCGGCAGTGTCGCGCTGTACACGACCGGGGTCCTGAAGGACGACGGCAAGAAGACGAACGCGAGCGCCGGCACCACGCCGAGCGCGACGCCCACCAGCAAGGCGCCGGACCCGTGCGCCAAGCCGGCGGCCGGCTCGGTGAAGAAGCTCAGCTGGAAGAAGGAGCCGGCGATGACGATCGACACGTCGGCGAAGTACACGATGAAGCTCGCGACGACGTGCGGTGACATCGGCATCGCGCTGAAGACGGCGGCGGCCCCGCACACGGTGAACTCGTTCGACTTCCTGGCGGGCAAGGGCTACTTCGACCACACCAGGTGCCACCGGCTCACCACCGCGCAGATCTTCGTCCTCCAGTGCGGCGACCCCCAGGGCACCGGGATGGGCGGGCCGGGCTACACCCTCCCGGACGAGAACCTGAAGGACAAGGCCCTCAAGGGCAACACCTACCCGGCGGGCACGGTCGCGATGGCCAACACCGGACAGAAGCACACCGGCGGCAGCCAGTTCTTCCTCGTCTACAAGGACACCCCCCTGCCGCCCAGCTACACCCCGTTCGGCACGGTGTCCGAGCAGGGCATGAAGGTGCTCAAGAAGATCGCCGCGGCCGGTAGCGCGCCGGCCGACCCGAGCACCCGCAACACCGCCCCGAACGCCACCGTGGTGATCAACAAGGCGACGGTGACGAAGTCCTGACGGCCAGGGTGGCGCGGGACGGCCTACTGCCGGATTTCGGTCGCGCTGGATGCGGACAGGCCGCCCGTCGGTCGCCTATGTTGGCCGTGACGAAACTGTGGACGATGCCCGGGGGTGCTGAGGCTCCCCGCAGGCATCATGTGGAGGAGGCGCTGTGAGCAGCGACCCGTGGGGACGCGTCGACGAGACGGGGACCGTGTACGTGCGTACGGCCGACGGCGAGCAGGTCGTCGGCTCCTGGGCGGCCGGCTCCCCCGAGGAGGCGCTTGCCTACTTCGAGCGCAAGTACGAGGGCCTGGTTGTCGAGATCGGCCTCCTCGAGAAGCGGGTGCGGACCACCGACCTGTCGTCGAAGGACGCCCAGACCGCGATCGGCCACCTGCGCGAGCAGGTGGACGCGCACCACGCGGTCGGTGACCTGGACGCCCTGCGCACGCGGCTGGACAAGCTGGTGGAGACCGTCGAGGCACGCCGCGAGGAGCGCAAGGCGCAGCGCGCCAAGCAGTCCGACGAGGCCCGCCACGCCAAGGAGGCGCTGGTCACCGAGGCGGAGGAGCTGGCGCAGTCCGACCAGTGGCGGGCCGCCGGTGAGCGGCTGCGGGCGCTGGTGGACACCTGGAAGGGCCTGCCTCGGCTGGACCGCAAGTCCGACGACGAACTGTGGCACCGCTTCTCCCACGCCCGGTCGGCGTTCTCCAAGCGGCGCAAGGCGCACTTCGCGCAGCTGGACGCGCAGCGCGAGGAGGCCCGCCGCGTCAAGGAGCGGCTGGTCGCCGAGGCGGAGGCGCTGTCGGGTTCGGCGGACTGGGGTCCGACGGCGGCCCGTTACCGCGAGCTGATGGCAGAGTGGAAGGCCGCGGGCCGCGCCCAGCGCGAGCACGAGGACGACCTGTGGAACCGCTTCCGCGGCGCCCAGGACGTCTTCTTCGCCGCCCGCAGCTCGGTGTTCGCCGAACGGGACGCGGAGCAGTCGGAGAACCTGAAGCTGAAGGAGGAGCTGGCCGAGGAGGCCGAGAAGCTCCTGCCGATCCAGGACCTGAAGGCCACCCGGGCCGCTTTCCGTTCGGTCAACGAACGCTGGGAGGCCATCGGCCACGTCCCGCGGGACGCGCGGCCGAAGGTCGAGGGCCGGATGCACGCCGTCGAGCGGGCGATCCAGGAGGCCGAGGAGGCCGAGTGGCGCCGGACGAACCCGGAGGCGCGCGCGCGTGCCGAGGGACTGACGGGTCAGCTCCAGGCCGCCGTGGACAAGCTGGGGAAGCAGATCGAGCAGGCGCGCGCCCAGGGCAACAACGCCAGGGCCGACAAGCTCCAGCGTGAGCTGGAAGGCCGCCAGGCGCTCCTGGAACAGGCCCTGAAGGGCTTGCAGGAGTTCGGCGTTGGTCACGGATGAGTCCATTCTCTTACCAGAAGTCGGGCAGGCTGTAGCGATAGGTGTTGGACCGGTGCCAGTGGTGGTTGCCG
>NZ_JBEXRO010000060.1:0-4639 GCF_040613095.1 Streptomyces sp. NPDC006309 | reverse complement strand
TCGGCACGCTGTCCGGCGGTCCGGGCCAGCAGGGCCAGACCGAAGGCGAGGGTCTTGCCGGACCCGGTGCGCCCCCGGCCCAGCACGTCACGGCCCGCGAGGGAGTTGGGCAGCGTCGCGCCCTGGATCGGGAACGGTACGGTCATGCCCTGCTTGCCGAGTTCGGCCAGGAGCTGCTCGGGCATGCCGAGATCGGCGAACGCCTCGACGGCGGGCAGCGCGGGGGTGGTCGTCCTGGGCAGCGCGAACTCACCCTGCACTGCGGCGGGCCGGCGGCCGTAACCGCCGGAACGGACGGGCCCTGCGGAACGGCGCGGTGCCTGCGAGCCGGAGCGGCTGCCGTTCTTTCCGGCGTCGGCACTGCCATAACGGGTGTGGGCGGGGCTCGTGTGTGCGCGGTTCATGCGGAACCTTCCTCGATGTGGCACATATCAAGGAATTCCCGCAGCGATGAGCGGCATGGAGAATCACGAGAATGGACCGGTGGTGAAAGAAAGCAGACGGGCCGGCGGAAATCTCCGGGGCCACAGAAGCTCAAATGGGTGACGTCATGGGGACCTGGGATCCCGGCGTCGACTGCGGTGCGGCTCTTCAGGTTGCGCCTGCGCCCTGAAGGAGGAACCGCGCATGAGGGGACCGCGGTTGTCTCCGCTCGTCCCGCGGATGAAATCGGTGCGGGAAATGCGTGCAGCTGGGGCCCGCACCCCGAAGGATGCGGGCCCCAGCTGCACAATGTGCGCCGACGTCAGGCCAGAACGATGTTCTCGGCCGTCGGGCCCTTCTGGCCCTGCGCGATGTCGAAGCTGACCTTCTGGCCTTCGAGCAGCTCACGGAAGCCCTGCGCGGCGATGTTCGAGTAGTGGGCGAACACGTCAGCGCCGCCGCCGTCCTGCTCGATGAAGCCGAAGCCCTTTTCCGCGTTGAACCACTTCACGGTACCAGCAGCCATGTCATATCTCCTTTGGGGCAATACACCGGAATCCGCACCACGCGGACACCGTGTCGCCGCGATGATTACCCCGCCCGGAAAACGACCGGAAATACAAAAGCGCTCCCTACCGGCCAAAGCCTGGCGGGGGCACTTGAAGTTTTGGGAACCACAACTGCAACTGACAACGACAGTAGCACGTCGGAACGGTCTGTGCGTGCTGAATAATCGCGCCTTGCCCATGGCGGCAGAAACCCTTGCTGCCTGGTCCGTGAAACTCTCACGTCACGGGAACAGATATTGGAATCACCCGGCCCGCATCGCTGCGACCACCGGGTTCCGGCCATAGTCGAGACCTTCGCCGAGCGGGCAGGTGGTGCATGGTCTGCGCCCGATGACGTGGGGAGGGGAACGGAGTTCAACCCGGCGACACGGCGCCGGAGTTCACGCCGCTCGACGCCTTCGCCGGAAAGCTGATCGCGCGGCTGGAGTCATCTGAGATCTCGGGACAGCCGAGGCACGGGGCAGGCCGGAGTCGATGCCGGCGGGAAAGCTGGAGATCCACTTGATGCCGTCTTCCTGGCCGGCAGGTGGTTCACTCCGCATCCGGCCCCGGTTCAGACCCCGCGCCGGGCGCTGCCCGGCGGCCGGGCGGTCAGGTACCGCGTCCGCCCGGGCTCCGGACCGGATCGGGTCCGGAGCCCGGGCTGGCGTTTCCGGGAACGCGGCGGCGCCGAGGGCGGCCGTCAGCCGCTCGACTGCCCCCGGGCCTCGCCGGCGACCTGCTGCCCCGACTCCCGTGCCTGGGCCGTCAGCTGCTCGCCCTGGCCGCGCGCCTCCTCCTGGGTTGCGCGGGCGGCGTCGGCGGCGGTGTCCCTGACCTGTCCGGCGGCCCGCTGCGCGACCTCCTTGGCGTCTTCCTGCACATGCTGCACGGACTCCAGAGCGGCCTGCTTCAGCGGCTCCAGCGCCTCACCACCGCTCTCCATCAGCCCGGCGGCCGCCCGTTCCTCGGTCTGTGAGGCCGGCAGCAGCGACGACAGCAGCACACCGGCGCCGAAGGCGATCAGTCCGGCGGCCAACGGGCTTCCCTGCGTCCGGCGCATCACCTCGTCAGGGGCCCGGCCGACCGCGTCGCCGACCTGTCCCGCCGTTTCGCGGACCGCGTCCGTCGCCTGTCCGGCACCCTCCTGCAAAGAGCCGGCCGCCGACTGGGCACCGCTCGTCACCCCCTGGGCGGTCTGCGAGGCGCTCCCCATGACCCGGTCGCGCAGACCCGTGAGCCTGCCCCGGGCGCGCTCGGTCTGGCGGCGGGCCACCCGGCGCGGGCTGGCCCGGTCCGCGAGCTGGTTCACGTCCGCGGACAGCTGGTCCCGGGTCGCATCGATCTCGGCCCTTATTTGGTCGGGTGACGTGCCCATTGCGCATCCTCCTTCAACGATTCGACGGTTCGCTCGGGCTTGGGCTCGACGGTTCGCATCTGCGTGCGGCCCCGCTGGTAGAGCACGGCCGCGACGACGGCCCACACGGCGGCGACGATCAGGGCGGCCCAGCCGCCGTCCATCACGTTGGCCAGGCCGAGAACGGCGGCCAGTGACAGGAACAGCAGCACCATGTAGCCGCCGAACCCGGCGCCGCCGTACATGCCCGCCGCCTTGCCCGCCTTGGCCGCCTCCTGCCGCACCTCCGTCTTGGCCAGCTCGATCTCCTGCCGGAACAGGGTCTGGACGTCGGACGTCACCACCGCCAGCAGTTCACCGACCGACCTGTCCCGCCCGTGCTCCGCGGGCCTCGGAGGGACCGACGACACCTCACACCTCCGGGTAGGGTCGGGCCGGCGCGCCGGGATGCGGCGGATCCACCGGCACCGGCGGAGCCTGCGGGGTGCCGGACGGCTCCGTCGCCTCCGGCACGACCGGGGGTGACGGCGGCATCGGCGGGACGTCCGGACCGGGGCCGGCCGGGAGCGTCGGCGTGGCCGGTGTGCTGTCCGCGTCCAATTGCGGGGCACCGCTCGTGCGCTGCTCGGGCTGCGACGACTGCTTGGCGCTGCCCGCCGCCCTGGCCAGGCGGCCGACCGCCACCCCGGCCAGCATCGCACCGCCCAGGAAGGCTCCCGGGCGCCTGCGGGCGAAGTGGCGCAGGTCGGTGACCACGCCGTCGATGCCGTGTTTCTGGACGTAGTCGGCGACCCGGTGGCCCCTGTCGGCCACCTGGGTGGCCAGGCTGCGGGCGGGCGAGTCGCCCGGGGCGTTCTCCGCCAGGCCCGCGATGTCGTCCGACCACTGGCGCAGCGTCTCCGTCGCGCGCCGCGTCTGCTCAGCGGCCTCGTTCATCGCGCGGCTGCGCAGCTCGTCGATGACCGTACCGGCCTGCTGCCGCGCCTGCCCGGCCACGGCCCTGGCCTGCTCCGCGGCGGTCTCCGCCACCTGGCCCGCGGCCTGCCTGGCCTGATCGGCCGTGGCGGACGCCTCTGTCCTGGCTGTCTCACCGGTCTGCCGTAGCCTTCCGGCACCTTCCTGTACGGACTCGCTCATCAGCCACTCTCCTCGGCACCGCAGTGCTGTTCTGTGTCAGCTCCGGGAGGCCCCTCACCGGGGCGGCGGCTCGCCACCTCCGCGGACCTCGCGATCGGCCGTTCCTCTCACTCACGAGTAACTGGTCAGCGGGAAATGACACATGGATCGGCCTATCAGCTTTTTCGTCTCTGCCGCGTTCGAAGTCTTCGCCCCGCCCGCGTCCGCGCCGACGCCTCCGGCCCCACGCCCGTCTGGGTCAGCAGTGATGGCGGGGGCAACTGGGTGCGGCGAGGGTGGAGTCACGCCCGACCCCATGTCGGCTCATCACACGTCTTTCGCACGAAGGAGCACAGCCATGTCCGGACGCAACACCCTTGTCCGCAGCCTGCACGACCTGGGCCTCGCAGCGTGGTTCGGCGGCTCGCTCATGGGCGCGGTCGGTCTCAACGGGGCCGCCAAGGACGAGGGCGCCACGGACACGGAGGCGGCACGGATCTCCTCCTCGGGCTGGGCGAAGTGGACGCCTGTCAACGCCGCCGCCATCGGCGCCCACCTCTTCGGCGGCGGCGCACTGCTCGCCGTGAACGCCCACCGGGTCAATACGCAGAAGGGCGTGGCGGCCTCCACCACCGCCAAGACGGTCGTCACCGCGGCGGCGCTGGCCGCGACCGCCTACGCGCGCGTTCTCGGCAAGAAGATCGAGCTGACCGCCTCCCCAGACCCGCGGGACGCGGAGAAGGCCGCCCAGCACCCCATCGACACGGAGAAGGCCAAGCGGCACCTCGCCTGCGTGCAGTGGGCGGTGCCGGTCCTCACCGGAGGCCTCGTGGTCCTCAACGCCCTGCACGGCGAACAACAGCGCCCCTTCGAGCAGCTCCACGGGATGTGGCAGCACGCCCGCGCCGTCACCCCGCTCATCCCGTGAGGCTCCGGCGCACACCGATGTGACCCCCGTCGGCGGGGACGCCGATGTGTCCGGACCGCGGTTCCGCGGCGCCAGGCGTCCCCCAGGCCGTGACGTGAGCGGCGAGATGCGCGTGGGCACGCGGCCGGCCCGGGGTCAGTGTTTCTGGGCCGGCCGGTCATCACCATCGGTGTCGGTGTCGGTGTCGGTGGGGCACAGTCGTACGCAGCATTCGCCGGGCTCGGGAGCCAGAACGGCCTGGACCCCGCGGACCTCCAGGCCGGTGAG
>NZ_JBEXRO010000059.1:1850-5055 GCF_040613095.1 Streptomyces sp. NPDC006309 | reverse complement strand
CTCAGAACCAACACAGTGAACGCGAGCATCAATGGACAAGCCCTCGGCCTATTAGTACCGGTCACCTCCACACGTTACCGTGCTTCCAGATCCGGCCTATCAACCCAGTCGTCTACTGGGAGCCTTACCCCATCAAGTGGGTGGGAGTCCTCATCTCGAAGCAGGCTTCCCGCTTAGATGCTTTCAGCGGTTATCCCTCCCGAACGTAGCCAACCAGCCATGCCCTTGGCAGGACAACTGGCACACCAGAGGTTCGTCCGTCCCGGTCCTCTCGTACTAGGGACAGCCCTTCTCAAGACTCCTACGCGCACAGCGGATAGGGACCGAACTGTCTCACGACGTTCTAAACCCAGCTCGCGTACCGCTTTAATGGGCGAACAGCCCAACCCTTGGGACCGACTCCAGCCCCAGGATGCGACGAGCCGACATCGAGGTGCCAAACCATCCCGTCGATATGGACTCTTGGGGAAGATCAGCCTGTTATCCCCGGGGTACCTTTTATCCGTTGAGCGACGGCGCTTCCACAAGCCACCGCCGGATCACTAGTCCCGACTTTCGTCCCTGCTCGACCCGTCGGTCTCACAGTCAAGCTCCCTTGTGCACTTACACTCAACACCTGATTGCCAACCAGGCTGAGGGAACCTTTGGGCGCCTCCGTTACTCTTTAGGAGGCAACCGCCCCAGTTAAACTACCCATCAGACACTGTCCCTGATCCGGATCACGGACCCAGGTTAGACATCCAGCACGACCAGACTGGTATTTCAACGACGACTCCACAACCACTGGCGTGGCTGCTTCAAAGTCTCCCAGCTATCCTACACAAGCCGAACCGAACACCAATATCAAACTGTAGTAAAGGTCCCGGGGTCTTTCCGTCCTGCTGCGCGAAACGAGCATCTTTACTCGTAGTGCAATTTCA
The DNA here is from genome assembly GCF_040613095.1 of Streptomyces sp. NPDC006309. NCBI lineage: Bacteria > Bacillati > Actinomycetota > Actinomycetes > Kitasatosporales > Streptomycetaceae > Streptomyces > Streptomyces sp. NPDC006309. Next base: position 4,135 of record NZ_JBEXRO010000059.1, on the reverse strand, counting down.
CCGGGCCTATGGTTGAGACAGTCGAGAAGTCGTTACGCCATTCGTGCAGGTCGGAACTTACCCGACAAGGAATTTCGCTACCTTAGGATGGTTATAGTTACCACCGCCGTTTACTGGCGCTTAAGTTCTCAGCTTCGCCCACCCGAAAGTGAGCTAACCGGTCCCCTTAACGTTCCAGCACCGGGCAGGCGTCAGTCCGTATACATCGCCTTACGGCTTCGCACGGACCTGTGTTTTTAGTAAACAGTCGCTTCTCGCTGGTCTCTGCGGCCACCCCCAGCTCACGGAGTAAATCCGATCACCGGACATGGCCCCCCTTCTCCCGAAGTTACGGGGGCATTTTGCCGAGTTCCTTAACCATAGTTCACCCGAACGCCTCGGTATTCTCTACCTGACCACCTGAGTCGGTTTAGGGTACGGGCCGCCATGAAACTCGCTAGAGGCTTTTCTCGACAGCATAGGATCATCCACTTCACCACAATCGGCTCGGCATCAGGTCTCAGACTATGTGCTGCCCGGATTTACCTGGACAACGTCCTACACCCTTACCCCGGGACTACCACCGCCCGGGATGGACTACCTTCCTGCGTCACCCCATCACTCACCTACTAACCGCTTGGGCCGGCGGCTCCACCACTTTCCATTCCCCGAAGGGTCCGGAACGGCTTCACGGCCTTAGCATCACGATGCTCGATGTTTGACGCTTCACAGCGGGTACCGGAATATCAACCGGTTATCCATCGACTACGCCTGTCGGCCTCGCCTTAGGTCCCGACTTACCCTGGGCAGATCAGCTTGACCCAGGAACCCTTAGTCAATCGGCGCAAACGTTTCTCACGTTTGTATCGCTACTCATGCCTGCATTCTCACTCGTGAACCGTCCACAACTCGCTTCCGCGGCTGCTTCACCCGGCACACGACGCTCCCCTACCCATCAACACACCCGTTGGGGCTATATATGTCAATGACACGACTTCGGCGGTACGCTTGAGCCCCGCTACATTGTCGGCGCGGAATCACTAGACCAGTGAGCTATTACGCACTCTTTCAAGGGTGGCTGCTTCTAAGCCAACCTCCTGGTTGTCTGTGCGACTCCACATCCTTTCCCACTTAGCGTACGCTTGGGGGCCTTAGTCGATGCTCTGGGCTGTTTCCCTCTCGACCATGGAGCTTATCCCCCACAGTCTCACTGCCGCGCTCTCACTTACCGGCATTCGGAGTTTGGCTAAGGTCAGTAACCCGGTAGGGCCCATCGCCTATCCAGTGCTCTACCTCCGGCAAGAAACACACGACGCTGCACCTAAATGCATTTCGGGGAGAACCAGCTATCACGGAGTTTGATTGGCCTTTCACCCCTAACCACAGGTCATCCCCCAGGTTTTCAACCCTGGTGGGTTCGGTCCTCCACGAAGTCTTACCTCCGCTTCAACCTGCCCATGGCTAGATCACTCCGCTTCGGGTCTTGAGCGTGCTACTAAAATCGCCCTATTCGGACTCGCTTTCGCTACGGCTTCCCCACCCGGGTTAACCTCGCAACACACCGCAAACTCGCAGGCTCATTCTTCAAAAGGCACGCAGTCACGAGAACAAGGCAAGCCTCGTTCCGACGCTCCCACGGCTTGTAGGCACACGGTTTCAGGTACTATTTCACTCCGCTCCCGCGGTACTTTTCACCATTCCCTCACGGTACTATCCGCTATCGGTCACCAGGGAATATTTAGGCTTAGCGGGTGGTCCCGCCAGATTCACACGGGATTTCTCGGGCCCCGTGCTACTTGGGTGTCTTTCAAACGAGCCGTTGACGTTTCGACTACGGGGGTCTTACCCTCTACGCCGGGCCTTTCGCATGCCCTTCGCCTACATCAACGGTTTCTGACTCGTCTCACGGCCGGCAGACCGTAAAAGAAAGATCCCACAACCCCGTATACGCAACCCCTGCCGGGTCTCACACGCATACGGTTTGGCCTCATCCGGTTTCGCTCGCCACTACTCCCGGAATCACGGTTGTTTTCTCTTCCTGCGGGTACTGAGATGTTTCACTTCCCCGCGTTCCCTCCACTTGCCCTATGTGTTCAGGCAAGGGTGACAGCCCATGACGACTGCCGGGTTTCCCCATTCGGAAACCCCCGGATCAAAGCCTGGTTGACGACTCCCCGGGGACTATCGTGGCCTCCCACGTCCTTCATCGGTTCCTGGTGCCAAGGCATCCACCGTGCGCCCTTAAAAACTTGGCCACAGATGCTCGCGTTCACTGTGCAGTTCTCAAACAACGACCAGCCACCCAT
>NZ_JBEXRO010000058.1:0-5195 GCF_040613095.1 Streptomyces sp. NPDC006309 | reverse complement strand
GAGCTGGTGGCGGAGCTGTCCGGTCTGGGTGCGGAGTCGGTGTCCGTGGTGGCGGTGGATGTGTCGGACCGTGCGCGGGTGGCGGAACTGCTGGGCGCGGTGGCGGCGGAGCGTCCGTTGTCGGGTGTGGTGCACACGGCCGGTGTCCTGGACGACGGCGTGATCGGCGCCCTCACCCCTGAGCGCCTGGCGGGTGTGTTCGCGCCCAAGGTGAGCGCGGTGACGCACCTGGACGAACTGACACGCGAACTCGTGCCCGAACTGGACACGTTCATCGTGTTCTCGTCGGCGGCGGGCGTGTTCGGTTCGGCCGGGCAGGGCAACTACGCGGCGGCGAACGCCTATCTGGACGCGGTGGTGCAGCGGCGCCGGGCCGCGGGCCTGCCGGGTGTGTCGCTGGCGTGGGGCCTGTGGGAGCAGGCCACCGGAATGACCGCCCACCTGAACGAGGCCGACCAGGCCCGTATGCACCGCGGCGGCTTCCAGGCGATCAGCCCCGACGAGGGCCTGGACCTGTTCGACGCGGCCCTGCGCACCCGCGAGACCCTGCTGGTCCCGATCCGGCTGGACCTGCGGGCCATACGCGCCGAGGCCGCGGCCGGCGGCGACGTACCGTCCCTGCTGCGCACGCTCGTCCCCCACAGCCGCCGCGCCGCCGCCCGCATCGCCGCGGGCCGCGGCAGCGGGCTGGCCGGCCGGCTCGCGGGCCTGCCCCCGGCCGAGCGGGAGACCCTGCTCCTGGACCTGGTCCGCGCACACGTCGCGACCGTACTCGGCCACACGGGCCCCGAGAAGGTCAGGGCCGAGAAGGCGTTCAAGGACGCCGGCTTCGACTCCCTCACCGCCGTCCAACTGCGCAACCGGCTGCGCGAGGCCACCCGGCTCAGCCTCCCCGCGACCCTCGTCTACGACTATCCGACCCCGCTCACGCTCGCCCGCTTCCTCCGCGACGAGCTGGACGGGCTGAACGGCAACGTCACCGGCGCCGCGGTCCCCACGGTCGTCGTCGCCGACCCCGACGAGCCGATCGCCGTCGTCGGCATGGCCTGCCGGCTGCCCGGCGGCGTCAACAGCCCCGAGGAACTCTGGCAGCTGGTCGCCGAGGGCCGGGACGCGATCTCCGGCTTCCCGGTGGACCGCGGCTGGGACGTGGACGACCTCTTCGACACCGACCCCGAGAACATCGGCACCTCCTACGTCGACCAGGGCGGCTTCCTGCACGAGGCGGGCCGGTTCGACGCCGGCTTCTTCGGGATCTCCCCGCGTGAGGCACTGGCGATGGACCCGCAGCAGCGGCTCCTGCTGGAGACCTCCTGGGAGGCACTGGAACGGGCGGGCGTGAACCCGTCCGCGCTGAAGGGCACGGACGTCGGCGTGTTCTCCGGCGTCATGACCCAGGGCTACGGCATCGGCGGCGACATCCCGCCGGAACTGGGCGGCTTCACGGCCACCGGCTCCGCGGTCAGCGTCGCCTCGGGCCGGGTGTCGTACGCCTTCGGCTTCGAGGGCCCCGCGGTCACCGTCGACACCGCCTGCTCCTCCTCCCTGGTCGCCATGCACCTGGCCGCTCAGGCCCTGCGCAACGGCGAATGCTCCCTCGCCCTCGCCGGCGGCGCGACCGTCATGGCCACACCGGGTACCTTCGTGGAGTTCTCCCGGCAGCGGGCCCTCGCCCCCGACGGCCGCTGCAAGGCCTTCTCCTCGACCGCCGACGGCACGGGCTGGGCGGAGGGCGTCGGCGTCGTCGCACTCGAGCGACTTTCGGAGGCCCGCCGCAAGGGCCACCGCGTCCTGGCGGTCCTGCGCGGCAGCGCCATCAACCAGGACGGCGCCTCGAACGGCCTCACCGCCCCGAACGGCCCCTCGCAGCAACGGGTCATCCGCCGGGCGCTGGCGGTGGCCGGTCTGGCCGCCTCCGACGTGGACGCGGTGGAAGCACACGGTACGGGCACGGCGCTCGGCGACCCGATCGAGGCTCAGGCCCTGCTCGCCACCTACGGCCGCGACCGCGAACAGCCGCTCTGGCTCGGCTCGGTGAAGTCCAACATCGGGCACACGCAGGCCGCCGCCGGCGTCGCCGGCGTCATCAAGATGGTCGAGGCACTGCGGCACGGCGTCCTGCCCCCGACCCTGCACGTCGAAGAGCCGACCCCGCAGGTCGACTGGTCGGCCGGAGCCGTCGAGCTGCTGACCGAGGCCCGGGACTGGCCCGAGACCGGCCGCCCCCGCCGCGCCGGCGTCTCCTCCTTCGGCCTCAGCGGCACCAACGCCCACCTGATCTTCGAACAGGCCCCCGAGGCACCGGCCCGGAAGCCGGTCACGCCGGCCGACGGACTCGTTCCGCTGGTGGTGTCGGCGGCCTCGGTGGGTGCTCTGTCGGGGCAGGCGGAGCGGCTCGGGGTGTTCGTCGGTGACTCGGATGTGTCGCTGGTGGAGGTCGCGGGTGTGCTGGCGGCCCGGCGTGCGGTGCTTTCGGAGCGGGCGGTGGTGGTTGCCGGTTCGCGTGGGGAGGCGGTGGCGGGGCTGGGTGTACTGGCTCGGGGGGAGTCGGCTGCCGGGGTGGTGAGCGGTGGTACGGCTGTTGCTGGGCGGACGGTGCTGGTGTTCCCCGGTCAGGGTTCGCAGTGGCTGGGTATGGGTCGGGAGTTGCTGGAGTCGTCGCCGGTGTTCGCGGAGCGGGTCGGGGAGTGCGCCCGCGCGTTGGATCCGTGGATCGACTGGGACTTGATGTCCGTGCTGCGTGGTGAGGTTGATCTTCTGGCGCGGGTGGATGTGGTGCAGCCGGCGAGTTTCGCGGTGATGGTGGGGCTGGCGGCTGTGTGGGCGTCGGTGGGGGTTGTCCCGGATGCGGTGGTGGGGCATTCGCAGGGTGAGATCGCGGCGGCTTGTGTGGCGGGTGCGTTGTCGCTGGGGGATGCGGCGCGGGTCGTGGCGGTGCGCAGTCAGGTGATCGCGGGGGAGTTGGCGGGCCGGGGTGGTATGGCCTCCGTGGCACTGTCCGAGGCGGAGATCGCCACCAGGATCGCTGCGTGGGAGGGCCGGGTCGAGGTCGCTGCCGTGAACGGTCCGTCGTCGGTGGTGATCGCCGGTGACGCCGAAGCCCTGGACGAGGCGCTGGTCGCGTTGGAGGCGGACGGTGTCCGGGTGCGCCGGGTGGCGGTGGATTATGCCTCGCACACCCGTCATGTCGAGGCGATCGAGGGGGCGTTGGGCAAGGCGTTCGCGGATGTCCGGAGCCAGGCGCCGGTGGTGCCGTTCTTCTCGACGGTGACCGGTGGCTGGGTGCGTGAGGCGGGTGTGCTGGACGGCGGTTACTGGTATCGCAATCTGCGGGGCCAGGTCCGTTTCGGCCCGGCGATCGCCTCCCTCCTGGCCGAGGGGCACACGGTGTTCGTCGAATCCAGTGCCCATCCCGTTCTTGTGCAGCCGGTGAACGAGATCGTGGACGAGGCGCAGTGCGAGGCGGTCGTCACGGGTTCGTTGCGTCGTGAAGAGGGCGGTTTGCGGCGGCTGTTGACGTCGATGGCCGAGGTGTTCGTGCGGGGTGTGGCGGTCGACTGGACCGGTGTGCTGCCCGAGGGTGCCGGGGCCGCGGATGTGGAGTTGCCGACGTATGCCTTCGAGCACCGGCATTACTGGCTGAAGCCCGCTCCGGCGGCGGACGCGGCCTCCCTGGGGCAGGCCCGCGCCGACCACCCCCTGATCGGCGCGGTGGTAGAAGTGCCCGAGACGGGAGGGGTGTTGTGCACCTCCCGGTTGTCGCTGCGCACGCATCCCTGGCTGGCGGACCACGCCGTCGGCGGGGCGGTGCTCGTCCCCGGTACCGGGCTGGTGGAGCTGGCCGTGCGGGCCGGTGACGAGGTCGGCTGCGGGGTTCTCGAGGAGCTGGTCGTAGAGGCACCACTGGTCCTGCCGGAGCAGGGCGGGGTACGCGTGCAGGTCACCGTGGGCGGCCCGGAGGAGACGGGCACCCGGACGGTCGCCGTCTACTCCGCGCCCGACGACACCACCGGAGACGCAGGCACCGACGCCTGGACCCGGCACGCCACCGGCACCCTCACCGCCCGGGTGACCGCCGACGTGCCCCAGCCGGACGGCGGCCTCACCGTGTGGCCGCCGACCGGCGCCCGCCAGGTGGACATCTCCGGCGGCTACGAGCTGCTGGCCAGGGCCGGCTACGCTTACGGGCCGGTCTTCCAAGGCGTACGAGCCCTGTGGCGACGCGGCGACGACCTCTTCGCCGAGGTCGCCCTCCCCGAGGACCAGCGGGCGAGCGCCGCCCGGTTCGGCATTCACCCGGCGCTGCTCGACGCCGCGCTGCACCCCGCGATGCTGGACGTGGCGCTCTCGGACCCCGAGGGAGAGAACCGCACCGAAGACGGTGTCCACCTCCCGTTCGGCTGGAACGGCCTGCACCTGCACGCGGCCGGCGCCACGGCGCTGCGGGTGCGTCTGAACCGGTCCGCGCCCGACGCCCTGGCCCTGGAAGCGGCGGACGAGACCGGCGCACCGGTGCTCACGCTGCGCTCGCTGGTCTCGCGGACCGTGTCCGCCGACCAGCTGGGCGCGGCGGCCGACGACAGCCGGCACTCCCTGTTCCGCGTGGAGTGGACGGAGCTGCCTGCGACGACGGAGCCCGGCACCGACCTGCCGCCCGCCTGGGTGCCCATCACCGAGCCGGCGCATGTGGCCGCGCTGACCGACGGCTCGGGTGTGCCCCCGGTCGTCGTCCTGGAGGCCGGCCGCGGCGATGCGGCGGCCGGCACGGACGACGACGCGGCGCTGGCCGCGACGGGCCGCGTGCTGGAGATCGTCCAGGAGTGGCTGGCCAGGCCCGGGCTGGAGGCGGCCCAACTGGTCGTCGTCACCCGGGGTGCGGTGCCCGCCGACGGTGAGCGGACGGTGACCGACCCGGCGGGGGCCGCCGTATGGGGTTTGGTCCGGGTGGTCCAGGCGGAGAATCCCGACCGGATCGTCCTGCTCGACACGGACACCCCCGCAGGTGCTGACGTCGAGCGGCTGCTCACCGCCGTCCTCGCGACCGGGGAACCGCAGGTGGCTGTGCGTGGCTCCCGCCTGTTCGCGCCGAGGCTCGCCCGCGTGACGGCGCCTGCGGTCGCGGATGCGTGTTTCGGCCCGGAGGGGTCGGTGTTGGTCACGGGTGGCACCGGTGTGCTGGGCGGGTTGGTGGCGCG
>NZ_JBEXRO010000057.1:0-5238 GCF_040613095.1 Streptomyces sp. NPDC006309 | reverse complement strand
CGTACGGTCGGACACGTCGGCGGCCCGCAGGGACACCGACTCGGCGCCCAGCTCCGACAGTTCGGCCACCAGCTCCGTGGCACCCCCGGCCTCCGCACCGCGCCGGCTGGCCAGCACCAGGTGCCGCACCCCGTGGCGTACCACCAGGTGGCGGGCGACCAGCGCGCCGAGCGAACCGGTACCCCCCGTGACCAGGACCGTGCCCTCCGGACGGAACGCCACGGCCTGCCCACCGTCGGCCGGCTCGCCCGCCGTCGGCTCGGCCCGCACCAGGCGCGGCACCGACAGGGCCGCACCGCGCACCGCCACCTGCGGTTCCCCGGAGGCGAGGACGGTGGCGAGGAGGCCGTCGGACGGGTCGTCGGTGGCCGGGTCGGTGGCCGGGTCCAGGTCGAGCAGGACGATCCGGTCCGGGTTCTCGGCCTGGGCCGCGCGGATCAGGCCCCAGACCGCCGCGCCGGCCGGGTCCGTCACCGCGCTGTCGCCGCCCGCGGGCACCGCGCCCCGGGTGACCACCAGCAGCCGCGCGTCCTCGGCGTCCTCGTCGGCGAGCCACGCCTGGACGACCTCCAGGGCGGCGGCGGTCCGGGTCAGTGCCTCCTCGTCGTCGTCGCCGGTGCCCCGGAGGTCCAGGACGGCGGCCTCGGACAGCTCGCTGTTCAGCGCGGTCACGTCGGCCGCGGTGGTGACCCGCGCCCATGCGGGTGCCGTCTCCGCTGTCCTGGCCGTTGCGGGCAGGTCGGTCCAGGCCACGGTGAACAGGGCGTCGCGGTCCTCGCCGGCCGACGCGGCGGCGTCGAGCTGTCCGACGTCCACCGGCCGGAAGGTCACCGAGTCGACGGTCAGGACGAGACCGCCGTTCTCGTCGGCCGCGACGAGGGACAGCACGTCCGTTCCGCGGGGCGTGATCCGTACCCGGAGGGAGGCGGCGCCGGCGGCGTGCAGCTCCAGTCCGGTCCACGAGAACGGCAGGACGTTGTGCCCGTCGTCCGGCTGGGCGAAGGCGTCCGTGTGCAGGGCCGCGTCGAGCAGGGCCGGGTGGAGGCCGAACCGCGCCGCCTCGTCGCGCCGCTCGTCCGGCAGGGCGACCTCGGCGAAGATCTCCTCGCCGCGCCGCCACACGGCGCGCAGCCCCTGGAACGCCGGGCCGTAGGCGTAGCCGTGGCTCAGCAGGCCGGCGTAGAAGGCGGTGATGTCGAGGTCGACCGGTTCGGCTCCGGCGGGCGGCCAGACCGTGGTGTCGAAGGCGGGGGTGTCCGCCGCCGACGCCGTCACGGTGCCGGTGGCGTGCCGGGTCCAGGCGTCGGAGCCGACCTCGCCGGTGGTGTTCTCCCGGGCCGAGTAGACGGCGACGGTCCGCAGTCCGCTGTCGTCCGGTCCGCCGACGGCGACCTGGACCCGGACACCACCCTGCTCGGGAACAACCAGCGGGGCCTCGATGACGAGTTCGTCCAGCACCCCGCAGCCGACCTCGTCACCGGCCCGCACGGCCAGCTCGACCAGGCCGGTGCCGGGCACGAGGACCACGCCTCCCACGGCGTGGTCGGCGAGCCAGGGATGGGTGCGCAGGGAGAGCCGGGAGGTGAACAACACCCCGCCGGTCTCCGGCACCTCCACCACCGCGCCCAGCATGGGGTGGTCCGCCGTGCCCTGGCCCAGGGCGACCGCGTCGGTGGCGGGTGCTGTCCGCAGCCAGTAGTGGCGGTGGTCGAAGGCGTACGTCGGCAGGTCCACGCGGGCGTCGGTGGCACCCTCGGGGAGGACGGCCGCCCAGTCCACCTTCGCGCCGCGCACGAACAGTTCCGCTACGGACAGCAGGAGGGTCTGGGCCTCTCCGCGGTCGTCGCGCAGGGCGGGCACGCTGACCGCGTCGTCGCCGGCCGACTGCGCGATCGCGCCGGTCAGGGCGCCGCCGGGGCCGAGTTCCAGGAAGACCGACCCGCCCGACGCGGCGATGCCGTCGGCGAAGCGGACCGGGCGGCGGACGTGGTCGACCCAGTAGGCGGGGTCGGTCAACTGGCCGGGCTCGGCCAGCTTTCCGGTCACGTTCGAGACGACGGGGATGGCCGGCTCGTTCCAGGTCAGCCCCGACAGCACCTCGCCGAACTCGGCGAGCATCGGCTCCATCAGCGCCGAGTGGAAGGCGTGCGAGACGGTCAGCCGCTTGACCCGGCGGCCCTGTTCGCGGATCTTCTCGGCGACGGCCGTGACGGCTTCCTCGTCACCGGAGAGCACCACCGAGCCGGGCGCGTTCACCGCCGCCAGATCCACACCCGAGCCCAAGTGCTCGGCGACCTCCGCCTCGGTCGCGGCCACCGCGACCATCGCGCCGACCGGTGCCAGGGCCTGCATCAACCGGCCGCGAGCGGCGACCAGCGCCGCCGCGTCCGTCAGCGACAGCACCCCGGCGACATGCGCGGCGACGACCTCGCCGATCGAATGCCCGGCCACCACGTCCGGCCGCACACCCCACGACTCCACCAGCCGGAACAGGGCCGACTCCACCGCGAACAGACCCGCCTGCGTGAAGACGGTCTGGTCCAGCAGCCCGGCGCCGGCGTTGCCGACCTCGCCGAACACCACGTCCTTGACGGGGTGGTCCGCCCAGCCGGCCAGCTGTGCGTCGAGCGCGGCGCAGGCCTCGTCGAAGGCGCGGGCGAACACCGGGTAACGGTCGTACAACTCGCGTCCCATGCCCAGGCGTTGGGAGCCCTGTCCGGGGAACACGACGACCGTGCCACCACTGCTCTCCGTGCCGGTGACCACGGCCGGCGACGACTCGCCGGCCGCCAGTGCCGCGAGCCCGGCCACCGCCTCCTCGCGCGAGCCGGCGACGACCACGGCCCGTTCGGGGAGCGCGGCCCGCCGGGAGACGAGCGCTCCGGCGACGGCCGCCGTCGGGGCGTCGGTGCCGCCGAGGAACTCGGCGAGCCGTCCGGCCTGTCCGGCCAGCGCGTCGGCGCCGCGGGCCGACACCACCAGCGGCAGCACACCGTCGGCGGGGGTGACCGGCTTCGCGGCCGGCTCCTCCTCGGGTGCCTGCTCCAGGATGACGTGGGCGTTGGTGCCGCTGACGCCGAAGGCGGAGACGCCGGCGCGGCGCGGGCGGCCGGTGTCCGGCCAGGCCCGGGCCTCGGTGAGGATCTCCACCGCGCCCGCCGACCAGTCGACCTCGGTCGACGGCTGGTCGACGTGGAGGGTGGGGGGCAGCACCGCGTGCCGCAGTGCCTCGACGGTCTTGATGACGCCGGCGACACCGGCCGCGGCCTGGGCGTGGCCGAGGTTGGACTTCACCGACCCGATCCACAGCGGCTCCGCGCGGTCCTGCCCGTAGGTGGCGAGCAGGGCCTGCGCCTCGATCGGGTCACCGAGCACCGTTCCCGTGCCGTGCGCTTCGACGGCGTCCACCTCGGACACCGAGAGACCGGCGTTCGCCAGCGCCTTGCGGATCACCCGCTGCTGGGAGGGTCCGTTGGGGGCTGTGAGCCCGTTGGAGGCGCCGTCCTGGTTGACGGCGCTGCCGCGTACGACGGCCAGGACCTGGTGGCCCTTGCGGCGCGCCTCCGACAGCCGCTCCAGTACGACGACACCCGCGCCCTCGGCCCAGCCGGTGCCGTCCGCGCCGTCCGCGAAGGCCTTGCACCGGCCGTCGGGCGAGAGGGCCTGCTGGCGGGAGAACTCCACGAACGTGTACGGGTTGGCGAGGACGGTCGCGCCGCCGGCGAGGGCCATGGAGCACTCTCCGTTGCGCAGCGCCTGAGCCGCGAGGTGCAGGGCGACCAGCGACGAGGAGCACGCGGTGTCCACGGTCACGGCGGGGCCCTCGAGGCCGAAGACGTACGACACCCGGCCGGAGGCCACGCTGCCCGCCGAGCCGGTCGCGGTGAACCCGGCCAGCTCCGGGGGGAGTTCGCCGCCGAAGCCGTAGCCCTGGGTCATCACGCCGGAGAACACGCCGACGTCGGTGCCCTTCAGGGAGGTCGGGTCGATACCGGCCCGCTCCAGCGCCTCCCAGGAGGTCTCCAGCAGGAGCCGCTGCTGCGGGTCCATCGCCAGGGCCTCACGCGGCGAGATACCGAAGAAGCCCGCGTCGAACAGGCCGGCGTCGTGGAGGAAGCCGCCCTGGTCGACGTACGAGGTGCCGACGCGTCCCGGGTCGGAGTCGAACAGGCCCTCCAGGTCCCAGCCGCGGTCGGACGGGAAGCCGGACATCGCGTCCCGTCCCTCCGCCACCAGCCGCCAGAGGTCCTCGGGACCGGTGACGCCGCCGGGCAGCCGGCAGGCCATGCCGACGATGGCGATCGGCTCGCCGGGGTCGGCCGCGGCGACGGCCGGTTCCGGGCCGGCGGGTGCCGCGGTGACGTGGCCGAAGTGGCTGTGCAGATGGCGGGCGAGGGCGAGCGGGGTCGGGTAGTCGAAGACGACGGTGGTCGGCAGGGTCAGGCCGGTGGCCTCGCGGACGCGGTTGCGCAGTTCCACGGAGGTGAGGGAGTCGAAGCCGGCGTCCTTGAACGCCTTGTCCGCCCTGACCTGGTCGGCGCCCGCGTGGCCGAGGACGGCCGCGACCTGGCCGCGTACGACGTCGAGGAGCAGCGCTTCCTGCTCGTCGGGGGCGAGTCCGGCGAGCCGGTCGGCCAGGCCGCCGCCGGTGCGGTCCGCGGCGGCGGTCCGGGCGGCCTGCCGGGTGACGCGGATCAGGCCGCGCATCAGGGGCTGCACGGCGCCGCCGGCGGCGGCGTCGGCGCGGGCGGCCCGCAGGTCCAGTTTGATGGGGACGAGGAGTGCCTCGCCCGTGTTCAGGGCCGCGTCGAAGAGGGCGAGGCCCTCGTCGGGGGTCAGGGCGCGGACGCCGCCCCGGCTCATACGGGCCTGGTCGGTGTCGCTGAGGTGGGCGGTCAGGCCGGTGCTCTGCTCCCACAGACCCCAGGCCAGGGACACCGCGGGCAGGCCGGCGGCGCGGCGGCGGGCCATCAGGCCGTCGAGGTAGGCGTTGGCGGCGGCGTAGCTGCCCTGGCCGGCCGAGCCGAACAGGCCGGCGCCGGAGGAGTAGACGGCGAACGCGGTGAGGTCCAGGGTGCGGGTCAGCTCGTCCAGGTGGGCGGCGGCGCCGGCCTTGGGGGCGAAGACGCCCGCCATCCGTTCGGGGGTGAGGGCGCCGATCACGCCGTCGTCCAGGACGCCCGCGGTGTGGACCACGCCCGTCAGGGGGTGCTCGGCCGGGATGGAGTCCAGCAGTTG
>NZ_JBEXRO010000056.1:0-5391 GCF_040613095.1 Streptomyces sp. NPDC006309 | reverse complement strand
CAACTGCTGGACTCCATCCCGGCCGAGCACCCCCTGACGGGCGTGGTCCACACCGCGGGCGTCCTGGACGACGGCGTGATCGGCGCCCTCACCCCGGAACGCCTCGCCCGGGTCTTCGCCCCCAAGGTCAGCGCGGTACGGCACCTCGACGAACTGACCCGCACCCTGGACCTGACCGCGTTCGCCGTCTTCTCCTCCGCGTCCGGCCTGTTCGGCTCGGCCGGACAGGGCAACTACGCCGCCGCCAACGCCTACCTCGACGCGGTCGCCCACCAGCGCCGCGCCGCCGGCCTGCCCGCCACCTCGCTCGCCTGGGGCCTGTGGGAACAGACCAGCGGCATGACCGCCCACCTGGGCGCCGCCGACCAGGCCCGCATGAGCCGGGGCGGTGTCCTGCCCATCGGTCCCGCCGAGGGCATGCGCCTCCTCGACGCGGCCCTGGACACCGGCGAGGCGCTCCTGGTCCCCATCAAGCTCGACCTGCGGGCCCTGCGCGCCGACGCGGCAGCGGGCCGCACCGTACAGCCCCTGCTCCGCGGACTGGTGCGGACCGGCCGCCAGCCGGTCCGCACCACCGCCGCGGACAGCGGCGGCGGCCTCACCCGCCGGCTCGCCGGACTCGCCCAGGCCGAACAGGAGGCCCTTCTCCTGGACCTCGTCCGCGGCCAGGTCGCGACCGTCCTCGGCCACGCCGGGGCGGAGAACGTGGGACCCGAGACGGCGTTCAAGGACGCCGGGTTCGACTCCCTCACCTCCGTCGAACTGCGCAACCGGCTCCGTGAGACCACCGGCCTCAAACTGGCCGCCACGGTCGTGTTCGACTACCCCAACCCGCTCGCTCTGGCCCGCCATCTGCACACGGAACTGGGCACCACCAACGACGCCCTGTCGCTGGTGCACGAAAAGATCGAGGACATCGACTCGCTGATCGCCGGACTGCTGTCCGACGAGTCCAAGAAGGCGGACATCGTGCTCCGCCTCCAGGGTCTGGTCGCGAAGTGCAACGGAGCGGTCGAGGAGACAGAGGGTTCCGCCGTGGCGGAACAGCTGGAATCCGCCTCCGCCGATGAGGTCCTCGACTTCATCAACGACGAACTCGGAATCTCCTGACCGTCACGTTTTCGCGGACCGTCAAACCCCCGGTGAGGAATGGAAGATGGCCACAGAGCAGGAACTCCTCAAGTACCTCAAGCGCGTCACGACCGAACTGCACGACCTGCGCCGGCAGGTCCGGCGGAACGCGGACGAGCCCGTCGCGATCGTCGGCATGGCCTGCCGGCTGCCCGGCGGCGTGACGACCCCGGAGGAGCTGTGGCGGCTGGTCGCCGAGGGCCGGGACGCCGTGTCCGACTTCCCCGCCGACCGCGGCTGGGACCTGGACACGCTGTTCGACGACGACCCCGACAAGGCGGGCACCTCCTACGCCCGCCAAGGCGGATTCCTGCGCGACGCCGGCCTGTTCGACGCCGAGTTCTTCGGTGTCTCACCCCGTGAGGCACTGGCGATGGACCCGCAGCAGCGGCTGCTGCTGGAAACGTCGTGGGAGGCTTTGGAACAGGCCGGAATCGACCCGCTCTCGCTGAAGGGCGCGGACGTCGGCGTCTTCAGCGGCATCATGGGCGTCGACTACTTCTACGGCGGCAACCTCCCGCCCGAGCTGGAGGGTTACGCCGGCACCGGCGGCGCGGGCAGCGTCGCCTCCGGCCGCGTCTCCTACGTCTTCGGTTTCGAGGGCCCCGCGGTCACCGTGGACACCGCCTGCTCCTCGTCCCTGGTCGCCATCCACCTCGCCGCCCAGGCACTGCGGCGCGGCGAATGCTCGATGGCCCTCGCCGGCGGCGCCAGCGTCATGGCCACCCCGCACACCTTCGTGGACTTCTCCCGCCAGCGCGGCCTCGCCGCCGACGGCCGCTGCAAGTCGTACGCCGACACGGCCGACGGCACGGGCTGGGCCGAGGGCGCGGGCGTGGTCGTACTGGAACGCCTCTCGGAGGCCCAGCGCAAGGGCCACCGGGTGCTGGCGGTGATCCGGGGCAGCGCCGTCAACCAGGACGGCGCCTCCAACGGCCTCACAGCCCCCAACGGACCCTCCCAGCAGCGGGTGATCCGCAAGGCGCTCGCCAACGCGGGCCTGACCCCGGCGGACGTGGACGCGGTCGAGGGCCACGGCACGGGCACCGTCCTCGGTGACCCGATCGAGGCACAGGCCCTCCTCGCCACCTACGGCCAGGGACGCGAAGAGCCGCTGTGGCTCGGCTCGTTGAAGTCCAACCTGGGCCACACCCAGGCCGCCGCCGGAGTCGCCGGGGTGATCAAGACGGTGCAGGCCCTGCGCCACGGCATCCTGCCCGCCACCCTGCACGCGGACGAGCCCAGCAGTCGCGTCGACTGGGACGCGGGCGCCGTCCGGCTCCTCCACCGCACCAGCCCCTGGCCCGAGATCGACCGGCCGCGCCGGGTGGGCGTGTCCGGGTTCGGCGTGAGCGGCACGAACGCGCACCTGATCCTGGAGCAGGCACCGGAGGAGGCATCGGAGGAGGGCACCGCCGAGCCGGTGCCGCTTCCGGCCGACGGGGTTCTGCCGCTGGTCGTCTCGGCGCGGAGCACGGGTTCCCTCACCGGCCAGGCGGGCCGGCTGGCGGAGTTCACCGACGCCACCGACGCCCCCCTGGCCACCATCGCCGGCGCCCTGGTCACGCAGCGCGCGGTCCTGCCCGAGCGGGCGGTGGTGGTCGCCGGTTCCCGTGAGGAGGCCGTGGCGGGGCTGGGCGCGCTGGCTGCGGGGGAGTCGTCCCCGGTCGTGGTGACGGGGTCGGATGCCGTCGCTGGGAAGACCGTGTTCGTCTTCCCGGGCCAGGGGTCGCAGCGGGTCGGTATGGGCGCGGAGTTGTATGAGCGGTATCCGGTGTTCGCGCGGGCGTTGGATGAGGCGTGTGCGGCTTTGGATGCGCGGCTTGCGGGTGCTGTGGAGTACTCGGTGCGGGATGTGGTCTTCGGTGCGGGTGACGATGGTCTGCTGGATCGGACGGTGTTCACTCAGGCCGGTTTGTTCGCGGTGGAGTCGGCGTTGTTCCGGCTGGTGGAGTCGTGGGGTGTGCGGCCGGACGTGGTGGCCGGGCACTCGATCGGCGAGGTCGTCGCCGCGCATGTCGCTGGGGTGTTGTCGCTGGAGGATGCGGCGGCGTTGGTGGCGGCGCGGGGCCGGTTGATGCAATCCCTGCCGCAGGGCGGGGCGATGGTCGCGGTCGCGGCGAGCGAGTCGGAAGTCGCGGAGCACTTGGGTGCGGGTGTGGATCTGGCGGCGGTGAACGCGCCCGGCTCGGTTGTGCTCTCCGGTGACGAGGAAGCCGTCACGGCCGTCGCCGAGAAGATCCGCGAACAGGGCCGCCGGGTCAAGCGGCTGACCGTCTCGCACGCCTTCCACTCGGCGTTGATGGAGCCGATGCTGGCCGAGTTCGGTGAGGTGCTGTCGGGGCTGACCTGGAACGAGCCTGCTGTCCCGGTGGTGTCGAACGTGACCGGCATGCTGGCGGAGCCGGGCCAGTTGAGTGATCCCGCCTACTGGGTCGAGCACGTCCGGCGTCCGGTCCGCTTCGCCGACGGTATCGCCGCGTCGGGTGGGTCGGTGTTCCTGGAACTGGGCCCCGGGGGCGTGTTGAGCGGTGCGATCACCGAGTCTGCGGCCGTGGACGCCGTAAGTGTTCCGGCCCTGCGTGACGACAGGGGGGAGGAGCTGACCCTTCTGCGGTCCGTCGCGGAGTTGTTCGTGCGCGGGACGAAGGTGGACTGGGCGGCGGTGCTGCCCGAGGGTGCGACCGCTACCCACGTGGATCTGCCGACGTACGCCTTCGATCACCAGCACTACTGGCTGCGGATGGCTGAGTCCGTGGTCGACGCGGCGGCGCTGGGGCTCACCGGGGCGAACCATCCGCTGCTGGGCGCGATGGTCCAGCTGCCGCAGTCGGACGGGCTGGTCCTCACCTCCCGGCTGTCCCTGCGCACCCACCCCTGGCTCGCCGACCACGCCGTCGGCGGAGTGGTCGTCGTGCCCGGTACCGGGCTGGTGGAGCTGGCCGTGCGCGCCGGTGACGAGGTCGGCTGCGGAGTGCTGGACGAACTGGTCGTCGAGGCGCCCCTGGTCGTTCCCGAGCAGGGTGCCGTACGCCTCCAGATCGCCGTGGGCGGCCCGGACGGCACCGGGTCCAGAAGCGTGGAGGTGTACGCGGCTCCCGATGATCCCGCAGGGCTGGACGGACCGGCCGTCTGGACCCGGCACGCCACCGGCATCCTCGCGCCGACTGCCGGCGAGGCCGCACCCGGTCATGACTTCACCGCCTGGCCGCCGCCCGGCGCGCAGCGCGTGGACACGGACGACCTTTACACCGAACTCGTCGCCCACGGCCACGCCTACGGGCCGCTGTTCCAGGGGCTGCGCGGGCTGTGGCGGCGCGGTGACGAGCTGTTCGCCGAGGCCGCGCTGGCGGAGGAGGACCGGAGCGAGGCGGACCGGTACGGCGTGCACCCGGCGCTGCTGGACGCCGTCCTGCACCCGGCCGTCCGGGAGGCCGTCGCGGGCGACGCCGATCAGGTGTGGCAGCCGCTGGAGTGGAACACGGTCGTCCTGCACGCCACGGGTGCCACCGTGCTGCGGGCCCGGCTGCTGCGGTCCGCCCCGGGTGTCGTCTCGGTCGAGGCGGCCGACGAGACCGGCGCCCAGGTCCTCACGGCGGACGCCGTCAGGCTGCGGCCCGTGGCCGCCGACCTTCTGACGACGCCGGACGCCCCCACGGGCACGGACGACGCCCTCTTCCACGTGGAGTGGACCGAGCTGCCCGCGCCCCGGCCGTCCGCGGTCGCACCCGAATGGGTCGCCCTGTCCGGCCCGAGCGGGGTGGCGGCGCTGGTGGACGGCGCCGAGCCACCGGCCGCCGCGGTGGTCGACTGCGTCGCGGACGGTGCGACCGACACCGAGGTGCTCGCGCTGACCAGCACGGCGCTGGAGATCGTCCAGGCCTGGCTGTCCGAGCCCGGGACGGAGGGAACGCGCCTCGTCGTACGTACCCGCGGTGCCGTGCCCGCCGAGAGCGAGCGGACGGTGACCGACCCGGCAGGCGCGGCCGTATGGGGCCTGATCCGCGTCGCCCAGGCGGAGAATCCCGACCGGATCGTCCTGCTCGACACGGACGGGCCGCAGGACGACGAGGACTTCGGCCCCCTGCTCGCCGCCGTCCTCGCGACCGGCGAACCGCAGGTGGCCGTGCGTGGCACCCGCCTGTTCGCGCCGAGGCTCGCCCGTGTGACGGCGCCTGCGGTCGCGGATGCGTGTTTCGGCCCGGAGGGGTCGGTGTTGGTCACGGGTGGCACCGGTGTGCTGGGCGGGTTGGTGGCGCG
>NZ_JBEXRO010000055.1:0-6337 GCF_040613095.1 Streptomyces sp. NPDC006309 | reverse complement strand
CCGCTCCTCGTGGGCTCCCTCAAATCCAACCTCGGCCACGCACAAGCCGCCGCCGGAGTCGGCGGCATCATCAAAATGGTCATGGCCTTGCGCCACGCCGCACTGCCCGCCTCACTCCACGTCGGCAAGCCCAGCGACCTGGTCGACTGGAACGCGGGCGGCATCGAGCTGCTGACCGAACCGCGTCCATGGCCCACCGGCGAGGGCAGGACACGGCGGGCCGCTGTCTCGTCCTTCGGGATCAGCGGCACCAACGCCCACACCATCCTCGAAGAAGCACCCGCCGAGACGCCCGTGCCCGAGGCCGGCGCCGGGCAGGACGACTCCGCTCCCCTGTGGGTGCTGTCCGGCCGTACGGAGCCGGCTCTGCGCGCTCAGGCCACCGTGCTCCTCGACGCCTCGGACGTTCTGGACGGCGTACCCACCCGGGACCTCGGCCGCGCCCTGGCCACCACCCGCAGCGCCCTCGACCACCGTGCGGCCGTCACCACCGATACCCGTGCCGAGGCCCGGGCGGCGCTGACCGCGCTGAGCCGTGGCGAACCGCACTCCGCTCTGACCGTCGGCACGGCGCGCCCCGACGACGGACTCGCCTACCTCTTCACCGGGCAGGGCAGTCAACGTGTGGGCATGGGCGGTGCGTTGTACGCGGCCGAGCCGGTCTTCGCCGCCGCTCTGGACGAGGTGTGCGGGGAACTCGATGCCTGCCGCGGCTCCGTGTCCGGCACCTCGCCGATCCGCGAGGTGATGTTCCACGACGCCGAGGCGCTCGACCGGACCGAGAACACCCAGAGTGCCCTCTTCGCCCTCCAGGTCGCGCTGTTCCGGTTGCTGGAGCACCAGGGGCTGGCACCGGACGCCGTACTGGGCCACTCGATAGGCGAGTTCGCCGCCGCGCACGTCGCCGGGATCCTCACCCTGCCCGACGCCTGCGCCCTGGTCGCGGCGCGCGGCCGGCTCATGCAGGCTCTGCCGGCCGGCGGCACGATGATGGCCGTCCAGGCGTCACCGGACGAGGTCCGCGCACTGCTGGAAGGCCGCGAGCACGAGGTGAGCATCGCCGCCGTGAACGGCCCCACCGCCGTCGTCATCTCCGGTGACGTCGAGGCCGTCGAGCGGATCGCGACCGTGTTCGCCGCCGACGGCCGCAAGACACGCCGGCTCGTCGTGAGCCACGCCTTCCACTCGCACCGCATGGACGGGATGCTCGACGCGTTCGGCACGGTCACGGCGGGAGTCCGGTACGCCGCGCCGCACATCACCATGGTGTCCACCGTCACCGGACGGCCCGTCGACATCACCGCCGACTACTGGGTCCGGCAGGTGCGCCGGGAGGTACGGCTGTCCGACGGTCTGGCCGCGCTGCGCGATCTGGGGGTGCGGACCTTCGTCGAACTCGGCCCGGACGGCGTGCTGTCGGCACTGGGCCAGGGCTGCCTGGACGACGACACCGCGGCGTTCGTGCCGGTGCTGCGCCGTGGCCGGTCCGAGCGCCGCACCCTGGCCACCGCGCTCGGCGCCCTGCACGTCCGCGGCCGAAGCCCGGACTGGCACGCCGTGTTCGGCGCGGGGCGGAGGCCGGACCTGCCCACGTACGCCTTCCAGCGGGAGCGCTACTGGCTGACCGCGAACGGCGGCCGGGGACCGGCCGGCCATCCGATGCTCGGGCCCGCCGTGGAACTCGCCGCGTCCGGGCAGGCCGTGCTGACCGCCCGGCTCGGCCGCCGCACGCACCCCTGGCTCACCGACCACACCGTCCTCGGCTCGGTGCTGCTGCCCGGTACCGCCTTCCTGGAGCTCGCCGCCCGGGCGGGAACCAGGACCGGCGTGCCGAGGGTCGCCGAACTCACCCTGACGGCACCGCTGGTGCTCCCTGAGGACGGCAGCGCGGAGGTGCAGCTCGTCGTCGCCGCGCCTGACGACGAGGGGCAGCGCGCCCTCACCGTGCACGCCCGGGCCACGGCGCCGGAGGGCACCACAGGGCCGTGGGCCCTGCACGCCACCGGCCTCCTCGCACCGCACGCAGGGCCCCCCACGGCCGCCGCCGGCTGGCCCGCCGCCGCGTCCGAGCCACTGTCCCTCGACGGCTGCTACGACGAACTGGCCGCGGCCGGATACAGCTACGGCCCTGTCTTCCGCGGCCTGCGCGCCGCGTGGCGGCACGGTGCGGACCTGCTCGCCGAGGTCGCACTCCCGGCGTCCGTCACCGACGCGGCCTCCTACGGACTGCACCCGGCCCTGCTCGACGCGGCCCTGCACCCGGTCGTCACGACCGCGCTGGGCGGTGCCGGCCGTCGTCTGCTGCCCTTCTCCTGGCGCGGTGTGTCCGTCCACCAGCCCGGCGCACGCACCGCTCGCGTCCTGATCACCGCCGGTGGGCCGGACGCGGTCGCGCTGACCTTGCTGGACGAGACCGGCGCGGTGATCGCCGAGATCGAGGAACTGCTGCTCCGCCCCGCCGGTGACGACCCCGTCGTACCACGGTCGCTCCACCGCCTGATGTGGAAGCCGGCCGGCGCGGACCGGCAGCCGCCGCCGGACGCCGCCGTACTCGGCACCGCCGACCTGGGCGTCGGCCCGCGCTACGCCGACCTCGCGGCACTGGGCGAGACCCTCGACGCGGGGCTGCCCGCGCCCTCGGTGGTCTTCGCGCCGCTCGTGGATCTGTCGCCGGGCGTGGAGCTGTCGCCGGGTGGGGATTCGTCGCCGACCGTCGACTTGTCACCGCTCATCGATCCGGCGCCGGCCGTGGGCCTCGCGTACGGGGTGGGCGGCGCCCAGTCCGTGCACGGCGCGTACGGCCCGGTGGGCGGCTCTCGTTCCTCCGTGCATCGCGCGCTCGCTCTGCTTCAGGCGTGGCTGGCCGACGACCGGTTCGCGGACTCCCGGCTGGTGCTGGTCACCCGGGGTGCCGTGGCCACGGCACCGGACGCGGACGTGACGGACCCCGCCGACGCGGCCGTGTGGGGGCTGGCGCGGTCGGCGCAGACCGAACACCCGGGGCGCGTAGGGCTCTTGGACGTGGAGTGGGCCGCCGACTGCCGTGCCGCGCTGCCGCTGACCGGTTCGGAGTCACAACTCGCGGTACGGGACGGAGCCTTGCTGGTGCCCAGGCTCGGTCCCGCGACGGCCGACGGCACCCTCGTCCCCCCGGCCGGGGCGGCCTGGCGGCTGGCGGTCCGCGAACGCGGGACGCTGGACCACCTGGTGCTCGACCCCTGCCCGGAGTCCCTGGCCCGGCTCGGCGACGGTGAGCTGCGCATCGCGGTGCGCGCCGCGGGCGTCAACTTCCGTGACGTACTGAACACCCTCGGTCTCTATCCCGGCGATCCCGGCCTGCTCGGTCTCGAAGGGGCCGGTGTCGTCTCCGAGGTGGGGCCGGGCGTCACCGGCTTCGAGGTCGGTGACCGGGTGATGGGCCTGTTCTCCGGAGCGTTCGGCCCGGTGGCCGTGGCCGACCACCGGCGGGTCGCCGCCATGCCGGCCGCCTGGACGTACGCCCAGGCGGCGTCCGCGCCCATCGTGTTCCTCACCGCCTACCACGGCCTGGTCGACCTCGCCGGTCTGCGTGCGGGCGAGCGCGTCCTGATCCACGCGGCGGCGGGCGGTGTCGGCATGGCCGCCGTGCAACTGGCCCGGCATCTGGGGGCGGAGGTCTACGGCACGGCGAGTCCCGGCAAGTGGGGCGCGCTGCGTGCCCTCGGCCTGGACGACGTACATCTGGCGTCGTCGCGCACCCTGGACTTCGAGACCGCGTTCGCCGCGGCCACCGAGGGGCGCGGCATGGACGTCGTACTGGATTCTCTCGCCGGTGCGTTCGTGGACGCCTCGCTGAGGCTGCTGCCGCACGGCGGCCGTTTCGTGGAGATGGGCAAGACCGATCTGCGCGACCCGCGGGAGGTCGCGGCCGAGCACCCCGGGGTCGACTACCGGTCCTTCGACCTGCTCCGGGCCCCGACCGACCGGATCACCGAACTGCTCGCCGAGGTGATGCGGTTGCTGTCGTCGGGCGCACTGTCTCCTCTGCCGGTCAGTGAGTGGGACGTGCGCCGGGCACCGGAGGCGTTCCGCCACGTCAGCCAGGCCCGGCACGTCGGCAAGGTGGTCCTCACCCTGCCGGTGGCCCTCGATCCGGCCGGTACGGTCCTGGTCACCGGCGCCACCGGGGCCCTCGGTGGAATCGTCGCCCGGCACCTGGTCACCGAGCACGGCGCCCGGCGTCTGCTGCTGGTCAGCCGCCGTGGCCCCGACGCACCCGGAGCGACGGAACTCGTCGCGGAGTTGACGGGGTCGGGCGCCGAGGTCCACCTCGCGGCCTGTGACACCGCCGACCGCGAGGCGCTCGCGCAGCTGCTGACCGGCGTACGGCTCACGGCCGTCGTGCACGCGGCGGGAGTGCTCGACGACGGCGTGATCACCGCACTCACCCCCGAACGCCTCGACACCGTCCTCGCGGCCAAAGCGACCGCGGCGTGGAACCTGCACGAACTGACCGCCGGCCAGGATCTCGCGGCCTTCGTCCTCTTCTCCTCCGTCATGGGCGTCATCGGCGGGGCGGGGCAGGGCAACTACGCGGCGGCCAACGCCTGCCTGGACGCCCTAGCCCAGCACCGCAGGGCCCGTCGGCTCCCGGCACTGTCCCTGGCTTGGGGACTGTGGGCGGACGCCGCGAAAGGGCCGGGCACCGACGGAGGCGCCGGCGGCACGGAGACGACCGGTGGTACGGGGACGACCGGTGCTGCCGGGATGGCGGGCGCCCTGACCGAGGCCGACCGGGGGCGGCTCGCCAGGAGCGGCCTTTCCTCCATCGACCCGGTGGAAGGCCTGGCCCTGTTGGACGCGGCCCTGCGCATGGACAGCGCCGCACTCGTGCCCGCACACATCGACCGGGCCGCGCTCGCTGCGCTCGGCGCTCAACTCCCGGTCGTGCTCAGGGATCTGGTGCCGGCCGCGCCGCGCCCTGCCGACCCTCAGGCCACCGTCACCACGGCGAAGTCCACGTCCCTCCGCGACCGGCTCGCCGCGGTGAGCCGGGCCGAGCAGGACGAGATGCTGCTGGACCTCGTCCGGGTGCAGACCGCCGCCGTACTCGGCCGGTCCGAAGCGGCCGGCATCCCCGCCGACCGGCCCTTCAAGGACCTGGGCTGCGACTCGCTCACCCTCGTGGAGCTGCGCAACAGGCTCCAGACCGGCGCCGGACTCCGGCTGCCCGCCACCTTCCTCTTCAACTGCCCGACACCCAGGGCGGTCGTCACCCATCTGCACGGTGAACTGGCACCGGCCGAAGCCGGAGACACCGGCCCGACCGCCTCGCCGACCAGGCCCGGCCTGGCCGAACTCGACAGGCTCGAAGCGGCACTCGCCGAACTCGCGGACGGCTCCGACGACGACACCAGGGCCGAGATCATCCAGCGGCTCCAGGCGCTGCTGGTCCGGGTGCCGGTCCAGCGGTCCCGGACCAACCACAACGATCTGACCACACGGGTCCAGTCGGCATCGGTCGACGAACTCCTCGCGTTCATCGACTCCGAGCTCTGACCCGCACCAAGCCACACCGCACCTCGCCTCACCGCACGGCATCACATCGCACCGCATCACACTCGGCCGGGCGGCTCGCCGCGCTCCGTGGCATCCCGCCCGCCCCTCACCCTGCTCACTCGGTTCGCTGCGCCCGGCCAGCCCGGGCACGGCTCGACAGCGGCGACGCAGGGTCCACGCCACACAACGCACAGCGTCACGACGTCTACGGGGGCACCACCATCATGAGCACGAAGGACTACGACAAGCTGGTCGACTACCTCAAGCGCCTCACCGTCGACCTCCACGAGTCCCGCCAGCGGGTCCGTGAACTGGAGGACGGCACCAACGATCCGATAGCCATCGTCGGCATGGGCTGTCGCTTCCCGGGCGGGGTGGAATCGCCGGAGGGGCTGTGGCAGGTCGTCGCCCAGCAGCGCGACGTGATCTCCGGCTTCCCGGCCGACCGGGGCTGGGACCTGGACGGCCTCTACCACCCCGACCCGGAGCACTCCGGCACCACATACGTCCGGCACGGTGGATTCGTGGAACGCGCCGCGGAGTTCGACGCGGAGCTTTTCGGGATCTCGCCGCGTGAGGCGCTGGCGATGGACCCGCAGCAGCGCCTGCTGCTGGAAGTGTCCTGGGAGGCCCTGGAGCGGGCCGGCATCGCGCCCGGCTCGCTGCACGGCACGTCAACGGGCGTGTTCCTGGGGGCCATCGCCCAGGAGTACGGTCCTCGGCTCGGTGAGGCGGCTGCCGGTGCGGCCGGGTTCGGCCTCACCGGAACCACCTCCAGTGTCGCCTCCGGCCGGGTCGC
>NZ_JBEXRO010000054.1:0-10130 GCF_040613095.1 Streptomyces sp. NPDC006309 | reverse complement strand
CCGTTGGACGCCCCGTCCTGGTTCACCGCCGAACCCCGCACCACCGCCAGCACCTCATGACCAAGGCGCCGCGCGTCCGACAACCGCTCCAGGACCAGGACGCCCAGCCCCTCGGAGAACCCGGTGCCGGCCGCGTCGTCGGCGAAGGAGCGGCAGCGCCCGTCCGGGGAGAGCGCGCCCTGCCGGCTGAACTCCACGTACGTCCCCGGCGAGGCCATCACCGTCACTCCCCCGGCCAGCGCGAGGGTGCACTCGCCCTGCCGCAGCGCCTGCGCGGCCAGGTGCAGCGTGACGAGCGACGAGGAGCAGGCGGTGTCGACGGAGAGCGTCGGGCCCTCCAGCCCGAGGGTGTAGGCGACGCGGCCGGAGACGATGCTGCCGGAGCCGAAGCTGCCGAAGTAGTCGTGGTACATGACGCCCGCGAACACCCCGGTGCGGCTGCCGCGCAGCGTGGCCGGGTCGATCCCGGCGTTCTCCAGGGCCTCCCAGGAGCCCTCCAGCAGCAGCCGCTGCTGCGGGTCCATGACGAGGGCCTCGTGCGGGGCGATGCCGAAGAAGCCGGCGTCGAAGTCGCCCGCGTCGTGCAGGAATCCGCCCTGCCCGGTGTAGGAGCGGCCGGGCACTCCCGGGGTCGGGTCGTACAGGTCCGGGTCCCAGCCGCGGTCGGCGGGGAAGGCGGTGATGCCCTCCCCGGCGTCCGCGACCAGGCGCCACAAATCCTGCGGGGAGCGGACTCCGCCCGGGTAGCGGCAGGCCATGCCGACGACCGCGACCGGTTCCCGGGCCGCCGCGGTCAGCGTGCGGTTGCGTTCGCGCAGCCGCTCGATCTCCTTCAGCGAGGCGCGGAGTGCCTCGACCATCCTGGTGTCCGTGTTCTCGGACTCGGCCATGGTCCTCTTCCTTGTCGCGGGCGTCGTCACAGGGCGTCGTCGTCCCCGACGAGGTCGTCGAGCGCCATGCTGATCAGGCTCTCGGCGTCCATCGCGTCGATCGACGCGCTGCCGGGTCCGCCGTCCTCGGCCGGCTGCGGCGCGGGCCGCAGTCCGGGGAGTTCGAGCAGGCCGTCCAGCAGGCCGGCCTCGCGGAGCCGCGCCACCGGGATGGCGGTGAGCGCGGCCCGCACGGTGTCCTCCTCGTCGCGCGGGCCGTCCGCGGTGCGCGGGGCCAGCTCGGTGGCGAGGTGGCCGGCGAGCGCGGCCGGTGTGGGGTGGTCGAAGACGAGCGTGGCGGTCAGCCTCAGGCCGGTGACCTCGTTGAGCCGGTTGCGGAACTCGACCGCGGTCAGCGAGTCGAAGCCGAGGTCCTTGAAGGGCAGTTCGTTCTCGAACTCCTCGATGCCGAGCACCGCGCGGGCCTCGTCCCGCACCAGCCGCAGCAGCCGTTCGGGGCGGTCCCCGGGGGCGAGCGCGGCCAGTTCGCGGCGCAGTGCGGACGTGGTGGCCGACGCCCCGGGTCCGGTCCGGCGCGGCGCCCGCACCAGGGAGCGCAGCAGCGGGGCGACACGGGAGGGGTCACGCGGGGCGAGGTCCAGGCGGGCCGGCAGCAGCACCGGTTCCGCGCGGCCCGCCGCCGTGTCGAACAGGGCGAGCCCCGCCTCGGCGTCCAGGGCGAGCACGCCACCGGAGGCGGCGCGCCGGGTGTCGGTGTCGCCGAGCCGGTCGGCCATGCCGCCGCTGCCCGCCCAGGCGCCCCAGGCGAGCGAGACCGCGGGCAGGCCGAGCGAGCGGCGGTGGGCGGCGAGGGCGTCGAGGTAGGCGTTGCCGGCGGCGTAGCCGGACTGGCCGGGGCTGCCGAGCAGTCCG
Organism: Streptomyces sp. NPDC006309; assembly: GCF_040613095.1. NCBI lineage: Bacteria > Bacillati > Actinomycetota > Actinomycetes > Kitasatosporales > Streptomycetaceae > Streptomyces > Streptomyces sp. NPDC006309. Next base: position 8,328 of record NZ_JBEXRO010000054.1, on the reverse strand, counting down.
GCCGCGGAGGAGAACAGCACGAACGCCGTAAGGGGCCGTTCGCGGGTCAGTTCGTGCAGGTGCCAGGCGGCGTCCAGCTTGGGCCGCAGGACCGTGTCCAGCCGCTCGGGTGTGAGCGAGGTCAGGACGGCGTCGGCGAGGACGCCCGCGGTGTGCACGACGGCGGAGACCGGGTGCTCGTCCAGGACCCGGGCCAGGGCGGCGCGGTCGGCGGCGTCGCAGGCGACGACGGTCACCCGCGCGCCGAGCGCGGTCAGTTCGTCGCGCAGCCCGGCCGCACCGGGCGCCTCCGGCCCGCCGCGGCTGAGCAGCACCAGCCGCTCGGCGCCGTGCGCGGTGACCAGGTGCCGGGCGACCAGCCGGCCCAGGGCACCGGTGCCGCCGGTGACGAGGACGCCGCCCGAGAGGCCGGCCGGGGCGGGCTCGGTCAGGCGCGGGGCGCGCACCAGGCGGGGAACGCGTACCGCGCCGTCGCGCAGCGCCAGCTGGGGTTCGCCGGAGGCGACGGCGGAGGGCAGCAGGCGGCGGGAGGCGTCCGTGTCGTCCAGGTCCGCGAGGACCAGCCGGCCGGGGTGCTCGGACTGGGCGGAGCGGATCAGGCCCCACGCGGCGCCGGCACCGGGGTCGGTGACGTCCCCGGGGCCCGTCGCCCCGCAGGTCGCCACCACCAGGACGGAGTCGGCGAACCGGGCGTCGGCCAGCCACTCCTGCACCAGGGTGAGCAGCTCCCGGACGCCGGCCCGGGCCGTGTCCGCGTCGGCGCCGCCGGTGTGCGCGAGGACCAGGGTGTCGGGGGCCCGGACGGCGGCCTCCGTCAGGCCGGCGGCGACGGCGACCTCGGCGACCTCGCCGGCCAGGGCGGCGGCCAGCTCCGCGCGGCCGGGGCCGAGCACGGTCCACCGCCCCGCCTGCGGGGCCGCGGGCACGGGGACGGGCACCCAGTCCACGGCGAACAGGTCGTCGTGTCCGCCCGCGGCGGCCGCCGCGATCCGCTGCGGATCCACCTCCCGCAGCGACAGCGACGCCACCCGCGCCACCGGCCGGCCGCCGGCGTCGGCGGCGTCGATGCGGACCGCGCCGGCGCCGGCCGGGGCGATCCGTACCCGCAGGGCGGTGGCGCCGCCGGTGACCAGCTCCACGCCGTTCCAGGTGAACGGCAGCGACATGCGCTCCGCGGCTCCCGCGCGCAGCCCGATGGTGTGCAGGGCGGCGTCGAACAGCGCCGGGTGCAGTCCGAACGCGGCGGAGTCGGCGGGGACGGCGACCTCGGCGTACGCCTCGTCACCGTGCCGCCAGGCCGCGCGCAGGCCCTGGAAGCGGGGCCCGTACTCGGCGCCCAGCTCCGCCAGCCGCTCGTAGACGCCGTCCAGGTCGACCGGTTCGGCGCCGGGCGGCGGCCAGGCGGTGAGGTCGTGGGCGGGCCCGTCCCCGGCGGGCCGCAGCACTCCGGTGGCGTGGGTGGTCCAGGGCTCGCCGTCGGCCCGGGCGGCGTACACACGGAAGGCGCGCGCTCCGGTCGCGTCGGGTTCGCCGACGGTGCACTGGAGGCGGACGGCGCCGTCCTCTGGCAGGACCAGCGGTTCGGTGACGGTCAGGTCGTCCACCGTGCCGCAGTCGACGCGGGCCCCGGCGGCGAGGGCCATCTCCACGAAGGCGGTGCCCGGCAGCAGCGGCACCCCGCCCACCCGGTGGTCGCCCAGCCACGGGTGGTCGGCCAGGGAGAGGTGCCCCGTGTACAGGGTGCCGTCGGCGCCGGCGAGTTCGACGGCGGTGCCGAGCAGTGGGTGGCCGCCGGCCGGGCGCGGCAGGCCGAGGTCGCCGGTCATCCAGTGGCGGGTGCGCTGGAAGGCGTAGGTGGGCAGGTCGGAACCGTCGCGGTGGGAGAGCAGGGCCGTCCAGTCGACGGCGGCGCCGTGCGCGTGCAGGGCGGCGAGCCCGGTGAGCAGGGCCTCGGTCTCCTCGCGGTCCTTGCGCAGCAGCGGTACGACGGCCGTCCCGTCGGGAAGGCACTCGCCGGCCGCGGCGGTCAGCGCGCTGCCCGGGCCGATCTCGGCGAAGTGCCGTGCGCCCGCGTCGTGCAGGGCGGTGACGGCGTCGGCGAAGCGGATGGCTTCGCGGGCGTGCCGCACCCAGTAGTCGGGGGTGGACAGCTCGTCGGGGGCGGCCGGGGCGCCGGTGAGGGCGGACACCAGCGGGATACGCGCCGTCCCGTACGACAGGGCGGCGGCGACCTCGCGGAACTCCGCCAGCATCGGCTCCATGAGGCCCGAGTGGAAGGCGTGGCTGACGGCCAGTTCCTTGGTGCGCTCGAAGCGGGCGGCCAGCGCGCGGGCCGGTCCGGCGGGGCCCGAGACGACGAGGGACGCGGGCCCGTTGACGGCGGCGATGTCCACGCCGTCGCCCAGCAGCGGACCCACCTCGTCCTCGGTGGCGCGGACGGCGATCATCGCCCCGCCCCCGGGCAGGGCCTGCATCAGGCGGCCCCGCGCGGCGACGAGCGTGCAGGCGTCCTCCAGGCCGAGCACGCCCGCGGCGTGGGCGGCGGCGAACTCGCCGACCGAGTGCCCGGCGAGCAGGTCGGGCCGGACGCCGAAGGATTCCAGCAGCCGGTACAGGGCCACTTCGACGGCGAACAGCGCCGGCTGGGTGTACTCGGTGCGCTCCAGCAGTTCGGCGGAGTGAAGCACGTCGGCGAGCGGCCGGTCCAGCAGCGGGTCCAGGTGGGCGCGGACCTCGTCGAAGGCGGCGGCGAAGGCGGGGAAGGCCGCCGCGAGGCGGGTGCCCATACCGGGCAGCTGCGAGCCCTGGCCGGAGAAGAGGAAGGCGAGCCGGCCGTCCGTGGCGGTGGCGAGGATTCCGGCCCCGGGGGTGCGGCCCTCCGCCACGGCCCTTATGCCGGCGGTCAGTTCGCCCGGGGTGCGGCCGAGTACGGCGGCTCGGTGGCCGAGCCGGGTGCGGGCGTGGGCGAGCGCGCCGGCGAGCCGGTGCGGGTCGGTGTCCGGGGCGGTGGACAGGTGCTCCAGCAGCCGGGCGGCCTGGGCGCGCAGGGCGCCGGGGGTGTGACCGGAGAGCAGCCACGGCACGGTCCCGGCCGGCGGGGCGGCATGCTGTGCGGCCGGCTCCTCGGCGGGCGCGGCCTCGATGATGACGTGGGCGTTGGTGCCGGAGATCCCGAAGGAGGAGATGCCCGCGCGGCGCGGGTGGCCGGGGTCGGGCCAGGGGCGGTTCTCGGTGAGCAGCCGGACGCCCGCGCCGTCCCACTCCACGTGCCGGGAGGGCCGGTCGACGCCGAGGCTGGCGGGCAGGGTCTCGTTGCGCATCGCCTGGACCATCTTGATGACACCGGCGACACCTGCGGCGGCCTGGGTGTGGCCCAGGTTGGACTTGACCGAGCCGAGCCACAGCGGCTGGTCCTCGGTGTGCTCGGCGCCGTAGGTGGCGATCAACGCCTGGGCCTCGATGGGGTCGCCCAGGGTGGTGCCGGTGCCGTGCGCCTCGACCACGTCGACCTCGGCCGCCGCGACGCCGGCCGCCTGAAGGGCGCGCCGGATGACGCGCTGCTGGGCGGGCCCGTTGGGGGCGCTGATGCCGTTGGAGGCGCCGTCCTGGTTGACGGCGGTGCCGCGCAGCACGGCGAGGATCCGGCGGCCGTTGCGGCGGGCGTCGGAGAGCCGCTCCAGCAGCAGCACGCCGGCGCCCTCGCCGAAGCCGGTGCCGTCGGCGGCGTCCGCGAAGGGCTTGCAGCGGCCGTCCCGGGACAGGCCCCGGTGCCGGCTGAACTCCACGAAGGTGCCCGGGGTGGCCATGACGGTCACTCCCCCGGCCAGCGCCAGCGAGCAGTCGCCCTGCCGCAGCGCCTGGGCGGCCAGGTGCAGTGCCACCAGCGACGAGGAGCAGGCCGTGTCGACGGAGAGGGTGGGGCCCTCCAGCCCGAGGGTGTAGGCGACGCGGCCCGAGACCACGCTGCCGGAGCCGAAGCTGCCGAAGTAGTCGTGGTACATGACGCCCGCGAACACGCCGGTGTCGGAGCCGTGCAGGGTCGCGGGGTCGATGGAGGCGCGCTCCAGCGCCTCCCAGGAGGTTTCCAGCAGCAGCCGCTGCTGGGGGTCGGTGACCTGGGCCTCCTCGTCGTCCATGGCGAAGAACGCCGGGTCGAAGTCGGCGGCGTCGTACAGGAAGGCGCCGTGCCGGGTGTAGCTGGTGCCGGGCCGGTCCAGGGTGGGGTCGTACAGGTTCTCGACGTCCCAGCCGCGGTCGGTGGGGAACTCGCCGACCGCGTCCCGGCCTTCGGCCACCAGCCGCCACAGGTCCTCCGGCGAGGCGATGCCGCCGGGGAACCGGCAGGCCATGCCGATGACGGCGATCGGCTCGTCGCCGGCGGCGTTCCAGGGGGCGGAGCGGGTGGGCGCCTCGGCGAGGGTGCCGGTGAGTTCGCCGAGCAGGTGGCGGGCGAGTTCCGCCGGGGTGGGGTGGTCGAACACCAGGGTGGCGGGCAGCTTCAGGCCGGTCGCCGCGGTGAGCCGGTTGCGCAGTTCCACGGCCGCCAGGGAGTCGAAGCCGAGTTCCCGGAAGGCCAGGGTACGGCCGACGTCCTGGGTGGAGCGGTAGCCGAGGATGGCCGCGACGTGGCTCTGCACGAGTTCGGTCAGGAAGGGCTCGTGCTCGGCCGCCAGCAGTCCGGCGAGCCGGTCCCGCAGGGCGCCGGCACCGCCGGCCGCGCTCGGCCCGCCGCTCGCGCCGGCCCGGCGTACGGGTACCAGTCCGCGGAACAGCGGGGCCAGGCCCTCGCCCTGGGAGCGCAGGGCGGCCAGGTCCAGCTTCACGGGCAGGACGGCGGGATCGGCGCCGCGCAGGGCGCCGTCGAACAGGGCGACGCCCTCCTCGGTCGCCAGCGGGGCGACGCCACCGCGGGCGATGCGGGTGAGGTCGGTCTCGCCGAGGGCGCCGGTCATGCCGCCGGCCTGCGCCCACAGACCCCAGGCCAGGGAGTGCGCGGGCAGCCCGAGGGTCCGGCGGTGCACGGCGAGCGCGTCGAGGTAGGCGTTGGCGGCGGCGTAGTTGGCCTGGCCCGGCGAGCCGAGCGTGGCGGCGGACGAGGAGAACAGCACGAACGCCGACAGGTCCAGGTGCGCGGTGAGTTCGTGCAGGTTCCAGGCGGCGTCGACCTTCGGCCGGAACACCGTGTCGATCCGCTCGGGGGTGAGGGAGGAGAGGACGCCGTCGGCGAGGACGCCGGCCGCGTGGACCACGGCCGTCAGCGGCCGGTCGGCCGGTACGGCGTCCAGCACGGCGGCGAGCGCCGCGCGGTCGGCGGTGTCACAGGCGGCGCTCGTCACCTCGGCGCCCAGCTCGGTGAGTTCGGCGACGAGATCGCCCGCGGCACCGCCGCGGCTGAGCAGGAGCAGGTGCCGGACGTTCCGCTCGGCGACCAGGTGCCGGGCCAGGATCCGGCCGAGGGCGCCGGTGGCACCGGTGATCAGGACGGTTCCGGCGCCCAGGCCGGTACCGGTGGCGTCGTCCGGCTCGGCCGGGGTGGAGCGGGCCAGCCGGGGCACCAGCCAGGTGCCGGACCGGAAGGCCAGGTGCGGCTCGCCGGTCGTCACCGCGTCGGCCAGCTGCCCGGTGGTCGGCTGCTGTTCGGCCTCGACCAGCACGATGCGGCCCGGGTTCTCCGACTGGGCCGAGCGGATGAGACCGCCGACGGCGGCACCTGCCGGGTCGGTGCCGGTGACCACCACCAGGGTGCGGTCCTCGTCCGCGAGCCGGGTGCGCAGCTCGGCCAGGACCGTGTCGACGGCCGCCCGGGTCTCGGCGGCGCTCACTCCGGCCGGGGCCCGCACCACGTCCGGTGCGGGAGCGGTCCCGGTCACCGCCGGCGACGGGACCGGGGCCGGGACCCAGTCGACCCGGTACAGCGCGCCCGCGCGGGCCGACCGCGCCGCCGCGGCGAGCGCCTCGGTCCGCAGGGGGCGCAGCGTGAGGGAGTCGACGGTGGCGACGGGCGCGCCCGTGGGATCGGCGAGGGTGAGGGAGACGGTGCCCTCTCCGGTGGACCGGACCCGGACGCGCAGCGCGGTGGCACCGGTGGCGTACAGCCGTACCCCGGACCAGGCGAACGGCAGCAGGGCCTCGTCGCCCGCGGCGTCGGTGAGGCCGATGGCGTGCAGGGCGGCGTCCGACAGCGCCGGGTGCAGCCCGAACCCGTCGGGTACGGCGTCGGTGGCGACCTCCGCGTACAGTCCGTCCCCGGTGCGCCAGACGGCGCGCAGCCCCTGGAACAGCGGCCCGTAGCCGAGGCCGAGGGCGGCGAGTTCGTCGTACAGGCCGTCGAGCGGGACGGGTTCGGCGTCCCTCGGGGGCCAGTCGGTGAGCGGGTCGGCGGTGGCGGGCAGGGTGCCGGTCGGGGCGAGCAGGCCGTCGGCGTGCCGGGTCCACGGCAGCTCCTCGTCGGGGCTCTCCGGGCGGGACCAGAGGGTGACCGGCCGGGTCTCCCCCTCGGGCGGCCCGACGACGGCCTGGAGCTGGACGGCGCCGTGGTCGGGCAGCACCAGCGGCGCGTGCAGGGTGAGTTCGGTGAGGTCGCCGCAGCCGACCTGGTCGCCGGCGCGCAGCGCGAGTTCCAGGTGCCCGGTGCCGGGGAAGAGCAGCCGGCCGCCCACCCGGTGGTGCTCCAGCCAGGGCTGGGTGCCCGCGGAGAGCCGGCCGGTGAGCACGACGCCCTCGCTGTCGGCGCGTACCATCGCGGCGCCGAGCAGGGCGTGGTCGGTGGGGGCGAGGCCGGCGGAGGTGACGTCGGCGCCGCCCGCGGTGCTGTCGAGCCAGTACCGCTCGTGCTGGAAGGCGTAGCCGGGCAGCGGCACGCGGCGGGGCCGGTGGCCCTCCGCCACGGCTGTCCAGTCGACGTCGGCGCCGTGGGTGAACGCCTCGCCGAGCGCCGCCAGCAGCCGGTCCCGGCCGCCCTGGTCGCGGCGCAGGGAGCCGACGGCGGCCACGGCGTCGTCGGTCTCCTGGATGCCGACGGTCAGCACCGGGTGCGGGCTGGACTCGATGAACAGCTGGTGGCCGTCGGCGACGGCGGCGCGTACCGCCTGCTCGAACAGCACGGTGTTGCGCAGGTTGGTGTACCAGTAGTCGGCGCCGAGTTCCGTGGTGTCGAGCGGGCCGCCGGTGACCGTGGAGTAGAACGGCACCCGGGTGGCGCGCGGTTCGATGCCGTCGAGGGCCTCGGCGAGGCGGGCGCGCAGGGTCTCGACGTGGGCGCTGTGGGAGGCGTAGTCCACGGGCAGCCGCTTGGCGCGGATCTTCTGGGCCCGCAGCCGGTCGAGGAGTTCGTCGAGGGCGTCGGAGTCACCGGACACCACCGTGGAGGCGGCGCCGTTGACGGCGGCGACCGACAGCCGGCCGTCCCAGGCGGCGAGCCGGGCGCGGACCGCGTCGGCGCCCTCGGCGACGGACATCATGCCGCCGGAGCCGGACAGCAGTTCGGCGATGGCCTGGGACCGCAGGGCGACGACGCGGGCGCCGTCCTCCAGGGACAGCGCGCCGACCGCGCAGGCGGCGGCGATCTCGCCTTGGGAGTGGCCGATGACGGCGGCCGGTGCGACGCCGTACGCGCTCCAGGTGTGGGCCAGGGACACCATCACGGCCCACAGCAGCGGCTGGACGACGTCCACGCGGTCCAGACCGCCGCGCAGCTCGGTGCGCAGGTCCCAGTCGGTGTAGGGCGCGAGGGCGGCGGCGCACTCGGCCATGCGGGCGGCGAACACCGGCGAGGTGTCCAGGAGTTCGGTGGCCATGCCGGACCACTGGGAGCCCTGGCCGGGGAAGACGAACACGGGCCGGGCGCGGCCGGGCGCGGTGCCCTGGACCAGGTTGCGGGCGGTGGAGCCGTCGGCCAGGGCGGCCAGGGCACCGCGCAGTTCGGCCGGGTCGGTGCCGGTGAGGGAGGCCCGGTGCGAGAAGCGGGCGCGGGTGGTGGCGAGCGACCAGCCGATGCCGGACGGGTCGAGGCCGGGGTGGGTGTCGAGGTGGCCGAGGAGCGCGGCGGCCTGGCCGGCGAGCGCGGCCGGTGTCCTGGCGGTGAGCAGCCACGGGAGGGCGGGGCCCTGGGGTGCGGAGTGTTCCGGTTCGGTGGGGGCGGGCGGGGCCTGTTCGAGGATGACGTGGGCGTTGGTGCCGCTGATGCCGAAGGAGGAGACGCCCGCCCGGCGCGGACGCTGGGTCACCGGCCAGCCCCGCTCCTCGGTCAGCAGCCGTACCCGCCCCGCCTCCCAGTCGACCTTCGTGGACGGCCGGTCCACATGCAGCGTCCTCGGCAGCACCCCGTGA
>NZ_JBEXRO010000053.1:0-12286 GCF_040613095.1 Streptomyces sp. NPDC006309 | reverse complement strand
CCGCTACGACAAGAGGGCCTACGTCTTCCACGGCACCGTCACTGTCGCAGCGGTCCGCTTATGGCTCCGGCCGTGATCCGCCGGACAGAACCTAGTCCTCCCCGTACCGCGGATCCACGGTCTCCGGCGTCAGCCCGAGCAGCTCGGCCACCTGCTCCACCACGATCTCGTGCACCAGCGCGGCCCGCTCGTCGCGCCCCTTGGTCCGGATCTCCACCGGCCGCCGGTACACGACGACCCGGGCCCGCCGTCCCTCCCGCGCGGGGACGGTCCCGCCGAGCGGCACGGCCTCGTCGCTCCAGGCCGCCTGCTCCCCCCGGCCCTCCAGCCGGGGCACCTCCACCACGAGGAAATCGAAGTCGGCCAGTTGCGGCCACCGCCGCTCGAGACGGTCCACGGAGTCCTGCACCAGGTCCGCGAACACCTCGGCACGGCTGGCCGCGAGCGGCACCTGCGGCGGTGCGATCGGCCCCCGCATGCCCCGCCCGTGGCGATCACGGCGACGGGGTCCGGGTCCGGCGGCACGGGGCGGTACACGGTTGTCCATCACCGGTGAAGCGTAGTCCCCGCGCCCTGCGCCCGTCCGTCTTCACACGGCAACCGGCGGTGATCACTCCTGCCGCAGGATGACCGTTCCGGCCAAGGTCTGGCTCGTTCCCGCACTCTTGCCGGATCACCGATCTCAGGGCGATCGGCGGTGTTTGTACCGACATATGATCGGTCGTCCCGCTGCCCGGTAGCCGGGGAATGCCCCTCCGCGCAGGTCAGCGGGGGCCACCCGGACGGGTGTGTGGGGCGTTTCACAGCACGACACGGTGGAGTGACCTGGGGGAGAGTCGTCGCGGCCCGCTCAAGAGTGCGGTACCGTCCAACGTCGTGAGCCCTGTACGTCGCTGTTCGCGCACCGCCTGCGGCCGACCCGCCGTCGCGACGCTGACGTACGTCTACGCCGACTCGACCGCGGTCCTCGGCCCGCTCGCCACCTACGCCGAACCCCACTGCTACGACCTGTGCGCCGAGCACTCCGAGCGCCTCACCGCCCCGCGCGGCTGGGAGGTCGTCCGCCTCCTCGACGGCTCCGCTCCCGCGCGGCCCAGCGGAGACGATCTGGAAGCGCTTGCCAACGCCGTCCGCGAAGCGGCGCGCCCGCACCAGCGCGCGGCCGGGGCGGGCGGCGGCGGAAGCCGCTCGGTCGACCCCATGGAGGTGGCCCGCCGCGGTCACCTGAGGGTTCTGCGCTCCCCGGACAACTGAGCGCCACCCTCCGCCACCCCGTCGGGCGTGACGGTTCTCCTCCCGCGGGCGTCACCGCCGCAGGGCCCGCCGGGCGTCCACCCGGTGTCCGCGCACCGACCCCGCACCCCGGACGGGTAGTTTGTGGGCACCCATAGGACTTCGGAAGGGTTGGCCGTGACTGCTGATCTGTCGCAGCTCGTGAAGGCGTACGACGTGCGCGGTGTGGTCCCGGACCAGTGGGACGAGAAACTGGCCGCACTGTTCGGCGCCGCCTTCGCCGAGGTGACGGGGGCGGCGGCCATCGTCGTCGGCCACGACATGCGGCCCTCGTCCCCCGGCCTCTCCCGCGCCTTCGCGCGCGGCGCGGCGGACCGCGGCGTGGACGTCACCGAGATCGGCCTGTGCTCCACGGACCAGCTCTACTACGCCTCGGGCGCGCTGGACCTCCCGGGCGCCATGTTCACCGCCTCCCACAACCCGGCCCGGTACAACGGCATCAAGCTGTGCCGCGCGGGGGCCGCCCCCGTCGGCCAGGACACCGGTCTCGCGGAGATCCGCGAGCTGGCCGAGCGCTGGCTGGACCAGGGCGCTCCCGAGCCCGCGGCCCGGCCGGGGACCCTCTCCTCGCGCGAGACGCTGGAGGACTACGCGGCGTACCTGCGCTCCCTGGTCGACCTGACCTCCATCCGCCCCCTGAAGGTCGTCGTCGACGCCGGCAACGGCATGGGCGGCCACACGGTCCCCCCGGTCTTCGCCGGCCTGCCCCTGACCCTCGTCCCGATGTACTTCGAGCTGGACGGCACCTTCCCCAACCACGAGGCCAACCCGCTGGACCCGGCGAACCTCGTGGACCTCCAGAAGCGGGTCCCGGCGGAGGGCGCCGACCTCGGCATCGCCTTCGACGGCGACGCCGACCGCTGCTTCGTCGTGGACGAGAACGGCGACCCCGTCTCCCCGTCCGCGATCACCGCGCTGGTCGCCGCCCGCGAACTCGCCCGCAACGGCGGCACGGGCACGGTCATCCACAACCTGATCACGTCCCGCACGGTCCCGGAGGTCGTACGGGAGAACGGCGGCACCCCGGCCCGCACCCGGGTCGGCCACTCCTTCATCAAGGCCGAGATGGCCCGCACCGGCGCGATCTTCGGCGGCGAGCACTCCGCCCACTACTACTTCAAGGACTTCTGGAACGCCGACACGGGCATGCTGGCCGCCCTGCATGTCCTCGCGGCCCTCGGCGGCCAGGAAGGCCCGCTCTCCGGCCTGGTCGACCGGTACGACCGCTACGCCGGCTCCGGCGAGATCAACTCCACCGTCGCCGACCAGACCGCCCGCCTCGCCGCGATCCGCACCGCGTACGAGGGCCGCGCCGACGTCACCCTGGACGACCTCGACGGCCTCACCGTCGCCGCGGCCGACTGGTGGTTCAACGTCCGCCCCTCCAACACCGAGCCGCTCCTGCGCCTGAACGCGGAGGCGACGGACGAGGCCACGATGGTCAAGATCAGGGACGAGGTCCTGGCGATCATCAGGGGCTGAGCGGTCCGCCCACCGGCGGTACGCTGACCAGGCATCCACAGACACCCGCACGCCCCCGAAGGGACACCCCATGCCGCTCGAAGCCGGCCTCCTGGAGATCCTCGCCTGCCCGGCCTGCCACGCCCCCCTCAAGGAGCAGGACACCGAGCTGATCTGCACGGGCCAGGACTGCGGCCTCGCCTACCCCGTGCGCGACGACATCCCGGTCCTCCTCGTGGACGAGGCCCGTCGCCCCGGGTGACCGGACCCCGCACGCCGTAGCGAGGCCCCAGCACGTCGCGGCCACGAGGCCCTGTTCCCCGTGGCGGCAAGGCGCCCCGCGCCACCCCCCGCAAAGGCTCTGCCCAGGACCCCCGGCGATGGAGGCTGCCGCCCATGCTGGACGAATCGCTGCTCGACACCCCGGAGGGTCTCTCCGAGGCCGACCGCCGAGGCCTGCTCCGCGGCGCCGCGGAGGCCGGTGCCCGCGTGCGCACCGCCGCCCGGCACACCGCCGAGGCCGGCGTCGGCGGCCTCACCCCCGACGGCCGTCCGCGCGCCGTCCTGATCGCGGGCCCGGGCGTCGCCGCCACCCACACCGCCGACCTCCTCGGCACGCTGGCCGGTCCCGGCAGTCCCGTGGTCCGGCTGGCCCCCACCGGAGTCGCCCCGGCCCCGGGCGCCCTGCGCTGGGAACTGCCCGGCTGGGCCGGCTCGGTGGATCTGCTGCTGATCGCCACCCCGGACGGCAGCGAACCGAGCCTCTCCCTCCTCGCCGAGCAGGCCTACCGGCGAGGCTGCTCGGTCGTCGCCGTCGCCCCGCAGAGCACCCCGCTCGCCGAGGCCGTCGCCGGCGCGCACGGCCTGTTCGTACCGATGGCGACCGCCCCGTACGACGAGCGGGAACCGCTTGCCGGGTCCGCCCCGGGCGTCTTCTGGGCCCTGCTGACCCCGCTGCTGGCCCTCCTGGACCGCGTCGGCCTGCTCGCCGCCCCGCCGGAGGCCATCGAGAAGATCGCCGACCGCCTGGACCGCATCGCGGAACGCTGCGGCCCCGCCATCGCGACCTACGGCAACCCGGCCAAGACCCTGGCCGCGGAACTCGCCGACGGGCTCCCCGTGATCTGGACGGAAGGCACCTCGGCGGGCCCGGCCGGCCGCCGGTTCGCCGCCGCCCTCGCCGAACTCGCCGGCCGGCCCGCCCTCGTCGCCGAACTGCCCGAGGCGCTCGCCGCGCACAGCGCACTGCTGGCCGGCCCACTGGCCGCCGGCGCCGATCCGGAGGACTTCTTCCGCGACCGCGTGGAGGAGCCGCCCGCGCTGCACGCGCGCGTGGTGCTCCTCCGCGACCGCCCGACCAGTGGGCTCACCGCCGCGCCCGCCGCCCGTGACCTGGCCCTCGACCACGACACGCCGATCAGCGAGCTCGAACCCGAGGAAGGCGGCGAACTCGAGACCCTCGCGGAACTGATCGCCGTCACGGATTTCGCCGCCGTTTACCTGGCGCTCGCTTCCGGAGCCTGATCTTTGCTCCGGGCCGGACCAGCCGTGCCCGTACCGGCGCCGCGACCGACGTAGCCACCGGCGCCGGCCGAGCAGCGTACGTACGGAGACAGAGAAGACACATGGACCGCCTCGACAACACCGTCCGCCCCTACGCCTGGGGTTCCCCCACCGCCATCCCGCACCTCCTCGGCACCGAGCCGACCGGGGAACCCCAGGCGGAGATGTGGATGGGCGCCCACCCGGGCGCCCCCTCGCGCACCACGCGCGGGACGCTCGCCGAGGTCATCGACGCCGGCCCGGAGCGTGAACTGGGCTCCCGCGCGGTCGCCAGGTTCGGCCCACGCCTGCCGTTCCTGCTCAAGATCCTCGCCGCCGGCGCGCCGCTGTCCCTCCAGGTGCACCCCGACCTGGCACAGGCCCGGCAGGGCTACGCCGACGAGGAGCGCCGCGGCGTCCCCGTCGACGCCCCGCACCGCAACTACAAGGACGCCAACCACAAGCCCGAACTGATCTGCGCCCTCACCGAGTTCGACGGCCTGTGCGGCTTCCGTGACCCGGCCGAGGCCGCCGGCCTGCTCGCCGGCCTCGGCGTGGACTCCCTCGAGCCGTACGTCGACCTGCTGCGCGCCCACCCCGAGGACGCGGCCCTGCGCGAGGTCCTCACCGCCGTCCTCAGCGCCGACCCGCGGGAGATGGCCCGCACGGTCGCCGAGGCCACCACCGCCTGCACCCGCCTCGGCGGCGCCTACGCGCCCTACGCCGACATCGCCCACCACTACCCGGGCGACCCCGGCGTGCTCGCCGCCATGCTGCTCAACCACGTCCGCCTGCAACCGGGCGAGGCCCTCTTCCTGGGCGCCGGCATCCCGCACGCCTACCTCAACGGCCTCGGCGTCGAGATCATGGCCAACTCCGACAACGTCCTGCGCTGCGGCCTCACCCCCAAGCACGTCGACGTCCCCGAACTCCTGCGCATCGTCCGCTTCGAGCCGAGTGACCCGGGCGTGCTGCGCCCCGAGGCGTCCCCGGACGGCGAAGAGGTCTACGAGACGCCGATCGACGAGTTCCGCCTCTCCCGGTACGTCCTCCCGCAGGCCGGAAGCGCCCACGACCTCACCCGGGACACCCCGCAGATCCTGCTCTGCACGGCGGGTACCGTCCGGGCCGGGGAACACGAACTGGGCCCCGGTCAGTCGGTCTTCGTCCCGGCCGACGAGAAGGCGGAAATCTCGGGCGCCGGCACGGTCTTCCGCGCCACTGTGATCGTATGACCGGGGCTGTGGACGGGTGACGCGGCGCGGCCCGGCCGGACTGCAAGAATGATCCACCGGCAAAGGCCGGGCAAAGCCGGGCACACGTCCTGAGGCAGGGACGTACGAGGCGACAGAGGCGAAGGGACAACGCGGACACATGAGCGCGTCAGGCGGTACCAGGGCGATCGTGGCGGCACTCGGCGCCAACCTCGCGATCGCGGCGTCGAAGTTCGTGGCGTTCGCGTTCAGCGGCTCCTCCTCGATGCTCGCCGAGGGCGTCCACTCGCTCGCCGACTCCGGCAACCAGTTCCTGCTGCTCGTCGGCGGCAAGAAGGCACAGCGCGAGGCCACCCCGCTACACCCCTTCGGCTACGGCCGCGAACGGTTCATCTACGCCTTCCTCGTCTCGATCGTCCTGTTCTCGGTCGGCGGCATGTTCGCCATCTACGAGGGCTACGAGAAGGTCCGTCACCCGCACCAGCTGGAGCACTGGTACTGGCCGGTGGGCGTCCTCGCCTTCGCGATCATCGCCGAGGGCTTCTCCTTCCGCACGGCCATCAAGGAATCCAACCAGACACGCGGCACGCTCTCCTGGGCCCAGTTCATCCGCCGCGCCAAGGCACCCGAACTGCCCGTCGTGCTGCTGGAGGACTTCGGCGCGCTCATCGGCCTGGCCCTCGCCCTCGGCGGCGTCGGCCTCTCCCTGCTCACCGGCGACGGCATCTGGGACGGCATCGGCACGGTCTGCATCGGTGTCCTGCTGGTCCTCATCGCCCTCGTCCTGGCCGCCGAGACCAAGTCGCTGCTGCTCGGCGAGGCGGCGGGCCTCGATGACGTCACAAAGATCGAGGCCGCGATCGTCGACGGGGCCACGGTCACCCGCATCATCCACATGCGCACCCTGCACCTCGGCCCCGAGGAGCTGCTGATCGCCGCCAAGATCGCCGTCCGGCACGACGACACGGCCGCCGAGGTCGCCAACGCCATCAACGCCGCCGAGACCCGCATCCGCACCGCCGTCCCCATCGCCCGCGTCATCTATCTGGAGCCGGACATCTACAGCGAGACCGAGGCCGTCAAGGGCCCGGACCCCAAGGCCACCCCGGGCGGCCCGAACCCCCACACGACCGGTCACTGAGCCCCGCCGGCGGCACCCGCCGTCAGACGGGCCGCACGGGCCAGGGCACCGGCGGAACCGCCGTCGCTCTCCGCCGCCGTACGGCCAAGGGCACCGATCCCAGCCCGGCACCGGTGACGACCAGCACCACGCCGAGCACCACGGCCGCACCCGGCAGGGACAGAACCGCACGGCCGCCCGTCACCCGCCCCCGCAGGGCGGCCGCCGGAACGCCCCGTCCCGGACGGAGGCGAAGAACCGCGAGTCCGACCCCACCAGCCCCACCACCACCGACGCGATCCCCGGCCCCGCCCTCTGCCCGCCACGTCCCGTCCTCCGACGCGGCCCGTCCGCGGGGCGCACGGTATCGGCCCTCCGCGCACTCGGTGCCGCCCGGAGCGGCAGGTCGCCGTCCGCGGCCCCGGCCGGACCCGATCACGTCGATCTCCTCACGCTTCCGGCCGCGCGCGCCGCGTCCCGCAGGTCCAGCGAACGGCAGCACAGCGATCACCACCTCCGCCCCCAAGGGACGAGAAGTCCCAGATCAGGCCGGTGCGCCGACCCCGGCCGCACGCTTCACCCCCACCCGGCCGACCACCGCCACCGGCCCCGGACCACCGTCCGTACGGCCCGAAGTGCGCGAAGGTGGACTGGGGGCGGACGGGCCCTCCGGTGTAGCTTGGGACGGAGCCAGACGTCGCTGCTGATGGCGGTCGGGCGGTCCCACGTGGACCGGCCGAGGGAGAGAGGGCCTCCGACGGACTGCGCTGCGCGCACGCGGACATGCCTGTGTCCTCTTCTCGGGCACCCCTGTGTCCGCCGCCGCGCAGACCAGCCGTACCCACCTCGCCCCGATCCCGAGGAGCAGCTCGCAATGACCACTGTCGAAAACCGACAGGACTTCAAGGTCGCCGATCTCTCGCTGGCCGAGTTCGGCCGCAAGGAGATCTCCCTCGCCGAGCACGAGATGCCCGGCCTGATGGCGCTCCGCAAGGAGTACGCCGAGGCGCAGCCGCTGGCCGGCGCCCGCGTCACGGGCTCGCTGCACATGACCGTGCAGACCGCCGTGCTGATCGAGACCCTGGTAGCCCTCGGCGCTCAGGTCCGCTGGGCCTCCTGCAACATCTTCTCCACCCAGGACCACGCGGCCGCCGCCATCGCCGTCGGCCCGAACGGCACGCCGGACAACCCGCAGGGCATCCCGGTCTTCGCCTGGAAGGGCGAGTCCCTGGAGGAGTACTGGTGGTGCACCGAGCAGGCGCTGACCTGGCCGGGCACCCCCACCGGCGGCCCGAACATGATCCTCGACGACGGCGGTGACGCCACCCTCCTCGTCCACAAGGGCGTCGAGTACGAGAAGGACGGCAAGGTCCCCGGCCTGGAGACCGCCGATTCCGACGAGCATCGCGTCGTCCTCCAGCTGCTGCACCGCACCCTGGGTGAGAACCCCCAGAAGTGGACCCAGCTGGCCTCCGAGATCCGCGGTGTCACCGAGGAGACCACGACCGGTGTCCACCGCCTGTACGAGATGCAGCGCGACGGCGCCCTCCTCTTCCCGGCGATCAACGTCAACGACGCCGTCACCAAGTCGAAGTTCGACAACAAGTACGGCTGCCGCCACTCCCTGATCGACGGCATCAACCGTGCCACCGACGTCCTGATCGGCGGCAAGACCGCGGTCGTGTGCGGTTACGGCGACGTGGGCAAGGGCTGCGCCGAGTCCCTGCGCGGCCAGGGCGCCCGCGTGATCGTCACCGAGATCGACCCGATCTGCGCCCTCCAGGCGGCGATGGACGGCTACCAGGTCACCACCCTGGACGAGGTCGTCGAGACCGCCGACATCTTCATCACCACCACCGGCAACAAGGACATCATCCTCGCGTCGGACATGGCGAAGATGAAGCACCAGGCGATCGTCGGCAACATCGGTCACTTCGACAACGAGATCGACATGGCCGGCCTCGCCAGCATCCCCGGCATCGTCAAGGACGAGGTCAAGCCGCAGGTCCACACCTGGACCTTCCCGGAGGGCAAGAAGCTCATCGTGCTCTCCGAGGGCCGCCTGCTGAACCTGGGCAACGCCACCGGTCACCCGTCGTTCGTGATGTCCAACTCCTTCGCGGACCAGACCCTGGCCCAGATCGAGCTGTTCACCAAGCCCGACGAGTACCCGACCGGCGTCTACGTGCTGCCCAAGCACCTCGACGAGAAGGTCGCCCGTCTCCACCTGGACGCGCTCGGCGTCAAGCTCACCAAGCTCCGCCCCGAGCAGGCCGCGTACATCGGCGTCGAGGTCGACGGCCCGTTCAAGTCGGACCACTACCGCTACTGAGCCGGTGATCGCGTAGCCCGGCCCGCCGGGGGTGAGTGCGTCGGCGCACCACGCACTCACCCCCGGCAGCAGGTCCTCCGAGGCAGGCCCCCGCACCCCCGTGCCGGGGGCCTGCCCCTTTGCCCCGCCGCCCGGGCGGCGCGCGACCGACCGGCTCACGGCCCGACCAACCGACCGGCTCACCGACCGACCGGCCCGGGTCAACGGCCCGGCCGGACCGTCAGTCCGTCAAGACCCAGGACCCCCATGCCCCGCGGCCGTTATTCGCTCCACGATCCGCACGATCACACCCCCCTTGCGGAAGAACACTTCCAGTGCGCCCCCGGCCCGTCCGGCTGGCGCTACGTCTCTCAGCTGACGACCCCCGCCGGCGACCACCGCGGCTCGGTCGACCTCACCCTGGACGACCTCGGCCGCCCCATTCGCCTCGAACTGCACGCGGGTGGCTGGCAGGTACGCGGCGCCGCCCTCGACGGCGTCACCTGGGTCCGCACCGACCCCACCGGCACCGATGCCACCGAAGGCAATGTGCGCGCCCATGCCTTCACCGGCACGTCCCCCGCGTTCCTCGTCGCGACCGCCCGTCTTCTACGCCTCACCCCCTCGTCCGCGGCAACCCGCGTACGCCTCGTGGCCCTCACCGACCCGGTCCTCGCCCCCCGCACCGTGGACCAGTCCTGGGCCTTGGTGAACAGCGAAACACACGCCACTGACAACGGCCCCCTGACCGTGGACGCATACCAGGTCACAGCCCTGGACACGGGCGAGCGGCACACCGTGCACCTCGCCGGAGACGTCGTCCTGGCCGCGCCCGGCATCGAGCTGGAAGACCTCCAGTCACCGCC
This sequence comes from Streptomyces sp. NPDC006309, assembly GCF_040613095.1. Lineage (NCBI taxonomy): Bacteria > Bacillati > Actinomycetota > Actinomycetes > Kitasatosporales > Streptomycetaceae > Streptomyces > Streptomyces sp. NPDC006309. The sequence goes on along the minus strand of NZ_JBEXRO010000053.1, from coordinate 2,479 downwards.
GTCGGTATTCCCCTGACCACGGCTCACGCATCCGGCCGCCGCGGCCCGGATCACGGGCGCGCGGAGCGTTACGCCGGCGGCGCGAACCCGGTGGCCGGCCGGCCACCCGCCGGTTCGTCCCGCGCCGGCGCCGCCGGCGCAGCGGCGGGAGCCTGAACCGAACCCTGCGGCCGGACCATCGAGGGCTGATGAACGGCCTGCGGCGGGTGAGCGGCGTGGGGCTGATGACCGACCGGGGCACCAGGCTGTCCCGGCGGCGGGGCGAACCCACCGCCGCCGAACGCCTTCCTGGCCTCGCGGGACTGCCGCTCGTGCACCACGGCCGCCAGGAACGCCGCCGGAGGAAGATCCACGGGCGCCGGAGTCCCCGTACGTGCCGCGAGGTCGGCCGCGAGCCGCTGCGCCATCCCCGTCGACACCTGCGGATCGAGCTGCCGCGCCCGCGTCAGGTACTGCCGTACGGCGAGCCACAGCCCGTCCGGAACCGCAGACAGATCCAGCCCGGCGAAGCGCCCCGCGAGCCAGGGAGGCGGAGGCGGTACGAACCCGGTCCGCCCGGCGGGTATCCGCTCACGCACGACCAGCGTGCCCGCGAACACGTCCCCGAGCCGCCGCCCCCGTGCCGACACCAGCGAGGCGACACAGGCCACGACCCCCAACGTCATGAGGATCTCGATCACCCCGACCGCGCCCCGCACCAACGCGTGCCGGAACCGGATCGGCCCGCCGTCGTCCCGTACCACCCGCAGGCCGAAGGCCAGCTTCCCCAGGGAACGCCCGTGACTGAGGGTCTCGACCGCGATCGGACCGCCGACCGGCACCAGCAGAAACGACGCGATCGACAGCGCCACCTGCGCCGCCTCGTCCAGTGAAGCGGTCGACAACGCCAACGCCATGAGCACGACGACATAGGCGAAGACGGCCACCACCAGGTCGAGCAACACGGCCAGTGCCCTGCTCGGCAGCTTCGCCGGCCGCAGCTCCAGCGCCACCGCCTCGCCCGTCACCAGTTCACTCACGTCCGCCGCCCTTCCCCGGTCCGCCCCTGAAGTGCAAGTCTCCCAAGCTGTGGGCGCATCGCGTCTCAGTACGACAAGCTGACAACATCCACGAGCATCCACGAAGAGCCGTGGACGATCAGCCGAGGAGCAGGCAGACCCGATGGACCTGGACGTCTTCGTCTCCGTGCACCGAGCCGAATGGGATCGTCTCGATGCTCTCCTGCGCCGCCGGCGCCGTCTCACCGGCGCCGAGGCGGACGAACTCGTCGACCTCTACCAGCGCACCGCCACCCACCTCTCCCTCATCCGGTCCAGCGCCCCGGACCCGCAACTGACGGGACGGCTCAGCCAACTCGTGGCACGCGCGCGCAGCGTCGTCACCGGCACCCGCCGCGCCTCATGGCGTGACGTCACGCGCTTCCTGGGCCGGAGCTTCCCCGCGGCCGTCTACCGCGCCCGGCACTGGTGGGTCCCCACGGCACTCGTCTCCACCACGGTCGCCGTCCTCCTGGGCTGGTGGATCGGCACCCACCCCGACGTGCAGTCCTCCATCGCCGCACCCAGCCAGCTGCGCGAGCTGACCCGCCCCGGCGGTGAGTACGAGACCTACTACTCCAGCCACCCCGCGACCGCCTTCGCCGCCCAGGTGTGGACGAACAACGCCCAGGCCGCGGCGATGTGCCTGGTCCTGGGAGTCTTCCTGGGGCTGCCGGTCCTGTGGATCCTCTTCGAGAACATGCTCAACCTGGGCGTCGGCTTCGGCCTCATGTCCGCGGCCGGCCGCCTCGACACCTTCCTCGGGCTGGTCCTTCCGCACGGTCTGCTCGAACTGACCGCCGTGTTCGTCGCCGCCGGTACGGGACTGCGGCTCGGCTGGACCGTTGTGGACCCCGGCCCCCGCACCCGGCGTGCCGCCCTCGCGGAGGAGGGGCGGGCCGCCATCGGCATGGCGATCGGTCTGGCCCTGGTGCTGCTCGTCTCCGGCGCCATCGAAGGCTTCGTCACCCCGTCCGGCCTGCCCACATGGGCGCGCATCGGCATCGGGATCGTGGCCGAGCTGGCGTTCCTGGCGTACGTCTACGTCCTGGGCGGCCGCGCGGCACGCGCGGGCGAGACGGGCGACCTCGAGGCGGTGGACCGCAGCGCCTCCGTGCCCACGGCCGCCTGATGTGCATCCGGCCCGCGCGAGCTGCTAGTCTCCTCTTCGCCCCGCAAGAGCCGTTGACACGGAGCTCGTGGGGAGGTAGATTCAAACAGTTGCCTAGAGCTGGACAGTGTCCAGTGGCGGCCGATAGAATCCACTAGCTTCTTCAAAAGCCGTGAACGGCATTCCGAGAAGCATCTCCCGATTATTCGGAAATGAACGGCCGGTCAGACCGGCCAAGAACTTCTGATAAAGTCGGAACCGCCGGAAAGGGAAACGCGGAAGCGGGAACCTGGAAAGCACCGAGGAAATCGGGTCGAGAAAAGATCTGATA
>NZ_JBEXRO010000052.1:0-12382 GCF_040613095.1 Streptomyces sp. NPDC006309 | reverse complement strand
TAAAAGTGCTTTGGTGTTTGTTTTACAGCCGTTGGCTCCCCCTACCGGCGGCGCGCCCCCCCCCCCCCCGGCCCCCCCCGCCGGCCGGCGGGCGGCGCCCGGGATCAGGCGTGACGCAGCGTCATCAGGACGGCCCGCAGCCGGGTGCCGTCCGGACCCGGCCAGCCGGTGGCGACATGCCCGAGCGCTTCCCGCGGGGGCGGCGGCGGATTCTCGTCGACGGGGGTCAGCACGCGGTGCACGTGCAGGACCGTCCCGTGGGGCGCGGGCAGACGGGTGCCGTCCCGGTCGTCGGCCGGCTCGGGGGCGAGGACGTCGGGGACGAGGGCCGCGCCGGTGTGGGAGCGGGTCACCTCGTGGTCGGGTGTGTCGCTCACACTCTGCGCCATCGCCTGCGCCCGGCCCTCGATCAGCGCCAGCAGCTCGGTGAACAGCACCGGGTCGTGGCAGCCGTCGTAGACCCAGCGCTTGCCCAGCACCCCGTGCTCCATCGTGCCGACCAGGGCGTGTGCGGCGCCCTCCAGCGGCGCCCCGCGGTAGGTGAGCGGCACCAGATAGGCCGTGCGCTCGGGGCTCGCGGTGTCGGTGGCCACGATGAACTCCATGCCGACCTCGCCCTCGGGGTCGTCCAGCCGGAACCCGCCGGACCTCTCCAGCACGGGCGCGCCGGGCCCGCCGCGGTACCAGGGGCGGGTGGGGAGCCAGTCGGTGAGCAGTTCCGTCTTGCTCGGCTTCAGGGTGGTGTCGTGGATGACGGCCATACGGTCGGTTGCCTCCCGTGCTGCGGATACGGTCCCGGCTCAGCCTTCCACACCGCCCCCGCCGGTCAACGCCGGACTCAACCCGGCCCAGGGGTTGGGCGGTTCGCCGGTCACCGGCCCGCACACCGCGGCGCCCCGCTCGTGTGCGGTGCGGACGGCGAGCGGGACGAGGGCCTCGGGAACACCGTAGACGAGGTGGCACAGCCGGTCCCGCGGGTGCCGGGCGGCCCAGGCCGGCCGGGTGAACGCCGAGACGTACGTCGACCAGTGCCCCTCGAAGGTGACGGTCAGGTCACCCAGGCGGGCGTAGCCGGGCGCCGGATGGACGCCCGGGTTGAGGACGACGGGGCCGGCGCCCAGGCGCCGCAGCTCCCGGACCAGGCGGCGGCAGGCGGGCAGGCCCTCCGGGCCGGCGGTGACCCGGTCCAGGAAGCAGCCGTCGGCCCCGTACCAGTCCCGGTGGCGGCGCATCTCCTCGGTGATCCGGTCCCGGTCCCGGACGCCGTAGTCGGTGTCGACATAGCCGACGAGGCGGGCGCCGGCCGCGCGCAGGGCCCGGGCGGCCGCCGTGAACGCGGGATCGGGGGCCGTGCCGGGTCCGCTCGCCGGGTTGAGGACGACCGCGTAGGTGCGGTCGGCCGCGGCGATCAGCCGGTGCCAGGCGCCGGGGTCCTCGGCCGGGTGCACGTACAGCGGTACCAGCAGGCTCACGGCACGCGCTCCGCGTCGGCCGTCCACAGCGCGGCGAGGGCGTCGTCGAGGCTGTGCTCCGGCCGCCAGCCGAGGGCCCGGGCCGCGGCGGAGATGTCCGAGCACTGCCACGACACCTGCGCGGAGCGCGCCGAGCCGGCCGTGCTCTCCTCCACCCGTCCCCCGAAGCCCGCCTGCCGGGCCAGACCGTGCACCAACTGCCGGACGGGGACGGCCGTTCCGCTGCCGATGTTGAGCACGGCGGGCAGGGGCCCGGTGGTGGTGACGGCGCATTCGGCCGCCCGGGCCACGTCGCGTACGTCGACGAAGTCGCGGTGCGCGGAGAGGTCCCCGAGGCTCAGTACCGCCTCCTGATCCTGCCCGGCCGAGCGGAGCAGCGCGGCCAGCCGGCCGGGCAGGCTCGCGAGGGGTGCACCGGGGCCGACCGGATTGCCGACCCGCAGCACCACCGCGTCCAGGGCCGCGGAGGTCACCGCCACCGTGCCCGCCAGCTTGGTCGCGCCGTACGGCGTCACCGGGCAGGCGGGCGCCGACTCGGTGACCGGCACGCCCGGGGTGCCCGGCCCGTACTCGGCGGCCGAACCCAGGTGCACCAGACGGGCGGTGGGGGCGGCCTCGCGCAGTGCGGCGCAGAGTACGGCCGGGCCGCGGGTGTTGACCTCGGCCAGGGTCACGGCGTCGCCGCCGGTGGCGCCCGCGCAGTTGACCACGGCGTCGGGGGCGGCCGCCGCCAGGGTCTTCGCCAGCCGCTCGGGCGGGTCGGCGGCGAGGTCGACGCCGAATTCCGCGGAGGCGGTGCGGCCGGCGGTGAGGACGTGCGCGCCCGGGAGGGCGCGCAGCCGCTCGGCCACGTGGCGGCCCAGATACCCGGTGCCGCCGAGGACGAGAATGCGCATGTGGTACTCAGGCTCCTTTGAGCAGAAGGGACTTGCGGCTGGTGAACTCGGCGTTGGCCCGGTCGTAGTCGTCGGGACGGCCGATGTCCAGCCAGTAACCGTCGAAGTCGTAGGCGTGCGGCGGGTCCTGGCCCTTCAGCAGGTCCAGGACGAGTTCGTCGAAGCCGAGCGGCAGGCCCGGTGTGTAGCCGTCCAGGGTGGCGCGGCTGAGGCCGTAGACGCCCATGGAGACGCGGTAGTCCATGCTGGGCTTCTCGGTGAACGCGACGACCCTGCTCGCGTCGGTGGTGAGCACGCCGAAGTCGATGTGGACCTTGCGGGTGTAGGTGGCGATGGTCAGCGGGGCACCCGACCGCTCGTGGTGGCGCAGTACGTCGGCGTAGTCGAGGTCGGTGAGGATGTCGCCGTTCATGACGAGGAACGTCTCGGGCAGCCGGTCCTTGAGGGTGAGCAGGGGGCCCATGGTGCCGAGCGGGCTCTCCTCGGTGGCGTAGTCGACGTGCATGCCCCACTGGGAGCCGTCGCCGACGTACGCGCGGATGATCTCGCCGAGGTGGCCTATCGCGAGGGTGCAGCGGGTGAAGCCCGCTGCCGAGAGCTGGCGCAGCACGATCTCCAGGATGGCGTGCTGGTCGCCGATCGGGACGAGCGGCTTGGGCAGCGCGGTGGTGTAGGGCCGTAGCCGGATGCCCTTGCCTCCTGCCAGGATCACTGCGTACATGGGGCTCCTCCTTCGTTGGCGCAAGGACACAGGGGGGACGTGCCGGCCGGGTCAGATGTTGTAGATGCCGGTCTTGTAGCGGGCCAGGTTGGCCGGGTCGCGGAAGAAGTCCACGGTGTGGGCGAGGCCCTGTTCCAGGGTGTGGGCGGGCTGCCAGCCGGTGGCCCCGGCGAGCCGGGTGGCGTCGGCGACCAGCCGCATGACCTCGGAGTTGGCCGGCCGGATACGCGCGGGGTCCTCACGGATGTCGAGGGCGGTGTCCATCACCTTGCCGATCAGTGCGACGAGGTCGCCGACGGAGATCTCGCCGCCCGTCCCGGCGTTGAAGGTGCGGCCGACGACCTGCCCGGCGGGTGCGGTGCCGACGGCGAGGAACGCCTGCGCGGTGTCCCGGACGAAGGTGAAGTCACGGGTGGGGCGCAGATCGCCGAGGGTGATGGTCCGCTCCCCCGCCGCGACCTGGCCGATGACGGTGGGGATGACGGCGCGCATCGACTGGCGCGGGCCGAAGGTGTTGAACGGGCGGAGTGTGACGACCGGGGTGCCGAAGCTGGCGTGGTAGCTGTCGGCCAGCCGGTCGCCGCCGGCCTTCGAAGCGGCATACGGCGACTGGGTGTTGATGGGGTGGTCCTCGGTGATGGGCACGGTCTGCGCGGTGCCGTAGGTCTCGCTGGTGGAGGTGTGCACCAGCCGGGGTGTGCCGAGGGCGCGGACCGCCTCCAGCACGTTGAGGGTGCCGGTGACGTTGGTCTCCACGTAACTGTGCGGGGCCTGGTAGGAGTACGGGATCGCGATCAGCGCGGCCAGGTGGTAGGCGATGTCGGCGCCGTCGAGCAGGCCGCGGACCGAGCCGGGGTCGCGGACGTCGCCGAGGACGATCTCCACGTGGTCCAGGACGTCCGGGGCGAGGGTCTCCAGCCAGCCGTAGGAGGAGAAGGAGTTGTACTGGGCCATGGCTCTGACCCGGTGGCCGGAGGTGACGAGGGCCTCGGTGAGGTGGGAGCCGATGAAGCCGTCGGCTCCGGTGACGGCGGCGAGCGGTGCGGAGGTCAAGTCGGGGATCCTTCCGGTCGGTTGCGCGGGGACGATCGGTGTGGGTCAGACGTGCCGGGCGGGCCGGCCGAGCAGCCGCAGGGCGCAGGCGACCAGGGCCGGTACGGCCGCGCCGCAGCACAGCGGCAGGGCGGCACGGCCCGGTGGCAGGTGCAGCAGCGCCACCGCGCCGGCCGTCGCGGCGGCGGCCAGACAGATCACGGCCGGGGGCCAGGCGGCCCCGAACGCCTGGAGGAGCAGCGCGGTCCACAGGGTCGCCGCGAGCAGCAGCAGCGGGGCCGGTGCCGCGCCGGTGAGGTGGGCGGCGGGCAGCAGCGGCAGCACGTAGGCGAGCAGGCAGCCGCCGAGGACGGCGGTGGAGCGCAGCAGGAACCCGGCGGGGGTGGCGGTGGCGCGCAGGGCGGCGACGGACAGGCCCCGGTAGCGGTACAGCAGCCATTCGGCGGGGCCCATGCTGACGGTCAGCACGATCACCGCGTACGGGTCGCGCCGCCCCTCCAGCAGTACCAGCACGCCCGCGGCCAGCCCGAACAGCCCGTACGGCAGGGACCACCGCAGCCGGGGCCGGGCGCCGCCGGCCGCGGCCGGGGTGGCGAGGGCGCCCCGCAGGGCGTGGCCGGTGCCGGCGAGGGTGGCCAGCAGCGCGAGCAGCGGCAGCCCGGTGCGCACGGCGGTGCCGGGTTCCCACCAGGGCAGTACGGCGGCGCCCGCGATCAGCGGGGTGAGCGCGGCCAGCAGCAGCCGCTCCCGGGCCAGGACCAGCAGGACGCCCGCTGCCGCGAGGTACAGCGACTGCGCCGCCGCCGCCGCGAGCACCGGGCCGGAGGCGCCGGCGAGCGGGACGGCGCATGCGGTGGCCAGGGCGGCGCCCAGCGGCGCGCCGGTGAGCAGGGTGCGGGCGGCCTCCCTGCGGCCGGTGGCCAGCCGCAGGTGGGCGCGGTGGCCGAGGCCCTGTCCCCACGCCCAGGAGACCAGTCCGGCGGTGATGAGCGCGGCGGTGTGCCGGCCGGGGTGCCACAGGGGCGCGGTGAGCAAGTAGGCGAGGCCCGGCAGCGCGAACAGCACCCCGCGCAGCAGGCTGCGGACGGTGTCCGGGCGCCAGGGGTCGGCCGTCGGCGGCGGTTCGGGGAAGGTCCGGGGCACCTGCTCGTACAGGGCGGCGGCCAGGGAGAACAGGCCGGTGTGGCCGTAGCGCTGCCTGATCTCGTCGGCCGTCAGGCCCTCGGCCTCCAGCAGGGCGGCCACCTCGTACGGGTGGACGGCCGGGCCGACGCGGTCGGCGAGGTCGGCGGCCAGCCGGCTGACCGCCTCCAGGTCGGGGCCGCGCCTGGGCAGGCGCAGGGCCAGCGTGTGGTCGTCTCGGCGCGCGGGCGGGCCGGCGAGCCGCAGCGCGAGGGTGTCCCGCTCGGTGCCGCCCGGTTCGAGCGCCATGGGGCCGCTCATCCGGGGTGGCTCCCCGCGGCGACGCGGAGCAGCTCGCCCTGCGCGGCCGGCGCGGTGGACGGCCGTACCTGGGCGGGCAGTTCGAGGTATATCGAGCGGAACGTGTCGATGGTCTGGCGCAGCGTGAACTGTTCGATCACCCGCAGCCGGGCCGCCTCGCCCATCGCCCTGCGCCGTTCGGCGTCGCCGAGCAGTTCCAGTGCCGCCGCCGCCATGCGGGCGGGGTCGCGCGGCGGGACGACGAGCCCGGTGCCGCCCACGGCCTCCCGGACGCCGCCGACGTCGGTGGAGACGGTGGCCCGGCCGCAGGACATGGCCTCGATGAGGGTGAACGGGAAGCCCTCGCTGATGCTGGAGAGCATCACGACGTTCCCGGCGGCGTAGGCGTCCTTGATGTCGTCGACGCGGCCCTCGAAGGTGACGGCGTCGGCGTGTCCCAGTTCGGCGGCGAGGGCCTCGCAGCGTTCCCGGTACGCCTCTCCGCCGCGCGGTGTGCCGCCGAAGAGCCGCAGCCGGGCCTCGGGTACTTCCTTGCGGACCAGGGCGAACGCGCGGATGAGGGTCTCCAGGTCCTTGATGGGGTCGACGCGGCCGGCCCAGCTGAGCGTGGGGACCGCGGGTTCGGGTCCGGCGGGCGGGAACGCCGCCGGGTCCACGCCGTTGTAGACGGTGCGGATGGTCTGCGGGTCGGCGCCGCCCTGCTCCTCCCAGAGCCGGTTGTAGCGGTTGCCGGGGGTGATCAGGGCGGCCCGGCGGTAGCTCTCCTCGGCCAGCAGCCGGAAGAAGCCGAGGACGAGGGCCTTCACCGGCCAGCGGTAGGGGGCGGTGCGGTAGCCGAGGTAGCGTTCGCGCAGGTAGACGCCGTGTTCGGTGAGCAGCAGGGGGACCTCGTACCGTTCCAGCGCGGCGAGCCCCGGCAGCACGGCCACCCCGCCGCTGACCGCGTGGGCCACCCCGTGCCGGGGGGTGGGCGCGGCGAGCGGGCGCAGGGCGTGTTCCAGCAGGGCGGTGGCGGTGACCGCGTCGTGCAGGGTGGGTCCGGCCTCGCGGACCGCGAGTCCCGGGCGGTTCCACACCGCGGCGAGGAGGGCGATGGCCCGGTCGCCGCGCAGGAACGCGCTCAGTGTGCCGTCGGCGGCGGCCCGGGCCATGGTGTACAGCGCGGGCGGGAACTCGTCCTCGGCGTGCGGGTCGAGGAGCGCGATGAGGAAGCGTTCGTAGGCGGCGGTGAGCCGGTTGCGGGCCCGGCCCCGGGGCGGACGGCCCTCCGGCGGGGTCCCCCACATGGGTACGGACAGCACGCTGTGGACGTGGGCGGGCAGGTCCCATACGACGGGTTCGCGTCCGGTGCCGGTGACGGCGACGACCTCGAAGTCGATGTCGGGCATGCCTTGGACGAGCTGGTCGCACCAGACGCTGACGCCGCCATGGCTGTGCGGGTAGGTGCCTTCGGTGAGCAGGGTGACGTGCGCAACGCCGGAGCGGCGCGCGCCGTGCTGAACGTGCATCGTTGGGGCTCCACGGCCGAGGTGTGGGGTGGTCGTGCGGGTTCCGGGCGCCGGCGGGCGGCCGGAACCCGGGCCGGTCCGGCCGGCTCCCGTCACGAGGCGTGCGGGAGCCGGCCGGACCGGCCCCGGGTCCGGTGCGCCGTTCAGTTGTCCGGGGTGTACGGAACCTGCTCGGTCACGCCCGCCGGGATCCTGGTGTGCGGGGCCGGGGCGGTGGCCGCGGCGGTGGTGCGCGCGGTCGTGGAGGGGGCGGTGGCGGAGGACGGCAGGGTGAAGGTGAGCGCGCTGCCGGCGGAGGCGGTCCAGCCGGACACGGCGCCCGCGTAGGCGGTGCCGAAGGCGGTGGTGCCGCGGGTGGTGCCGGCGGGCAGGGTCGCGGGGACGGCGGTGCCGTTCGGTCCCTGCACGGTGACGGTGTCGCCGATGCGGTAGGCGGTGACCTGGCCCGCCTGTACGGCGGTCTTCCAGGCGGCGCGGCGCTGGAGTTCGACGCCGATGTCCTTCATCCGCAGGTTCACCACGGGGGTGTTGTCCGCGAACAGGGCGTCGTAGCCGTCGAGTACGCCGTCGAGGACGGGGTAGGCGATGCGGTCCTCGGCGAGGTTCGACTGGTGGATGAAGTGCGGCTTGGGGTCGTTGGACAGTACGTGTCCGAGGGCGATCCGGGTCTCCAGCGGCACGATGTAGTCGGTGTAGCCGGTGCCGGTGTCCAGCGGGGCGGACAGACAGGTGGTGGTCGCCGGGTTGTCCTCGCAGATGCCGCTGCCGCCCTGGGCGCGGCCGGTGTAGAGCCAGTTGTACTCGTCGACCTGCTCGGCGGTCCGGCCCGCGTTGTAGAAGACGTTCATCGGGTAGCGGGCGACCGTGGTGGCGGGGCCGACCTGGCGCTGCTGGGGGTCGCGGGAGTTGTCCGAGGCGAGCCAGGTGACGTTGTTGTCCGCGAGACCGAGGGCCAGGCCGGGATTGTCCGCGGGCTGCTGCGGCAGGATCCTGAGGCCGGAGTGCTCGCCGGTGACCAGTTCGGTGTTGTCGAGCGGGAGTCCGGCCACCTGGCCCCAGACGCGGTTGGTGGCGATCTCGTTGTCGATCGTGGCGCGGCTGACCCACTTGGTGCTGCCGTCGGCGTTGGTGATGCAGGTCCACGGGACGACGGTGACGTTCTGCTCGCAGCCGAGGAAGGCGTGCGTGTAGGTGTGGTTGACCCAGCGGAACTGGTTCCGGTCGGTGATCAGCTTGTCGGCGAGCTGGTCCACGCCGTCGTTGTCCGCGCGCTGGTCGGCGCTGCCGGCGCCGTTGTAGACCAGGTCCAAGGTGAAGTGGTGGCTGTTCTGCCAGGCGGTGGCGTTGTCGACGTCGGCCGGGGTCATCCGGATGGGGCTGGGCGTGCCGGCGCCGCCGGTGCAGTCGACGTCGCCGGGTGTGCAGTTGAGCGTGGTGTCCCATCGGTCGTCGGCGGCGAACACGTCGTCCACGTGCACGGCGAAGTAGTTGCGGGAGGCGCCTGGGTGCACCCCGCCGGTCATCCACTCCACGATGCCCCGGGACAGCAGCCGGAACTGCTGCTGGTACTGGTTGTAGACGAAGGTGACGACCAGTTCGCGCCGCCCGTCGTGCCGGTACTCGCCGACCAGGGAGCCCTGCCTGGTGGTGCCCGGGATGGGGGCCTGCACGTACGGGGTGAAGTCGGCGCCGGCGGCGGGTGTCGACAGGTAGGCGTAACTCTCGCCGACGGTGGGCGAGTTGTCCTCGAACGGCACCGGGCCGTCGAGGTAGCCGAAGGCTCCGCCGCGCCCGGCCGCGGTGACCTGGGCCTGGACGCCGTCGATGCTGCCCGAGTAGCCGCCGGAGGTGGGGACCTGGAGTCCGGCCTGGGGACGGGCGTAGGTGTAGGCGTCGACCTGTGGGATCGCGTAGGTCTGCTCGTAGGCGGCGAGCGCGGTCATCTCGGCGCTGCCGGCCGTGAACGGGTTGTCGTCGGGCAGCACGACGGCCTGGAACCTGGCCCGCGGCCGGCCGTCGACGGTGTCGGCGAGGAAACCCGCGTCGATGGCGGGCCGGTCGGACCGTGTGAGGTCGACCTTCGTGTAGGGCGTACCGGCGGCGTCGAGTTCGGCGGCGATGGCGTCGGTGGCCGGACCACCGTCGCTCACCACCAGGACTCTGAGGTCGATGCGCGGCGTGGTGGCGTCGGCCTCGGCCGGGCCGGCCCCCAGGCCGAGCGCGGCGATGAGCGCGCCCACCGTCAGCGCGGTGGTGCGTATGGTCCGCTTCATGCGGTGAAGTCCCCTCCCCGGGCAGGGGTGAGCATGGCTCCCACGGAGCGGACACCCCCTCGCGTGACGCCGGCGTCCCCCTCAGAAGCCGGTCGTCGACGCATCTGTCGCGTCACATGGTGATGTCTCTGTGTAGCTTTTGTGGTCGAGTCACGGAACCTGACGGAAAAGCGCAGGTGTCCGACAGTGTCCTGAAGCAACCCGAACGGCCGTTTTTGCGTCGTCTTCGCGCAGGGGCCACGGCGGGCGAAGGGACCCGGTCCGCTGGTCCGGCCGGGGTGCGGCGCACCGGCGGACCATGGTGGTCCGCCGGGCGACATGTCGGGTCCGTACCGCGCGGGCCGGTGACCGGGGGGCGAATTCCGGCCACCCAGTCACGGGGCCGAGGAGTCCGTCAGGCGCAGACGACGCGCGTCTCGGGTGTATAGACGGGCCCGCCGCTGGTGTTGGTGCCGTCACTGAACTCGGCGTAGTAGTACGAGTAGAAGCCGATGTTGCCGTTGCAGCCGGAGTCGGCGGCGATCTGGAGGGTCAGCGTGACGGTGCGGCTCTGGCCGGGCGGGACGGTCGCGCCGTAGTTGCCGCCGAGGTTGCTCGGCCCGGTGCCGGAACAGGCGCTGCTGCCGCCCGCGGTCGCCAGGCTGCACCCGGTGAAGCTGTACTTCAGGTCCGGGCGCTGGGTGGTCAGCCAGGTCGGGTCGATCGTCTGGTACACGAACCAGATGTCGTAGGTCCTGTTGTTGGTGATGGTCATCGACAGTTTCACCGTGCCGCCGGGGGTCGTGGTGGCGCTGTCGGTGGCGAAGGTGAGGGGGGCCGGCGCGGGGTCGGCGCTCGCGCTCGGGGCGAGGCCGAAGACGGCGAGGAGGAAGGCGAGGACGGCGGTGAGCCCGAGGCGTCCGAGCAGAGGTGATCGCATGGGCCGGGAGGCTAGGCAGGGGTGCGTCACGCCGTCTGCCCCGCCGCACCGGGCTCGGACAGGGCTCGGCCGAAAGTGGCCGTGGCGTGAAGAGGGCGTGCGGACGTCGTGACGGCGCGTCGCGCGTCGCATACGCGCACGCCGGGGCGCGGTGAACCGGAGGGGGGCGCGGGGCCCGCGTCGGGGGTGGTGCGCGAGTCGGCATTGGCGCGGACGAGGCGCCCCCACGACGGCGGAACGAGAGCCCCCGGTTGTGACGGGGACCGCTTCCGGCCAGAACACGGTTTCCGGCCGGACGGAGCGGGCCGGACGGAGCGGACCGGACGGCCGCGCGGTCCGGCCCGCGACCGTCCCCGGTTCGGGCGTCGGTCTCCCGCCCCGCGCCCCGGGGCCACGGCGGCCCGCAGCAGTCCGCGGCCCCGGGGGTTCTCGTTCCCCCCGGGGGGCGGACCCGGCCCGGTCGCCGGTCGCGCGTGGCACCGGCGGCGGGGACGAGGACGGCCTCGCCGGGCAGCCGGGCACCCGGGCGTCGGCCGGGCCCGCGGGCGCGGCGGGCGCCGGTCGTGCGGTCATGCGGTCATGCCGTGATGCGGTCATGCGGTCATGCGGTCATGCGGCCGCACGTGACGATGCCGGTGCTCGCCGCCCAGCCGGTCCTCGTTGATGGTCGGGACCTTCACGGCCAGGTCGTCGACGAAGCGCTCGTCGACGGTCCCGCCCGCCAGGCCCATCGCCCAACGGCGCTGATGCGAGCGGGCGTTGGGCTCGCTGCCGCGGTCCGGAGGCGCCGACGGCTCCCGTTCCGTCGCGGCCCCGGGGCATGACGCCGATCCGGGCGGGCTGGGCGTGGTTTCCGGCTGTAGGGGTTGCCCGAGTGCTCGCCGGAGCCGAAGGTGACGGCGGTCATGCCCAGGACGTCGAACCGGCCCGGCCGGCCGCCGGGTGGCATACAGTGCCTGAACACGGGTAACCGCGCTGCGACTTCGCAGATCGGCGACGCACCAGGAGGCGGACCCATGCTGATGGCACACCCCGCGGTACTACAGGACCTCATCGCCCAGTACGAGGCCCTCACGCTGCTCGGGGCCGACGAGAGCACCCCGGAGGCCCGGCAGCGACTCGCGGACGTGTCGTACACGCTGTGCGTGGCCACCGGCACCCGGGACGTCGACATGGCCCTCATCGCCGCCCGGCACCGGCTCTCCGGTGCCCGCCCGGAGGACGACTCGCTGCTCGAGATGGCGGGCCCGGCGGAACCGGCGGCCGCGGTCTGACGCGAACCGGCACACCGGCCGACGGCGAAGCCACCGGTGTGCCGGTCCCCGCGCAACGGGCCGGACCTCCGGGCCCGTTGCGCGATCCCTCCCCCGAACTCGTCGCCTCCCGCTTCTGGTCGGCGAGACCTACCGGACGGTATACAGGCCCGGTCGAACGCGCGAGGGCCGCTCCTGAGGCGCCGCCGCCCGCGCGACGCAGCAGCTGAGGGGGAGGACGCATGACGCACGACAGAAGCCCGGCGGGCCGGGCGGCGGACCGGCGGCGGGGCGCCGTACTGGGGGCGGCACTGGCCGGATGCACCCTGGTCGCGGCCGGCACCGCACCGGCCGTGGCACACCCCGGCGGGCACGGCCGCGCAGCCGCCTACGTGGCGCTCGGCGACTCCTACACCTCCGGCCCCGGCATTCCCCGGCAGGTCGACGCCGGCTGCGCGCGCTCCGACCACAACTACCCCTCGCTCGTGGCCGCCCGGACCGAGGCGAGCACATTCACGGACGTGAGCTGCGGCGGCGCCACGACCGCCGAGATGTGGCAGGCGCAGGGCACGAACGGACCCCAGCTCGACGCGCTCGACCGGCACACCGACCTGGTGACGCTCCAGATCGGCGGCAACGACGTCGGATTCGGCCCCATCATCGGCACCTGCGCCCGGCTCGCCGCCCAGGACCCGGCCGGCAACCCCTGTGAACGCGCCTACCACGCCTCCGGGTACGACGAGCTGGCCCTAGGTTCTGTCCGGCGGATCACGGCCGGAGCCATAAGCGGACCGCTGCGACAGTGACGGTGCCGTGGAAGACGTAGGCCCTCTTGTCGTAGCGG
>NZ_JBEXRO010000051.1:0-16377 GCF_040613095.1 Streptomyces sp. NPDC006309 | reverse complement strand
ACGACAACTTCGGCGGCGCCTTCCAGGACGGCTACCACCACGCCGTCGGATTCGCCGAGGAGATCCTCCGCCGCAACCTCGACATCTCCTTCCACTGCGAGTTCCGCGTCGACACCGGCCTCATCGACCGGGAGGCGCTGCGCACCCTGCGCAGGGCCGGCATGGACCTGGCCCTCCTCGGCATGGAGACCGGGTCGCCCGGCATGATGAAGCGGTTCCGCAAGGGAACTACCGTGGAGTACAACTTCGACGCCGCCCGCATGTTCAAACAGGAGGGCATCGAACTCGAACCCGGCTGGATCATGATCGAGCCGGGTACGACCCTCGACGAACTCTGGGAGAACCTGAAGTTCATCGTGGCCGCCCGGGTGCACGAGAGCGAGAACCCGTTCTTCCTGATCAACCGGGCCATCGCGCTCCGGGGCACCGAGATCTACGAGAAGGCCACACGGTACGAGGAGCCCGACATCCCCGGCGTGGAGGGCGCCGCCTGGGAGGTGCTGCGCCACGCCCGCCGCGACTACCGCGTCGAGGACGAACGCGTGGAACACCTGTGGACGGCCTGGAGCCGGGTCTCCTCGGAGATCAACGACCGCAAGGAGAACGAGGTCCCGTTCCTGGCGCAGAGCATCGCGGACGCCGTCCGTGCCCGGCGCGGCACCGGCGCCGAGTCCCTGCGCCCCCTGCTGGGCCGGCTGCGCCGCTGGGACCAGGGGCTCGCCGGGCTCCTCGTCGCCTTCCTCAACGCGGGGCTGCTGCTCGCGGACGAGAACCCGCCGGGGCTCTCGGACCGGCTGGAGACCGAGCTGCGGGCCATGATCGCCGCGTACGACCGCGAACACCTCGGCCACACCTTCCCGGACTTCGTCGTCGAGACGGCGAAGGCGTGCGGCGAGCACGCCCTCGCACAGGTGAGGGGCTGACCGATGACGACCGAGAGAGTCCGGTTCGCGGCCGTGGGCTGCGGAAGGGTGTTCCAGCGCTACCACCTGCCCTGCGCCGACGCCCGGGACGCCATGGAGCTGGTGGGTGTGGTGGACACCGACGTGGAGCGGGCCCGGGCGCTGACGGCGGACCGTCCGCAGGTGTGGACCGGCACCCGCGTCGACCGGCTGGTCCAGGAGACCCGGCCGGACGTGATCAGTGTCTGTACGCCCAACGACGCTCACGCGGAGCCGGTGCTGGCGGCGCTGGACGCCGGCATCGCGGTGCTGTGCGAGAAGCCCCTCGCCGCCACGGTGGAGGAGGCGCGGCGGATGGCGGCCCATCCGGCGGCCGAGAAGCTGCTCGGGGTGAACATGCCCTTCCGCTTCCACCCGCTGCTGGAGGCTTTCGCCGACGTGGCGCGGTCCGGCGCGCAGCGCGTCGACTTCACCATCGCCACTCCCGGCAACAGGGTGTGGCGGGCCTGCACGCCCTGGTACGGCGATGCGCAGCGGGCCGGCGGGGGCGCGCTCCTGGATCTGGGGCCGCACGCCATCGACCTGCTCATGACGGTCTTCGGGCGGTCGGACGTCGTGGCGTGCGAGGTGGACGCGCCGGGCGTCGAGGAGCGGGTCCGGCTGGAGCTGTCGTTCCAGGGCGTGCCGGCGACGCTGCGGATCGACCGGGCCGCGCGCAAACTGGAGACGTCGGTCACCGTCACCACCGCGGACGGTGACCATGTCCTGGATCTGCGCCGCAACGAGCTGCGGCTGGCGGACGGCACGGTCGAGGCGGCCGGACAGCGACCCGAACTGGCCGCGATCTCGGCCTACTTCGACCTGCTGACGGGCGCCGCCACCCCGCACGGAAAGGTGAGCGCCCGGGACGCCCTGGAGGTCCAGCTCGTCGTGGAGTCGGCCTACGAACACGCCAGGGGCGCGAACGGTCCCCTCGTCCAGAGCCGATGAAGGGGGGCCGGTGACGGGGAGCCGGTGACAGGGGTCGTCCGAGGACGCGGGCTCCCGGGTCATCCGAGGAAGCGGGCCACTTCACCGCAGAAGCGCTCGGGTTCGGTGCGATGCACGTAGTGGCCCGCGTCGATGGCCAGCAGCCGCCCCTGCGGCACCGCCTCGGCGACCTCGGCCAGCAGCGACCGGGGCACGGGGCTGGACAACCCTCCGCTGATCACCAGCGTCTCGGCGGTGACCTCCCCGAGCCGCCGCCACCACCCGGGATCCGCCTTCCGGAGGCCGTCGATGACCGGGCGCACCGCGGCGCTGTCCAGCTCCCCCGCCCTGCGCAGCTCGCGGAACTCCCGGTACAGGGAGATGACGGGTGCCCGGTAACCGCTCGACCGCGCCCGCAGCTGCGCCTCGGCCGCCGCGTCCCGCGGGGGCGGCGGCGTGTCCTCGATCACGAGCCTGCGGACTCTGGAGGGGTGGCGCTGGGCGATGAGCCAGGCGACATGGCCGCCCATGGAATGCCCCACCAGATCGACGGCGCCCAGGCGGTGACGATCCAGCAGGGACATCACGTCCCGGTACATCGACTCGAAGGTGTACGCGCCGGCCCTGGGGCTCCGCCCATGTCCTCGGAGGTCCGGTACGAACAACCGGTGGCCTTGGGGCGCCAGCGCGGAGACGAGCCGGTCCCAGCTCCGGCCGGTGTTCCCCAGCGCGTGCAGCAGAACCACCGGTCTGCCCGCCGGATCGCCGGTGACCGGGCAGTCCAACGCCAACGGAGCGTCGTCCGCCTCACCCTGACCCAGCGTCTGACCCGCGTCACGCAGCACGCCGCGATGCTAGCCGCCGACGGCTCTGGGATACAGATGACCCGTGCCGTCCGGCCCCGGGTGTTCCATCGCCAAGAACCCGGTCGAGGATCCGCGCGGACCGGATTCCGGCCGGCCGGGTCGGCGGCCCGGCCGGCCGGAGCCGGTTCCTTCTGTGAGTTCCTCCTGTGGCTCAGGAGCGGCTCAGGAGCGCGTGCTGGCCACGAGGTAGTCCACGATGGCCGTGACCGTCTGCTGATGCCAGACCAGATTGGCCGGGAGCTTGCGCTCCAGGAGCCGTTCCAGCCGGCGGCGGATGACGATCGCCATGACGGAGTCCATCCCCGTTTTCAGCAGTGACCGGTCGGGATCGAGCTCCGCCGGATCCACCTTCATCTCGCTGACGATGACGGAGACCGTCTGCTCGTGCAGCAGAGCCCGGAGCGCGTCCCCGGACAGCTCCCCGAGGCCCCGGGCCCCGGCCGTCTCCTCCCGTGCCGCCCCCGCCGGTTCGTCGTCGGCGATGTCGCGCAGCAGGCCCGGCCGGCGCGCACCGGCCGGGAGCGGCACGGTGCGCAGCACCGCGAGACAGGCGGCGCGGGTCCGGCTGGCGTGTTCCCAGGCGCCGAAGGCCTCGGGCGCCGTGATGTCACCGACCCCATGGGCCTCCAGCTCGGCGTCCACCGCCGCGTTGGCCGCCATGCCCATGCCCCGCCAGGACGTCCACGCCAGACTCATGCTGCCGACGGCACCGAGGGTGTGGTCGTAGGCGGCCATGGCGTCGAGGAACGCGTTGGCGGACGCGTAGGCGGCCTGGCCGGTGAGGCCCAGGTACTGGCCGCACGACGAGAAGTGGACCAGGAAATCGAGGGATCCCGGCGGGAAGAGCCGATGGAGGGTCAGGGCGCCACCGGCCTTCGGCCGCATGACCGCCGTCAGGGCGTCCAGGCCGAGCCGGTCGACGAGCTGGTCCTCCAGCACGCCGGCGGCGTGGACGACCCCACGGATCGGAGGCATGCCCAGAGCGTCCGGGGTCAGGAGGGCCGCCGCCGCCTCGGCGTCGGACAGGTCGACGGACACCACCCGTACGGTCGCCCCGAGAGCCTCGAGCCCGCGAACGGTCTCGATGCGGCGCGCCTGGGCTCCGTCGGTTCCGGCGTCCCACTGCGACCGGGGCGGCAGGGCACCGCGTCCGGCCAGTACGAGGCGACGCGCGCCCCGCTCCACGAGCCACCGGGCGATCTCGCCGCCCAGGCTGCCCAGACCGCCCGTGACGAGATAGGTGGCGTCCTGCCGGCACCGCAGCGGGGCGTGGTCCGCGCCCGCGCCGTGGCGGACCAGCCGGTTCGCCCGGGCCCCGCCCTCGCGGATCGCGACGACGTCCTCGCCCGGGTTCCCGGCGATGACGCCCAGCGCGGTGACGAGGTCGTCCCTCGTGGGCCGCGGGCCGAGATCGAGCGTCCCGCCCCACAGCTCGGGGTGTTCGCCCCCCACGACCCTGCCCAGACCCCACCGCGCCGCCTGGGCCACGGCCTCGAGGCGGTCCGCCTCGCGGACACCGGAGGTCACCGACCAGAGTCTGGCCGTGCCCGGTGGCCATGTGCCGAGCCGCCGCGCCGCACCCGCGAGCAGCCACGCCTCCCGCACGGCACGTTCCCCGGCCTCCTGCCCCGGCCGGTCCGTCAGCGGCAGCAGGATCACGTCCACGGGTCCGGAGACCTGATCGCGCAGGCTTTCGAGACCGTCCGGCTCCTCCGTCGCCAGGCACAGGATTCCCAGGCTCTCGGCCGTGGCCCGGAGTGCCGACGGCAGTCCTCCGTCAGCGCCGACCAGCACCAGCGGGCGAGAGACGGTGGAGCCGTCGAGGGGCAGCGGCGCCCAGTCCGTCCGGAACAGCAGTTCCCCGGGTGCGCCCGGACGCGTCCCGGCCTCCGCGCCCGCGTACCGCACCCCGGCCAGTACGGCCACGGTCCGCCCGTCGTCCGCGGTGACACGCACGCTCACCGTGCCGCCGGCGTCGGTGACCGGGCCGTCGACGCGTGCCTCGATGCGGGCGCGGGACGGCGGCTCGCCCGTGGCCCACACCCGGCCCACGCCGGCCACGACCCGCAGGGCGGCGGGTCCGGGGAAGGCGACGGCGGCCATGGACAGCGCGGCGTCGAACAACGGGGCCCACAGAGTCGGGGCGGAGCCCGGCCCGTCGTCCGCGACGACGTCCGCGCGCAGCCCCTCCCGGACGCGCTCCAGCCGTTCCACCCGCCAGGGGAAGGCCATGTCCGGCACGCCGACGGAGGCGAGGGCGGTGACGATCCGGTCCGGGGGAAGCCCCGTCCCCGGTCCGGCGGCGGGCGGAAGGGGCGGCGGCGAGGGGTTGCCGGACACGGCGGCCACCGCGTGGGTCAGCCACGGCTGCCCGTCCGCACCCGCGTCACCCGTGCCCGGATCAGCGGCGACGGGATCGTCCGGGCCGGTGGTCCTGGACAGCAGGCGGACCACGCCGTCCTGTGCGATCACGTCGATGTCCCGGGCCGCGGCCAGGGTCAGCGGCAGGTCGAACGACACGTCGGTGAGGCCGTACGGCCTCTCTCCCCGCCCCGCGGCGTCCAGGAACGTCTGGAGGACGACCGCCGCCGGGATGATCTCCACGCCGTGGATGGTGTGGCTGCCCGGATACGGCCGGGACCCCATGTCGACACGGGTGCGCCAGAGGTCCAGCGGCGTGGTCCCGGCCAGGGTGGTACGCGGTCCCAGCACGGTGCGGCTCGCCGTGTCGTGCCGTCCGCGGTCGGCCCTGCGGACCGGCAGGTCGCGCCAGTACCGCTGGCGCCGCCAGCTCCGCGCCGGAAGCGACAGGGGTTCCGCGTCCGGCGCCGGGGGCCGGTCGAAGGCGACGCCGTGGCAGTACAGCGTCCCCGCGTTGGCCAGCAGCTGCTCGCGCTCCCCGGTGTCCCGGCGCAGGGACGCGGCGACGCAGTGCCGGTCGGCCCCAACCGTGTCCAGCGTCTCCTGGACGGAGTGCCGGACCACCGGATGGGCCGACACCTCCAGGAAGGTCCTGAACCCGTCCTCGGCCGCCGCGGCCACCGCCCCGGACAGCCGTACCGGGCTGCGCAGATTGGTCGCCCAGTAGGCGCCGTCGCGGGGAGCCGCGTCGCGCGGGTCGTCCAGCGCGGTGCTGTAGAGAGGGATCCGGGGGGCGTGGACGGTGAGCTCGGCCGCGGCCTCGGCGAGCTCCTTCGTCAAGGGCTCCATCTGCGGGCTGTGGAAGGCCACATCACTGTCGACCCGGCGCACGAGCAGGTCCGGGTCGCCCGCCAGTTCCTGCGCGAGGGCGTCGATCTCCGCCACCGCGCCGGCCACCACGGTCTGCGTGGGCGAGGCGAGGACCGCCGGCACGACGGTGTCGGTGCCGCCCAGCCGGGCGGCGGCCTCGTCGGCGGGCAGGCCGATCATCAGCATGCCGCCCGCGCCGGCCACCCGTCGCAGCAGGACACTGCGGCGGCACACCAGCCGGGCGCCGTCCTCCAGCGACAGGACTCCAGCCGTCACGGCGGCCGCGATCTCGCCCATCGAGTGGCCGATGACGGCCGCGGGCCTCACCCCGAGCGACTGCCAGACGGCGGCCAGACCCATCTGGACCGCGTAGATCATCGTCTGGGCGATGTCCACGCCGGTGACGTCCCCGTCCTCGATCATGCGACGGGCCGTCGCGCCGATCTCCTCGGCGAAGACCGGCCCCATCCTGTCGATCACCTCGGCGAAGACGGTGTCCGTGGCGAGCAGTTCACGGCCCATGCCCTTCCACTGGGCGCCGGTCCCGGAGAACACCCACACCACCCGGTCCCCGCCCTCGCCCGCCACCGTGCCCTCGGCGAGACCGGGTGCGGTGTCGCCGGCGGTACCCGCGGCGAATCGGCGCAGCCTGCTCGCCAGCTCGGCGTGGCCGGCGGCGACGACGGCGACACGGCGTTCCAGGTGGCTGCGCCGGGCCCGGAGATCCTGCTCGAGTGAGGCGAGCGCGACGCCCGCGCCCGGTCCGTCCAGCCAGTCGGCGAGCCGGGCCGCGTCCTCCCGGACGGTCGTCCCGGACCGGCCGGAGAGCCGGAACAGGCGCGGCAGGGCGGGGTCGTCCCGGGACGGGGCGGGCGGCTCGTGCCGTTCCGGTGCCTCCTCCAGGACGACGTGGGCGATGGTGCCGCCGTAGCCGAAGCTGGAGACACCCGCCCGGCGGGGACGGCCGCCACGGGGCCACGGGGTGAGCTCCCGCGTCACCCTGAGCCGTGACTCCTCCCAGGGGATGCGCGGGTTGTGGGCGGAGAAGTGCACGCTGGGCGGGATCTCCTCGTGGACGAGGGCGAGGATCGTCTTGATCATCCCGGCGATCCCCGAGCCGGCCTCCAGGTGCCCGATGTTGCCCTTGACGGAGCCGATGAGGCAGGGGCTGCCCTGCGGCCGGCCCGCGCCGAACACCGCGGCGAGCGCACCGGCCTCCAGCGGGTCGCCCGCGACGGTCCCGGTGCCGTGAGCCTCCACGTAGTCGACGGTGTCCGGGGCGATGCCGCACCGCGTGTACGTCCTGCGCAGCAGGTCCGCCTGTGCTTCGCCGTTGGGCGCCATGATGCCGGCGGTGCGCCCGTCCTGGCTCACGCCGCTGCCTCGGATCACCGCCAGAACGCGGTCTCCCGCCCGCTCGGCGTCCGACAGCCGCTTGAGGACGAGTACGCCCGCGCCCTCACCCCGGCCGTAGCCGTCCGCCGAGGCGTCGAACGGCTTGCTGCGGCCGTCCGGTGAGGTGGCGCCCGCACGGTCCAGGGTCACCGAGAGGCCGGGCGCGACCATGAGGTTCACCCCCGCGGCCAGCGCCACGTCGGACTCCCCGCAGAGCAGGCTCCGGCGGGCCAGGTGGACACCGACGAGCGAGGCCGAGCACGCGGTGTCCACGGCGAGACTGGGGCCGCGCAGGTCGAGGCTGTGGGAGATGCGGTTGGCGGTGGCGCACAGGGCCGCGCCGATGCCGGTCCAGGCCTCGATCCGGGGCAGGTCCTCCAGCAGCCGGCGCCCGTAGTCGTCCGAACCGACGCCCACGAACACGCCGCAGTCACTGCCACCCAGACCGAGGGGCGGGATCCCCGCGTGTTCCAGGGCCTCCCAGGCCAGCTCCAGCAGCAGCCGCTGCTGCGGGTCCATCAGCTCGGCCTCACGCGGCGAGATACCGAAGAACTCCGCGTCGAAACCGGCGATGTCGGTGAGGAAGCCGCCCCGGCTCGTGGTGTCCCGTACGACGGTCGCGTGCTCCTGCCCGGTGTCCGCGTACGGCGCCCAGCGCTCCGCTCCGTCGCCGACGCCGTCCCGGCCCTGGACGAGGAGCTCCCAGAAGGCGTCGGGAGAATCGGCGTCACCGGGGTACCGGCAGCTCAGCCCGATGACGGCGATGGGCTCCTCACGCCCGGCGGCCTCCTCCTCCGAGGCTCCCGGACTCGTCACCCCCGGCCCCCTTCAGCGCCCGCGGCGCGCCGGACGGGATGCTCCAGCACGGTGACCACCGCGGCGGTGACCATGAGTCCGGGTCCGGCGCTCAGCAGGAGGAGGTGGTCTCCGATGCTCACCTGCCCGCCCTCGACGAGGTGGTTGAGCTGGAGCCCGACGTCGGCGGCGCCCGCGTGCCCCGTGTCGCGGAAGAAGTCCACGTCGCCCAGCGACGCGTCCAGGCCCATCGGCCGCAGGTGGCTGTCGAGGAAGTCGGCGGTGCCCGCCCCGAGATGGAGCACCTTCGACAGGTCCGCCACGGAGATGCCCGCCTCGCCCGTCACCTGCTCGATCAGCTTCGCACCGCTCGCGGCGTACTCCTGACCGATCTCGGACGCCTTCGGGCCCAGCTCCTCGACCATCGCCTCCAGGTGCTCGTTCATGTCGAGCTTCCGGCCGGTGGTGACCGCCGGGGGAAAGATCGGATCGTGCCCGCGGTTGAGGATCTCGAACTGGGGAAGCGACACCGACTCGATGGAGCGCAGTGCGGCCCAGCCGGACCGCTTCGACAGGACGACCGCGGCGGCCGCGTCGGCGAGCACCGCGTCACGGTGCGCGTACCACCGGTCCACCGAGGGGGCGCCGAAGTTGTCCGCGCTGCTCACCACGGCGCCGTTGCGGGACGGCGCGCACAGCAGGTACTGGGCCGCCATCTCCAGGGCGGCGAGGAACGCGTTGCATCCCTGCTCCACCGTCAGCGCCGGGATCGGGGAGTCGAGGGTGGAGCGCAGGATGTAGTGCGGCGCCGACCAGCCGTCGGGACCCTGGTGGTAGGCGCAGGAGTGGATGAGGATGTCGATGTCGTCCGCGCCGAGGCCCGAACGGTCCACCGCCTGCCGGACGGCCGCCACCGCCATGTCCGGCGCGGACGTGCCGTCGGCCACGGCGATGTTCCGCCACCCGCAGGCATCCATCCGTTCCCTGTCGTACGCGCCGCGCCGGACCGCCTCCTCCACGCTCACCCTGGGCGGAATGTACGCCCCGGTCCCGGCCAGGAAGATGTTGTCAGTTCTCACTCTCACGGTTCCTTAACTGACCGGTCCGTGGCCTGATGACCTTTCCGGTCTCGGTGGTCGGCAGTTCCGCCACGGAGGCGAAGGCATGGGGGACGCAGGAGGGCGACAGCCGCTCGCGGCAGAAGCGGTCCAGCTTGCCGAGGTCGACCGTGCCGGGTGTCACCGTCGCGCTGATCCGCTGTCCGAGCACCGGATCGTCCACCCCGGACACCAGACATGAGGCGACGTCCGGGAAGGCGAGCAGGACGGCCTCGATCTCCTCGGGGCTGACCTTGGCGCCCGCGACGTTGATGCTGGTGGACAGGCGCCCGGCGAGGACGAGTTCCCGCCCTTCCCATCGGGCCAGGTCGCCCGTGGTGAATCCGTCCCGCAGCGGGGTCGCGTCGACGCTCTCCCCGTCGGCGTAACCGAGCATCATCGACGGCGAGGTGACGGTCACCAGCCCCGGCACGGCTTGCCCCTGCACGGCTTGTCCCGGCACGGCTTGTCCCGGCACCGCGGTGGAGACGTCGGCACCGTCCCCTGCGGCCTCCGGGACCGGGGACAGCCGGACCTCCACCCCGGGCAGGGGCGCACCGGGTCCAAAGGTGCCCGGCTGCCACGGGGCGGGGCTGCTCACGCAGATCGGCCCGGTCTCCGTGGTCCCGTAGACCTGGCCGACATGCCCGCCCAGCCGGGTCGCGACGAGTTCGGCGGTGTGCGCGTCCAGCGCCATGCCGGCGGAGAGGAACCCGACCGTACGGCCGTCGTGCGGCAGGACGCGGGCGGCCTTGGCGAGCAGGCGCAGCATGGGGGGCACACCGACGAACAGCGTCACGTCGCCGGCCGCGAGCTCGCGCAGCAGCAGGCGCGGCTTGTCGGGCGTCAGATAGCGGACATGCGCTCCCGCCAGGGTCGCGGCGACGGCGCACAGCCCGAAGCCGTACGCGTGCTGGAGGGGTACGGGACACAGCAGCCGGCTCTCCGGGCCCAGCCCCAGGGCCGTACGGTAGCTCTCCGCCTCGGCCAGCAGGGCGGCGGCGGAGCGCAGCGCGACCTGGGGGTACCCGGTGGTGCCCGACGTGATCTGTGCCGTCGCCGCCTCCTCGAAGGCGTGGTGCCGCGCTGCTCGCCGGCCGGGTTCCCGGACCCCGCTCAGCGTCCGTACGCCCTGCTGCGCGGCCGTGACCGGCAGGGCCAGCGGCGACTCGTGCGGGGCCGAGAGGAAGTCGAGTGCGCAGCGGTCCCGGATCCGCCGGAGCTCCCACGGTGTCGTCCGGCGCGAGAGCGGAACGGCGGCCGCCCCGGCGGAAATGATCGCGAACACGTCGCTGACGAACTCGGCCGCGGGCCAGGCGACGGTTCCCACGAGGGTGCCCGGCCCGGCGCCCGCCTCACGTAAGGCACGGGCCTTGGCGTCCACTCGTTCGGCCAACCGGCCGGCGCTGGTGGTCCCGGAGGCGTCGCTGAGCAGCGGCCTGTCCCCCGGACGGGCGCCCTGCTCGTACAGCAGGGAGAGCAGCTTCGCGCGCGCGGCGGTCATCCGAGTTCGGTCAGCCCGCGTCGCAGTGCCCCCGCCGCCTTGTCCAGGACGTCCCCGGTGTGCGCGGTGCTCAGGAACCACGGTTCCAGCGCGTTGGGATGGAAGTAGACGCCCTCCCTCTGGGCCAGGACCTGGAGCCGGCGGTGCCGGGAGAAGTCGATGGCCTCGGTGAGATCGCGCAGCGTGTCGTTCTTCTCCAGCGGCTTCTTGAGCAGGGCCACGCACATCAGGGTGCCGACCCGGTTGATGTGCACGGGTCGCTTCTCCGCGGCGAAGACCTCGCGCAGGGCGTTCTCCGCACCGGCGCCGACGCTCTCCAACTCGTCATAGAGGCCGGGCAGTGCGCGGATCTTGGTCAGCATGGTGACGACCGCGCGGAGGGCGGCGTGGTTCCCGGCGTAGACGCCGGCGTGGTACGCCTCGTTCGTGGCGAGCATCCGCATCGCGTTCTTGCGTCCGCCGAAGGCGGCGACGGGGAATCCGCCGCCCATCACCTTGGACAGGACCGTGAGGTCGGGCTCGACGCCGTAGAACTCCTGAGCGCCTCCGCGGGCGACCCGGAAGCCGGTGATCACCTCGTCGAAGATCAGCATGGCACCGCTGCGAGAGGTGAGGTCGCGCAGCAGCTCCAGGAAGCCGGGTACCGGGGGGATCACACCGGCATTGGTCAGGACCGGCTCCAGGATGACGGCCGCGATCCGGCCGCCGTCGCGCGCGAAGAGCTCCTTGACGGCCTCGGCGTCGTTCCACGGCAGCTGCGCGGTGTGGGCGAGCGCCTCGGGGATCATGCCGGGCGCGCCGGGGACGACGTCCGTCGGCCGAGCGCCTTTTATCTGGAACGTGGTCTTGCTGCCCGCCCGCAGGACGGTCTCGCTCCAGCCGTGGTAGTGCCCGTCGAAGGTGACCACCAGTGAGCGCCCCGTGGTGGCGCGGGCGAGCCGCAGCACGGAGGCGACCGCCTCCGTACCGGAATTGGCGAACCTGACCTGCTCGACGCCCGGAACCAGTTCGGCGATGAGGGATCCGGCCTCGGCGTCCAGCTCGTGCGGCAGGCCGGTCATATGGCCCTTGGTGAACTGGTCGGCCACCGCATCGGCCACATCGCGGTCGGCGTAACCGAAGAGGTGGGGGCCATAGCCCATGTTGAAGTCCACGAGCTCGTTGTCTTCGACATCCCGGAGCAGGCAGCCGTCGGCGCGCCGCACGACGAGTGGCACGGGGACGGCCGCCGCCCGCATACTGCTGCTGACGCCGCCGGCGACGACCTCCTTGATGCTTTCCAGACAATCAGCATTCGTCCGACGTTCTGCGTCCATGGCACCCACTGAATACCTCCGGCTTCGTCGGCCTGATCCGGCATCACAGAATGCCCCAGGGCTTTCGCGGCCAACAACGGTGATTGCCGGAATGGCCGGATAACGGGGGTGATCGGCCCGTCTTGAGTGGCAGGATCGAACGGGTGATCAGCCGCGCTGCGGAAGGGGAATGTGATGTCGTCTCGGGGCGTCGCCGTGGTCACGGGGGCGGGATCGGGCCTCGGTGCCGCCATCGCGGTACGGCTGGCCGCGACCCATGATCTGGTGCTGACTCATCTGACGCGCGACTCCGGGTTGGCCGACACCGCCGACCGGGTTTCAGCGGCCGGTGGGGACGTTCTCGCCACGGTCGCCGGGGACCTCACGCACGAGGAGACCGTGGACCGCCTGGGGAAATCCATGGCCGCATGCGCTCAAAGGCTTGACGTCCTCGTGTGCAATGCCGGGGCGTACACATACACGCCATGGCAGGACACCACCTGGGACGACGTACGCAAGGCCCTGGACGTCAATCTCCTCGCGCATATCGCCTGCGCACGCGCCGCCACACCCCATCTGGTGGCGCGCGGAACGGGCCGGATCGTGGCCGTTTCCACAGTGCTCACGCGGGTAGGACGCGTGGAACTCGCCCCCTACATCGCGGCGAAAGGCGGCCTGGAGGCATTCGTCCGCGCCCTGTCCCGTGAACTCGGCCCGCACGGGATCACAGTGAATTCCGTGAGACCGGGTTCCATCGAACTGAATACCGAGCAGAGGTCTCACCCGGATTACCCGTCCTGGCGGCAACGGGAATTCTCCCGGCAATGCATCAAACGGCATGGGCGTCCCGAAGACGTGGCCGCGGCGGTGGCGTTTCTGGCTTCTCCCGAAGCAGGTTTCGTCACCGGCCAGAGTCTGACCGTCGACGGCGGCTGGGACCTAAACTGACCTGCGACGCAGGCCGATCCGAGGACCTCCACGCGAATGGCGTACGCACATGGACAGAACTCCGCTACCCGTGTATGGCTGGTGCGGCATGCGCAATCGCATGCCAGCGTGAAGAGACTGATCGCAGGTTCCCGTACGTGTCCCGGCCTGACGGAGCTGGGCCGGGAACAGGCCGCGCGGCTCACGGCACGACTGGCGGCCGAACCAGCGCGGCCGGACGCGCTGTTGACCAGTCCGGTGCGCAGAGCCCGCGAGACGGCCGAGGTCCTGGCGAGCGGCCTGGGACTCGGGGCACCGGTCGTCGAGAAGCAGGCACGCGAGCTCGACTTCGGGGCGGCCGACGGCCTGTCCATCGACGAGTACCAGCGCGTCCACGGGGCGTTCGACATGACCGCTCACCCCGACCGGCCCTTCGCGCCCGGCGGGGAGACGTGGAACCAGTTCCGGACCCGGGCCGGCCGTGTCGTCAACGGCCTGTTGTCCGGTCACCGCGGCGGTACCGTCGTCGTGGTGTGCCATGCCGGGCTCATCGTCGCGGTGATGTCAGCGCTGCTGGACGTCGTCCCACCGGTGCTGTTCACGGACGCCACACCCGCGGCGACTTCGATCAACGAATTCGTCCACGACGGCTCCCGGTGGGACCTGCTCCGGTTCGACGACGCGAAGCATGTCGACGAGGCCGAATGAGCAGGCCGGGGCCGGGCGGGCGGAGGCCGAGCAGGCAGGGGTGCACGAACCTGTTGACGTAGGGCGGGCGGACCCTGGGCCGTCCTGCGCCGACCAGGCTCCGCGTACAGCCGCAACGGCCCACTGTCCGCAGGACGACGCCCCGACGCCCCAATGCGCTGAGCGAAGGCGTCGGTCTCAGTGCTGCGGGCCGCGCTTGCGTTCCCTCATGTGGCGGCCCAGCGCCTTCTTCTGCTTCCAGTTCCGCAGCATCTCCTCGTTCAGCCGCGCATCGCTCCGGGCGGCGATCCGCTCGTTCTCGCGGAGCAGCTTGTGGTAGTTCTCGAGCCGCCGCAGAGGCAGGGTCCCGTCCTCGGCCGGCCCGCGCACCGCGCATTCGGGCTCCGTCCGGTGCGAACAGTCGTGGAATCGGCAGTCACGGGCAAGGGCCTCGATATCGGTGAAGGCCCGGGCCACGCCACTGTCGGCCTCCCACAGTCCCACTCCGCGCAGCCCCGGTGTGTCGATCAGGACACCGCCGCCCGGCAACGGCAGGAGATCGCGGGTCGTCGTCGTGTGCCGCCCTTTGCCGTCGCCGCCGCGTGTGACGTCGACCCGTTGCACGTCCGCTCCCGTGAGCGCGTTGGCGAGGGTGGACTTGCCGGCACCGGACACCCCGAGCAGAACGGCCGTGCCGCCGCCCTCGCAGTCTCCCCCGCCTCCGCTCCCGCCTCCGCCGCCGATGAGGGTCGCGAGGGCGTCCATGCCCTGCCCCGTGGCCGCGCTGACGGACAGCACGCGCGCTCCGGGGGCCACCTTCCCGGTGTCCTCGGCGAGATAGGAGAGCGTCACCGGGTCGGGGACGAGGTCGGCCTTGGTGAGGACCACCACCGGCTGGCCGCCGCTCTCCCACGCCAGGGAGAGGAAACGCTCGACGCGCCCGAGATCCAACTCGTCGGCGAGTGAGACGGCGATGAGTACCTGGTCGATGTTGGCGGCCAGGACCTGACCGTCGGACCGTTGCGAGGAGACGGCCCGGACGAACGCGGTGCGCCGTGGCAGCAGCGCCCGGACGACTCCCTGGTCCAGGTCGAGGGCCACCCAGTCGCCGGTGCAGGGGTTCCGCACGGGATCGGGCGAGGCCACGGGCCCCGTACCGGCCCGTACGGACGTCACCCGTCCGTCCTCGGCGACGACGGCCTCGCAGCTCCCGCGGTCGACCCGCACGACCCGGCCGGGCCGGAGGCCGTCGGCCTCGTAGGGGCCGAAGTCGGTCGCGAACGCGTCGTTCCAGCCGTAGCGGTGGAGCGGATGTGAGGCAGTGGGTGGGGTCACGCTCGCCCCCTCACGGGGTTCCAGGACAGCGGAACCGGACACGGGTGTACGCGTACGGCCCGCTCAGGCCAACAGTGTAGCCGCCGACACCGCGCGGAGCGCGGGACGCGTGTCCCGGAGCGAGGCACTCGCGGCGCCCGACCGGCCTCTGGCACCCCGTCAGGCAGATCGAACCGCCGACGCCCGTCCTCAACAGCAGGAGGGCTGGTTTTGGTTATCCAACGGCCGGTCCAGCGTTCGGCTTTGCGGCGTCTGCCCCTCTCGGCCGGGGTGGTGTTGCCGCGAACGGCCGTGCCCTGCAATCGGTTCGCTCCCTCGTGCCCGCAGCGCCGATAACGGGCCCAGCCCCTCTGCCACCGGCCTCGGCAGGTGCAGGCGGGTGGCGCTGGAGGCGCCGGCCCGTCCGGGCCGACGCCTCCGACGGCATCGCTCAGCTCAGGATGGGGATCAGGGCGAGGGCGGAGAGCAGGTAGACATGCCTCGCGAGAACCGGGGTGAGTGGTCGCTCCGTGTCTACAGACTGAGTGTGATGGCGGCGGCGATGCCTCCCAGGCCGAGGGCGAAGGCCGCCTCCTTCCAGCCGCCCTTACCCCACCGGAACGGGCGGTCGGCGGCCAGCCGGCCCGGGCCGATGGCTGCGACGGCCAGCGCGACGACGGTGATGCAGACGCTGTATTCCACGCCGCCGTCCGTCTCCCACAGGCCGTGGGCGCCGGTGACCGTGACCATCGCATTGATCATGACGCCGATCAGGGCGGCAGCCGCGAGCGGTGTCAGCAGCCCGAGGGCCAGACCGAGGCCGCCGAGCAACTCGGACAGTCCGCCGATCACGGCGAAGAGTTTCCCCGGGTGGTAGCCCAGGGCCGCGAACCCCTTGCCGGTCGCCGTCAGGCCCGGGCCTCCGAAGAGTCCGAAGACTTTCTGGGCCCCGTGTGCGGCCATCAGCAGTCCGAAGGTGAGTCTGATGAGCAGCAGGCCGAAGTCACCGGCGGTCGTCACGGGCTCGGTGGTGGAATGCGTCACCGGTTCCGCGGAGAAGACGGAATTGTTCAGGATGTGTTTGGTCAACATGGCAATGCTCCGGTCGGAACGCCAGAACGGGCGTTTCCCCCAGCTCGGCCGGACGCCGAGCACCGGTCATGGGTGAGTCGCGCAGTAGGGGGCAGCCCCCGTCCCACCCGACCTTCCGCTGCGGGCAGGGTCGTGCATCGGGGCGGTGGCCCACGGGAACAGGCGGCCGGCCTCGGGTCAGTGGTTCTGGGCCGACCGGTCATCACCATCGGTGTCGGTGTCGGTGGGGCACAGTCGTACGCAGCATTCGCCGGGCTCGGGAGCCAGAACGGCCTGGACCCCGCGGACCTCCAGGCCGGTGAG
>NZ_JBEXRO010000050.1:1595-16997 GCF_040613095.1 Streptomyces sp. NPDC006309 | reverse complement strand
CTTCCGGCGGCAGCGGAGGTGGCGACGGCAACGGCAGCGGCGGTGACGGTACGACCGCGACGCCCACGGCGGGTACCGGCGGCCCGGACACAACCGTGCTGCGCACGGTTTGTTGCGCTCCCGCTCCGCGGGAGCGCTGGCGGGACGCTGCGCGTCCCGCGCAACCCGACTGCTGCGCAGTCGGGTTGATGCTCCGTTCGCTGCGCTCCCGGAGCTGCGGGACTTCGTCCCGCTGTCAGGCCTCCGCTTCGCTCCGGCCTGATGGGGCGGGTCCGCTGCGCTCCCCCGCCTGACGGTCCTTCCGGCTGCGCCTCCAGAACCGTTGGGGCCCGCTATCGCGGGCCTGGCTGGCTATGAGGGTGGGTGCGGTGGGTGGTTATTCGATGTGTCCGGTGGTTGGGTCCACCTGCTTCAAGAAGTCCCGTGCTGACGCCTGCAGTTCCGGCTCGCTCAATGCTCTGGCCGGCTGCACGGCGGAGGTGAAGCCGTACCCGGGGTTGGGGCCTGACAGCCAGGTGAAGTCGTATGTGCCCAACTCGTCGGGTCGCTCGGTGACCTCGAACGTTTCCTCGTCGACCATCAGTGTCAACCGCCGTGTGCTGCGTCTGTCCATGACTGGTCAGTATGCCGGAGTCCTGGCATCGCTCGTTCGTGTCGGTGTTTCAGGGTAGCGTGTGCATCAATTTGATGCACCATGTAGCGTTGGGAAAAATGCAGTACACCTTCCAGCTGACCGAACGAGGCACGCCCCGCGCGCTAACGGAAAAAGGGAAAGCCGCATGCGGACTGTTCAGGAAGTGGCGCGGGATCAGGTCCGGCAGGCAAGGGGTCTGGAGGTCGCTGCCGTTGCGGAGAGGGTCGCGGAGGCTGCTGTTCGCGAGCGTGAGACAGCGGGGCAGTTGCGGCGGGGTGGTTCCTTCTCCGAGTTCGGAATGGACCCGGAGCGGCTGGCCGACGCCTGGGCGGCCAAGCACGCCGAGTGGCAGCGCGTCAGGACTTAATGGCTGCTGTCGGTTGGGGTGCGTACAAGCCGGAGCACGACGTGCAGGGTTCGGAGCGGGCTCGGGAACGCGAAGAGCGGCGTGATGGTGCTCTCGCGGCCCGGGCCGCCTTTGAGGCGCGGCGTCGGGAGGAGGCGGATGAGCTGCGGGCGGAGCTGTGGCTGTCTGCTGCGCCCAGCCGGCTGATCCGGGCGGCGGCCGATCGGGCCGGCCTCATGCCCGCCCAGGTCCTGGCGCAGCTCGCCGAGCGGGTCGTGGTGGGCGAGGACGGTACGGTGTCAATCCCGCCCTTCACACCTTCCCGGTGATTTCCCAAAGCGGTCAGGAAACGAGTTAGGGGAGGATTGCTAAATGCCGGGTATTCAGCTCAAGGAACACCAGGTCGACCAGAAGGCGACTTTCCGCAAGTGGGTGGGATTTCCTGCAAGGTCATCTGTTCCCCCGGAGGGTGCTCGGGGCACGATCGTGTCAGCAACCGGTTCGGGCAAAACGATCACAGCGGCTGCGTGCGCGCTGGAATGCTTCCGGGACGGCCGGATCCTCGTGACCGTGCCGACCCTGGACCTGCTCGTGCAGACCGCCCAGGCGTGGCGCCTGGTGGGCCACCGTGGCCCGATGGTGGCGGTGTGCTCGCTGGAGAACGACCCGGTCCTGAACGAGCTGGGCGTGCGCACCACCACCAACCCGATCCAGCTCGCCCTGTGGGCAGGTTCGGGGCCTGTGGTCGTGTTCGCCACGTACGCCTCGCTCGTGGACCGCGAGGACATCGACGCACCCGAGGGCCAACGGAAGGTCCGCGGGCCGCTGGAGGCCGCCCTGGCGGGCGGGGAGCGGCTGTATGGCCAGCAGATGGCAGGCTTCGACCTGGCGATCGTGGATGAGGCCCACGGCACCGCCGGTGATCTTGGTCGGCCGTGGGCCGCGATCCACGACAACGCCCGGATCCCCGCCGCCTTCCGGCTGTACCTCACCGCGACCCCGCGCATCCTCGCCGCGCCCCGGCCGCAGCGGGGTGCGGACGGGCAGGAGCTGGTGCTGGCGTCGATGGGCCAGGACTCCGCCACCTACGGGCCGTGGCTGGCCGAGCTGGGGCTCTCGGAGGCGATCGAGCGGGGCATCCTCGCCGGGTTCGAGATCGACGTGCTGGAGATCCGCGACCCTTCCCCGGTCTTCGGGGAGTCGGATGAGGCGCTGCGGGGCCGGCGCATGGCGCTCCTGCAGACGGCGCTGTTGGAGCACGCCGCGAGGTGGAACCTACGCACCGTGATGACGTTCCACCAGCGGGTGGAGGAGGCCGCCGCGTTCGCGGAGAAGCTGCCCGAGACGGCCGCGCAGCTGTACGTCAACGACGCCTCCGATGAGGACCTGGCGAAGGCGGAGGCCCTGCCGAAGTCGTCGATCGACGCGGAGTTCTACGAGCTGGAGGCCGGCCGCCACATACCCCCGGACCGGGTGTGGGCGGCGTGGCTGTGCGGCGACCACCTCGTGTCCGAGCGGCGCGAGGTGCTGCAGCAGTTCGCCAACGGCATCGACGCGAACAATCGGCGCGTGCACCGGGCATTCCTCGCCTCGGTTCGGGTGCTCGGGGAGGGCGTGGACATCACCGGCGAGCGCGGAGTGGAGGCGATCTGCTTCGCCGACACCCGCGGCTCCCAGGTCGAGATCGTGCAGAACATCGGCCGCGCGCTCAGGCTGAACCGCGACGGCTCCACCAAGGTTGCGCGGATCATCGTGCCGGTGTTCCTGGAGCCCGGCGAGGACCCGACCGACATGGTCACCAGCGCCTCGTTCCGCCCCCTCGTAGCCGTCCTCCAAGGCCTGCGCAGTCATGACGAACGACTCGTCGAGCAACTCGCCTCCCGCGCCCTCACCAGCGGCAAGCGCAAGGTGCACCTGCGGCGTGACGACGACGGGCGGATCGTCGGGGCCGGCGGCGAGGACCAGGAGCAGGACGACACCGACGCCGCTGCCGAGTCCGCGCTGCTGCACTTCTCCAGCCCGCGCGACGCCGCCACCATCGCGGCCTTCCTGCGCACCCGTGTCTACCGGCCCGAGTCCCTGGTCTGGCTCGAGGGCTACCAGGCGCTGCTCCGGTGGCGGAAGGAGAACGAGATCACCGGCCTCTACGCCGTCCCGTATGACGTTGAGGTCGAGGTCGGCGTCACCAAGGACTTCCCGCTGGGGCGCTGGGTCCACCAGCAGAGGAAAGCGCTGCGGGCAGGTGAACTGGAGGAGCGGCGCAAGACCCTGCTGGACACGCCGGAGGCCGGGATGGTGTGGGAGCCGGGCGAGGAAGCCTGGGAGAACAAGCTCGCCGCACTGCGCTCCTACCGGCGGGCCATGGGGCACCTCGCACCGCGTCAGGATGCGGTCTGGGGCGAAGGCGAGGCGATGGTGCCCATCGGGCAGCACATGGCCAATCTCCGCCGCAAGGGCGGCCTCGGGAAGGACCCCGAGCGGGCCCGGGAGCGCGCGAAGCAGTTGACGGCGATCGACTCGGACTGGAACTGCCCCTGGCCACTCGACTGGCAACGCCACTACCGCGTCCTCGCGGACCTCGCCGAGGACGAGCCCGGTGGGCTGCTGCCCGACATCCAGCCCGGCGTCCTCATGGACGGCGACGACATCGGACGATGGCTCGCACGGCAACGCGAGGCGAGCACCTGGAAGCTGCTGTCATCCGAGCAACAGGAGCGGCTGACCCGGCTGGGCATCAAGCCGCTGCAAGCGCCCCCTGCCGCCCCGACGGCCAGGCGCGCGACGAAGGGCCCGAGCAAGGCACAGCAGGCGTTCCAGCGGGGCCTGGCAGCCCTCGCGCAGTGGGTGGAACGGGAAGGCCACCGGCCGGTGCCGCGCGGCGCGGTCGTCGAGGTCGCGGTCGACGGCGAGACCGAACCGGTAGCGGTCCGGCTGGGCGTATGGCTCTCCAACACCAAGTCGAGGCGCGACAAGCTCACCGCGGAACAGCTCGCCGCCCTCGCCGCGCTCGGACTTGAATGGGCGAGGGCGTAGAAGCCACTCGGGCTACTGTGCGCCGATGCAGGGCCCTTGGGCGCGGAAGCGCGCGCGGGTTTCCGGCCAAGGCGTCGCACTGTCGTGGCCGAAGCAGCCGACGCCTCCGCAAAGAGGTCGTGAGTCGCGCGTCGGCCTGCCGTTGATCAGCGCCACCCGCCCGTACGCTTCATAGCGCTCGCGGCTGTCCTCGCCGTCTACCAGATCGCCTGCGAGCTCCTGCTTGGTGCAGCGTGCGAGATCCGCGCGCGAAACGCGCCGCCTCCTGTGGATCATGGCCATGATTTCGGCCTTGGAGTGGTCGCGCATCAGAGCGTTCCTCCGCTGGAGGAGCTCATTGGCGAGCTCGACTTCGGCCGCGGGAGTCGGCGTGGTCGACTTACGGATGTACTCAGGGTCCTCGTCCGCGCCGAAGATCATGATGCAGTGCGCGTGCGGTACGCAGACGGCGATCTTGCCCGGATTCTCGGCGTGCGCTTCGGCGGTGGCACGTACCCAGTTGAGGGCTTCGTGGTAGCTGAGGTTTGTGCCCTGCTCGCTTGAGGTGCGCTGGAGTTCGCGGGCGCGCTGCTGCTCGGTAGTGCGTTTGGTCATGGACGGGTCCTCTCGGCACCGGGTTCTCGCCCCCACACGGCAACCCCGGCTCGATGGATCGTCAAGGTGTTCGTCTAGCGGTCCGTTGATCCCGGAAGACCTTCCACCGGTGTTCCGGACGGTGTGGGTGTCCGGGTGCGGTGTGGGCGTCGGCGAAGCCCAGGGCGTCGGCCCTGCGGGCAGGATACCGGCTCGGCCGTCGGCTCTTTCCTTCGTTGGCGACGACGAGGCGGTGGGTGTTCTCCGCGTACGGGACGGGCTCGTAGCTTGCCTCAGCCAGCGCGGTCCCGAGGATGCGGGAACTGGCAGGCGGGGGCAGACGACGTGGGAGAACTGAGGTGACGAACTGCAGGTGTCGGCTCTGTCGGCTGGCCGCTTGGGGAGGCGGACGTGGGACAGATCGAGCAGGGATTGGAGCGCGCGTTGCGCACCCGCCCCGTTCCTTCGAGCATTGAGGCCCGCCTGCGGTTTTTGCTGGCAGCGCACCGTGGTTCCACCCGGAGGGTGGCCGCCGTGCTGGGGGTGTCGCAGCGCGCCGTACAGCGGTGGGTGACGAAGAAACCAGGGGCGCGTCGTCCTCCAGGTCCGACGCAGATCCGGGCGATCGAGAAAGCAGTCCTGGCTCGGTGGCAGCCCCGGGTACGGGGCCGCCTGCGTGCCCAGGCCGAGGCGGAGGGGTTCGTCTTCCATACCCGGGCGCGATTCGGGTTCGCCGCGCCAGCAGGCTCCTCGGACGACCCGCGGGTGCGGTGGATCACCCAGGACCTGCCGGGAGAGGTAGCCCGGGAGCTGTTCGCCGCCCGGGATGTCGGCGCAGGCGAGCAGCAGCAGACGGTGATCCTCGCCCGCGCGCTGGGGCACGCCTACTTCCGTGACGGGGGCCGCCGGGCCCACGGTCTGCACATCGCCTTTAGCGACGTCGAGTTCGCCGACTTCTCGATCGGATGAGCCTGCCTCTTCGAGCGAAATGCGTCAGAGTGTCCAGCGTCGCGAGGGCCTGACATGACTGGCCGACATGGCTTCGTACCTCTCGGCTTCCTGCCGCTCGCGCCAGTCCCACTCCACACGGCCGGCCGGGTCTTTGCGGCGGGTTGCGGGCGGCTGGGGCGGGCGCAGTCTGGCCGTCTCCGCCACACGCAGCAGGTGCCCACGGTCACGTGGCGCGGCAAGCAGTTCCTGGTCGCTGGAGAGGAGCCGGGTGAAGCAGGCTGCGGCCCGCAGGAAGATGCCCGCCCAGGGTGGTACGGGGTGGGCGGCGCAGCCGTCGGTGTAGCGGGCGCGGTCGTGTAGGGCGAGCGTGGCCTCAGCGTCGTCGTAGTCGCGGGGACGTGCGGTGGCGAGTTGCTGGAGGGATGCGCCGGTGAGCAGCGCGGCGGCGACGGCCGCGGCGAGGCAAGGATGTGCGGTCGCTGCGTGCAGCCGGCGGGCGACTCGCTGGGCGGTGTGCGCGGTGAGAGGCACGGGCGGTGGGCGGTGCCGCCAGATGATCGGGGGCGGCGTGCACGGGGCGGCGCAGGGGCGGGGGCTGTCGTAGGAGACGAGGCGGTGCAGGGCAGGCAGGGTGAGCCACCTGTCTGCTGGCCGGGCGGGCTCGTCTGTTGGTGAGGGTGAGGCGACGGGTGAGCCGTAGTAGTGGCGGCGGGCTTCCTGGAAATCGGTGGTGACGGAGTAGTCGACCGCCCTCAGGGCTTGGTGCAGGGCGGCGGGAAGGTGGGGGCGGTGGCAGACCAGGGTCAGGTGGATCCCGGCGAGGGCCTGTAGCTGCAGCAGGCGCATCGTGCGGCGGGCGGTGAGGCGGTGGGCGCGCAGGACGGTCAGCCGGGCGACGGGCAGGGCGGTCATCCAGGCGGCGGCGGCTTCCCAGGCGGGCTGACGGCCGGCAGGGAAGCGGCCCGGGAGCAGGGGCGGCTTGCCCAGGGCGGCGAGAAGGTCGTGGGCGAGGCCGGTCTCGCTAGTGGTGCCCGGGCCGGGGTGCAGAGTGATCCGGCCGGACGGCGGATGGTGGGCGGCCAGGGCGGTGTGCGTGTGGATAACGTCGTCGCCCGGGTCGATGACCACGGTAACGGACGGCGGTGGCACGGTGAGCAGCATGGCGGTGTGGTGTTCAGGCGAGGCGGCTGAAGGCCCAGCGCAGCAGTTCCTGGTCGACGCGGGTGCGGCCGGTGCGGGTCAGGGCGGTGCGGGTGGGCGGTCAGCTGGGCCCATGCGCGGAAGTTGCCGTGGGCGGCGTGGCTGTCGGCGAAGGTGATGTCCTCGGGGTCGGCGTCGGCCCAGACCGGGTGGAACAGCGGGATGACGTCGAGGACTTCGCTGGGGGTGAGGCGGGTGAAGTGCTGCCAGATGAAGATGCGGGAGGAGAGCATCGGTTCGCGGCGCAGCACGGTGTGGCAGCCCTCACCGCCGACGAAGATGACCGCGAGCTGAGTGGAGGGCTCGTCCCACAGGTAGCGGAAGTATTCGAACGCCTCCCCGTTGAGCCACTGGGCCTCATCGACCAGGAAGCTGCGGGGGCGTTCGGCCAGGGCGGTCTTCAGCAGGCGGTCGAACTCGCTGGGATGGCGCGGTGGTTCACCGGCCAGGTCGAGCGCAGTGAACAGTTCGTAGCGCACCGCGCGGGCGGTGGGCCGGGCCCGGAAGGTGATCTTGCGGACGTCCTCGCCGCTGGGTTCGAGTGCGCGCAGGCAGGTGTTGACGGCGAGGGTCTTGCCGAAGCCAGCCCCGCCGTGGATGCACATCATGGCGCGGGCGGCGACCGTGTCGGTGATGTTCTCCCGGGCGGTGAGCAGGGCGCGGGTGGTGACCACGGACGCATCGGGCAGGTCGACGTACTGGTAGGTGGCCGCGGTCATCAGGCGTCTCCGTCTTCGTCGGTGCAGGGAGGTGCGACCCGCCCGCCCGGGCCGTCGAGGGCGGAAGCCCCATAACGGCCAGACGGGAGCGGGGCGGGCGGGCCTGGTGTGGTCAGCGCGGCCAGGGAAGCCGGGGTGCGCCAGTCGGCCGGGGGCGCGGCGTGCGGGATGAGGTCTGGCATCGCGAGCTGCGCGAGGTCGGATTCGGCAGTCTGGGCGAGTTCGGCCTCGGCCTGCGCACCGGTCAGCGCGCCGAGCCGCCGAGGGGGCTCGGCCTGGGTGGCGGCGGCGTAGCGCTCGCGCTGCGAGGCCTCCAGATCCTTCTTCAGGCGGCGCACACGGGCGGCCCGCGCTTTCCGTACAGCGCTGACCTGTTCCTCGGTGGCCTGATCGGCCAGGTCCGCGGGGCCCAGGTAGCGGCCGGTGGTGGCGTGGTAGACCTCGATGCGGTGGTCGTGGTGGGGCATAAAGCGGATGCGGACCTGGATCCCGGTCTGGCCGGTCATCCACGGCCCCACGTAGTCGCGTCTCCTGAAGCGGATGCCGCGGGTAGTCAGCGTGCGGGTGCCGGCGTCCTCCAGGGTGAACGTCCACAGATCTGTTGCGGGCACGTCCCGCAGCGGGGTGGGATCGTCCTGCCACGCCTGAAGCGGAGTCTTGCCCCGCAACGGCGCCGGGCGGTGCTCGGTGTTCCACCACAGCATCCAGTCCAGCAGCCGTGCAGTGAAATCCTCGAAGCCGAGCAGCACCTCGTCCTTCGGACGGGAAGCCCGTTTGCCCGGGCGCGGCTGGCGGGCATAGCCGGGCAGCGCGGCCAGGAACATGCCCTCCACCGCCCGGTTCAGGCCCTCCACCGTGCCCTTGAGGTGAGGGGTGTAGGCGGGCAGGTCCTCCACCGTCACATCCAGGAGATCGAACGCGGCAGTCACCGTCCGGGACAGGAAGTCCTTGCCCCGGTCCACCCGCACCTTTTGAGGCAGGCCGCCGAACGGACCATAGGGGTCCTCGCGCAGCACCGCGGAACGCAGCGCGGCCAGCACCGACTCCCGCGACGGATGCACCGGCGTGACCGCCACCCCGGTGATCGCGTTGGTGGCGCAGTCGGTGAACCACGTGATCCACGGCCTGCGGGGCTTGCCAGCGACGTCGACCAGCACCGGGGCCTGCATGTGGTCGGTCTCCCACACGTGGTTACGCCAGCCCCGCGGCCGGGCCAGGAACACATCGTGCTTGCGCGCCGCCCGCTCGCCTCCCGCAAGTCCGGCCCGCTCCCCCGGCGTCAAATCACGGCGGATCGTCCGGTGCAGCGTCGGGATCGACGGAGGCGGCTCCCCCTCCCCCTTGGCCGCGCGAGCGGTCAGCTCACGGTGGACCGCCGCGACGTTGCCCTTCCACAGGGCCAGCAGGCGGCGCACTTCCGGGGTGACGGAGAAGCGGTCTTTGCTCTGGGCCCGCGCCCCGGGCTCCGCGGCCGCGGACTCGTCACGCTCGGCAGCGGCAAGCCACCGCCACACCGTGCGCTCGGTCACTTCCAACGACTGAGCCATCAGCCGTACATGTCGGGTCGTCAGTTTCTGGTCCTGTCGCAGGGCAAGCAGCCGGCGCACGGCAGGGCCGCGCAGCGCCGACAGGGAGGAAGAAGGCAGACCTCCCCGCGCGTGCGGACCGTCCTCGTGGCCGCCAGCCTCTCCCGGCCCGGAGGCGCCGGTCACAGCGGCCCCATGAGCCGTGCGCAGGCCCGCTCCAGCATCCGGCGGTCCACCACCGCACGGCTCTTGCCGTAGGTCTCGGCGGTCAGGTGCGAGGTGAGCTTCGCCCAGGTCCGGAAATTGCCGTGGCCCACATGCTCGTCCACCCACGCGACATCGTCCTCGCTCACGTCCTCCCACAGGGGGTGGAAGGCAGCCATCACGGTGGCCACCTCGCGCGGGCCAAGGCGCGGCACGAGCTCCCAGGTCAGTACCCGAGAGGCCAACGCAGGCACGCGGCGCAGCGCCCGTTCGCTACCCGCACCCGCGAGCACAAGTGCCGTGTCCGTGTCCGGGTGGTTCCACAGCCCGCGCAGAAACTCCAGCGCCGGCCCCGGAAGGCGCTGTGCCTCGTCCAGTACCAGCACGCGGGGCTGTCGGAGCGCGTTCACCAGCATCAGGTCGGCCTCCCCCGCCCCGCGCGGCAGACGCCTGCCAAGCTCCAGGGCGTCCGCGAGAACCCGGCGCAGTTCCGGAACCGTCGGGTGCACACCGACGTGGACCCGGCGGACCCTGGCCGGGTGCGGCAGCTGGGACAGGGCGTACTGCAGCGCGACGGTCTTGCCCTGGCCGGCATCGCCGTACAAACACACCACCGCCCCGACCGCGACCGCGTGCGCGACCGTCCGCAGCACCGACCGCACAGCAGGCGTGTGCACCACCTGGGCATCCGGGACCAGAACCGGGACCTGCGCCAGGTGCTTCTGCTCCCGCAAAAACACCTGCCCACCGACGCCTTTCTCGGCCACCACGTTCAGGCCCAGCTCACTGAGGGGATCCGGCCGGCGCGACCCGGCAACCTCAGGCTCCCGCCCGGTCAGCAAAGCCCGCCCCGCCCGTCGGTCCCTGCGGATCACCCGGCACAACGTCGACATCGACGGAACCGGGGCCTCACCGCCGGCAGCCACCAGCCGACGCCTCAGCTCCGAGACATTGCCCCCCGCCTCACCCAGCAGCTCCCACACCTCGTCCGACACCGCGTATCCCTGCCGGGCCGGCGCCTCCGCCCGCCCGGAAGCCTTCGCCTGCTCCAGCCAGCGCCAGACCGTACGCTCCGAGACACCCACCGTCTCCGCGACCGCACGCACATGCCGCGTCGTGAGCTCACCCGCCTGCTGCCGCTCCAGCAGACGACGCACCACCAACCCCCTGGGCAGCACAGCCCCACGACCGGCCCTTACCTCGTGGTCCACCCCACGATCACACCGACCGGGCCCACCTCACCGCATAAGAACTCACGAACCTGAGACAGCATCAGCTGCCATGCGATAAAGCCCCACGACAGCGATCCCACCCATCAACCTCTCACCTCATGACAGCGGCCCGCCCACCCGTAAACAGCCGCTGACCAGCCCCTTAACACCAACCCCCTGGACCAGCGCGGCCGACTCTCACCACCACCGACACCAATCCGAGAAATCGCAGCTGGCAGGCCATCACCCCCGCCGGCATCACAATCCACCACCGACAAAAACCCACAGATCATCAGGAGGCGGGCAGCCACCACGGCGGTGCGCAGACCGTTGCCTATGCCCTCCATGCCTGAGTAGGCCGCCCAGGCTGTCGGCGGGTCCACCCAGACTCGAACGCCCTGGGCGGATCGGATCGTCGACAAACCGCTTCTGACTACGGACCGCGGCGACGACTTCTTCGACCAGTTCACCGACCGGTACAACGCTTTGCTCGCTGAGCAGGTGTTTTTCAACCTTGCGCTGCAACCGGCGGTCTTCGGGGGAACGGTGATCGTCGGTGGCGTTTGGCTTGTCAGGCGCGGTCATGGAGAGTGACTTGGTAGCCGTCGGGGTCGGCGAAGGTGAATGTCCGGCCGAAGGGGCCGTCAATCGGTGCGGAGACGATGGTGTGACCGTCGGCGACGAGAGCGTCGTGGATGGCCTGGACGTCGGTGGCGTGGAGCCAGATCGCGGCACCAATGCCGGGCTGTGCAACCGATGCGAGATCGGTGCCGGGAACGACGTCGCGGAGTGCGAACGCGATCGGCTTCGTCTCGAAGACGACGGCGTGCGGAGGCCCGGCCTGCGAGCGGACGAGGCCGAGGTACTGCTCGTAGAACGCTTGCGAAGCATCGAGGTCGCGCGCCTGGAGCGAGATGAAGTCGGGGCCGGTGGCGGGCATGATAAAGCTCCTTCTTTTCGTGTCAGATTCCTGACACAGGCCAACGTATGTCAGAATCCTGACATGAGTCAAAACGGTGTCGGAGTCGACCTGGACAAATCGCTGGGCTACCTGCTGAAAGAGGCTTCGAGCGCCCTGCGCGCAGCCATGGAGGAGGTGCTGCGGCCACTCGGGATGAGCGTGACGCACTACTCCTGCCTTGAGCTGCTGGCTCAACGGCCGGGCTTGTCGAACTCCGAGCTCGCGCGTGGCGCGTTCGTGACACGGCAGACGATGAACGTGCTGCTCCAGACTCTGGAACGAGAGGGCTACGTGACCAGGCCCGCGGAGGCGCCCGTCGGGAAGGTTCTTCCCGCGCGGCTCACGTCTCGCGGCCTACGCAGCCTGGAGAAGGCGACCGTAGCGGTCCGGTCCGTCGAGGTCAGAATGCTGGCCGGCATGACCGAGACCGAGCAGTCAGCCGCGTTCCGGATCCTGCAGAGCATGATTCGTTCCCTGCGCGATGGCAACAACGGTGCATAGCTCGTTCCTCCGTGCACGTCTCGCAGCGCCCGGACAGGAGTGCAGGCGAGCGCGAAAAACCGTGCAAGCGACCTCGAAAACCGACAGCCCCCGACTACACCTCTTCTACGCTGAGCCCTTTTCGGCTCCGTCGGGAGAAGGTTCCGCCTGCCGCCTCGTCCAGTTGGGAGCAGGTTTCTTGCGCGTGAGGCGTCGGGTCATCATGGTGATGAGTGCCCAGTTCAGATGGGCTTCGGAGTGCTGCGGGAGGCGTTCGTAGTCGCGTGCGTTGCGGCGGGCGTTCATGCACCAGCCGATCGTGCGCTCTACTTTCCAGCGGCGGGGCAGGACGACGAAGCCCTTGGTGCCTTTGGGCCGGGAGACGATGCGCAGGGTGAGCCAGAGGCGGTCGCGGGCCCAGTCCACGAGTTCGCCGGCGTAGCCGCGGTCGGCCCAGACCTGGGTGATCTGCGGCTGGGTGAGACGTAGCCGCCAGAACACGTCGCGGGCGGCGTCGCGGTCCTGGATGTCGGCGGGCGTCACCGTGATCATCACCGGCAGGCCGAGCGTGTCGACCGTGATATGTCGTTTGCGGCCGTTGATCTTTTTCGCGGCGTCGTAGCCGCGGCTGTTGCGGCCGACGGTGGATGCACCCTTGACCGACTGGGAGTCCACGATCAGCGTCACCGGGTGCGGGCATCGGCCCTTGCCGGTACGGATCCGGCGGCGGAGCTGGTCACGGATGTAGGTGACGACTCCGGCCCGGTTCCACCTCCAGAAGAACCCGTAGACCGTCTCCCAGGGTGGGAAATCTGCAGGCAGAGCCCGCCACTTCGCGCCGTTGTCGACGATGTAGCGGATGCCGTCGACGATTTCCCGCCGGGGCCACTTTTCCGGGTGGCCGCCGGTCTTGGTCTGGCAGGCCGGGACGGGCAGCAGGGGTTCCAGGAGTGCCCATTCGGCGACGGAGGTGTCGGACGGGTAGCGGCGGCGACGGGAGGCAGCGGGCATGGCGGGCTCGGCAGAGGTGATCGGCTGTGGGCTGGGGCTATTTGGAGAGCTGGGCGAGGGTTGCTCGCACCCCGGTGAGCTGGGCCGTTGCGAGCTGGGCCCACTCGTCGTCGGGGTAGCGGGCCAGGTGCGGATCGAGCGTGCCCGTGATCACCCGGGTGAGGCGGCCGAGGATCTGCCGGAACTGCCGCTTGTCGTACTCGATCCAGTCCGCAGGGTCGTCGGAGAACATGAACCCGTCGCGGCGGGTCCACGTGATCGGCGTCAGGTTCTCCGCGGCGACGACATCGCGGACATGCCGGATGCCGCGGCCGATCTGCGAGCGGGTCAGGCGGGTGGCGGCCATGAGCTGGTAGGTGTGCAGGCCGGCGGGCCTGGCTTCCATCAGGGCGACGCGGACCAGGTCGCCGTAGTGCTCGGCCAGCGGCCGGGCCTCCCGGCGTCGCGGCATGGCCTACTCGCC
The DNA here is from genome assembly GCF_040613095.1 of Streptomyces sp. NPDC006309. Classification (NCBI taxonomy): domain Bacteria; kingdom Bacillati; phylum Actinomycetota; class Actinomycetes; order Kitasatosporales; family Streptomycetaceae; genus Streptomyces; species Streptomyces sp. NPDC006309. Next base: position 3,685 of record NZ_JBEXRO010000050.1, on the reverse strand, counting down.
TTTGAGCAGCTGGACCAGCTGCTCATCCAGGGTGAACTCGCCGTTGTCGAGGGCACCTTCGAGCCAGTCCGCCGCCGCGCGGACCCGGCCGATCTGCCGGCGGACAGTCTCGCGTTCGTCCTCGGTGAACTCCTGCCCGCGCAGCTGCGGGACCAGGCGGCCCAGGGTGGCCACGAAGCCGTGGCAGGAGCCGACCAGGTCAAGGTATTCGATGGTGTGCTCGATCGCGCGGACGGCCGGGGTGCGCTCCCGGATCCGGTCCCGCGTCTGGTGTGAGTTGTCGAACTGGGCACGGTTGACGAGCATCCGGGTGGTGTCGTCCCGCATCGTCTTCCGGGCGACGTCCGGGCGGCGCAGCAGGTCCGTGGTCACCTGCTGAGCGACGGTATCGTCCCTGGTCAGCTCCGTGACGACCCGCACCCGCTCGGCCGGGGTGACATGCTCGGTCACCGTCGGCCGCTTCAGCAGATCGGTGGCGACCTGGGCGGCGACCTCGTCGTCCCGGGTCAGGTCGGCCACGGCCTGGATCTTCTCATCGACGGTCACCGGCCGGTCGACCCGCTGGCCGACGACCCGCTTCGCACCGTCCGGCGTCCACTGCCTCGCCCCCGTGCGCGGGTTGAACGGCGCATCCTCGATCGCCGCCCACCGTTCGTCCTCATCCACGACGGAGGCGAGGATGCGGTGAACGGTGAACGACACACCCTCCTTGCGTCGCTTCTCCGGCCACCGGTTGGAGGTGTAACGCCAGTCCTCCACCGTCCGGCGCTCCACGCCGATGTCGTCCGCGAACATCTGCAACGACTCCGTCACGGTGAACAGGTCGTCCGTGCCGTTCGGCATCGACCCGCCCACCGCCCTCATCGGCTCGATCTCCAGCGCCATGTCACCCAGGGCGAACTGTGCGCGGGCGATCTGCGCGATCAGTTCCTTGGCCTGGGTGACGAGCTGTCCGTAACGCTGCCGGGTGACGTTCCCGATCCGGTCGGTCACGTCGGTCATGATGACCACCGCCCTCGCCCGGGTCCGGCCCGGCCACCATGACGTGTCCGGTCAAAGGGGCGCCGGCCCCGGTCACCGTCCACCGTGACGCGCGTGCGACACGCCGGGGCAGGGCGTGAACCGGGGGCGCTCGAAGCGCTCGGCAATCGCCCCCAACTACCCTGCAAATCAAAGGGTGTTCGAGGTGCTGGCGAAGCGTTTGGCTACGGCGTTTCCGTAACGCTCTTCCGTGACGCCCGCCGCTGACGGCAGGCCCGCACCCGGCAACGGTCCGAGCAGTACACCGCCGCCCTCGACCGCTCCACTCCTACCGTCCACGACCGACCACAAACCGGGCACTCCGCCTGCTGTCCCCGCTGCATCGCCATGACCCGTTGCCGGGTCTGCTGAAGCCTCCGCCACCGCCGTGACCTGCACCGACCCGAGCAGAACATCGCCTCCACAGCCATCGTCTGCGGCAGCGGATCACCGCACTCCCGGCAGTACCGCCGAGCCGTCTCACGAGCCCCCACACACCAGATCATCCAGCCGTACCCACCTCACGGCCAGGGATCAAAAACACCTACTGACGCACAACCGCTGCCAGCACGCCCACTCACGGCTGACCATGGAGCGCGTCTACCACACAGACAGATCTCGATCACGCAATGACCCTGTAGCGTGATCGGTTCTAGGCCCGGAACTTGGGATGGCCTGTCGCCTCGGCGGGGAAGTCGATATGCCAGCCGTTGTCATCCCAAACTTGGGCCAGTTTACCGTCCGTCGTGATGGCGTATATCGACTTGGTGTTACGCGCAGGGTCCCTACCAAACACGGCAGGGCTACCGACGAAAGTGGGGACGGGGATGTGTGTCGCTGCAGCCGCCGCCTCGGCGGGGAAGTCGATATGCCAGCCGTTGTCATCCCAAACTTGCGCCAGTTTACCGTCCGTCGTGATGGCGTATATCGACTTGGTGTTACGCGCAGGGTCCCTACCAAACACGGCAGGGCCACCGACGAAAGTGGGGACGGGGATGTGTGTCGCTGCAGCCGCCGCCTCGGCGGGGAAGTCGATATGCCAGCCGTTGTCATCCCAAACTTGCGCCAGA
>NZ_JBEXRO010000050.1:0-1499 GCF_040613095.1 Streptomyces sp. NPDC006309 | reverse complement strand
CAGTTTACCGTCCGTCGTGATGGCGTATATCGACTTGGTATTACGCGCAGGGTCCCTACCAAACACGGCAGGGTAACCGCTGAACTGCAAGCCGATCTCACCTGCCGCTTCGGCGGGGAAGTCGATATGCCAGCCCTCGGCATCCCATATCTGGGCCAGCCGATCAGTGGTCGTCACCGCATACAGCGACTTGATGTTACGTGACGGATCCCTGCCGAGCACAGCCACGCTCGATCGTGCGTCGTTAGTCGACCTCTGCGGAGAAGCCTTAGCGCCCTCCCAGTTGGCCCACCAGTTTTGGACGAGACCGTGAATCTGGTAGAAGTGGGTGCTCACCGGCGAGTGGAGCGTCTTCAGGACAGGCTCGTTGTATACCTGGGCAGCCGCGGGGTGCAGGAAGTCGTTGTGTACGCCGCCTTCAATGAACTGGCCGAGTTCATCGGCGGAGGCGAAGGTCTCCGGGTGGTTGGCGATGCGGTCGACGTCCGCCGCCCAAACGTCCCACCCCAGCTCGGACCGCTTCAGCTCGGAGGGTACGTCCACCCACGGCTGCACCGCTGCCTGATCCGCGAACGGCTGGTTGTCGTACCAGGCGTGGAACTGCCTAATGAAGTCCCGATGGAACGTCAGGAATTCTAGTCCCGAGCCGGTGCTACCCGGCGGATGGACCCGCGTCGGCAGAGTCGGATGCGCTGAGTGCTCGTGCCACGCGTGGTGCAGGTCGGCAAGGGCTTCAGGGAAGTTCGCAATGATGGCCATGAAGCTCCAATCGCTGGCACGCCCCGCGCGCGACTTTTGGACGGACACACGAGAACAAGGCGAGAAGACGAACCCCCGGGGGCGAGGAGGCGAAGCGGGGGGACAGAGTCGCGCCACTCGGCGCAGAAATACTCTTCCACCGTGGCGCTAGCGAGTCGCGCACGCATCGCGGGATGGGCTATCCGGGTGACACCTCTTTCGCCACCCGCTATAGCACGATGGGTGACCACGGGACAGCGCTTATCGGCGTGCCGGGGAGGGACGCCCTGTTCCGTCTTGGTCAGCGTGCTGTACCGGACCCCTGAGAGCTCACAGAGGCCCTTCTGGGTGAGGTGTTGTTCACGTCGCAGACGCGGCATCCGTACCCGCGTGCATACTGGCTCCTGTTCTGCATCAACCGCCGACGTCGTCGCCAACCTCGCCGACTTCCTGCGCACCGGCACCGAGCCGTGAGTGCCTGGAGGCGCTGTTCGTCCCCCGCCAGCTCCCGCCCGCCAAGCCGCGCAAGCCCGCCCCGGCCGGACGCGCTCAGCGCGGGGCCGGCGAACCGGTCACGGGCACGGTCGCCACCCACGGCCAAGACCAGCCCGACCGCTCATTTCCACATTTGGGAATGAGCGGTGCCGCCGGCCCGGTTCCGTCCCGGCCCTGGATCCATCGCTGGCCGTCGAACGTCACGTAGTCCGTGTTGATGTTCGAACCGTCCGGCGCCAGGCCCTCGTCGTTCATGCTGTCCGCCT
>NZ_JBEXRO010000049.1:0-21201 GCF_040613095.1 Streptomyces sp. NPDC006309 | reverse complement strand
GGGCCGCGGATGTGGAGTTGCCGACGTATGCCTTCGAGCACCGGCATTACTGGCTGAAGCCCGCTCCGGCGGCGGACGCGGCCTCCCTGGGGCAGACCCGCGCCGACCACCCCCTGCTCGGCGCGGTCGTCGGGCGGCCCGACTCCGGCGGGTTCATGACGACCTCGCGGTGGTCGTCGCGCGCGCAGCCCTGGCTGGCCGAGCACCTCGTCGGCGACGACGCTGTCCTGGTGCCGAACGCGGCACTGGTCGAGCTGGCGGTCCGGCTCGGTGACGAGGCCGGGGTGCCGGTCGTGGCGGAACTGACCGTCGAGCGACCCGTGGTCCTGCCGGCGCGCGGTGGCCGGGCCGTCCAGACGGTGGTCGGCGAGGCGGACGGCACGGGGCGGCGTACGGTCGAGGTCTACTCGCGTGCGGACGGCTCCGGGCTGGACGCCGTCTGGACGCGGCACGCGCACGGCACGCTGGCACCCGCCGCTGCCGAAGGCGACGACGACCGGCCGGCCGCCGAGCCCGGTGTCGAGGTGACCCTCGACGAGGCAGCCGGGGACGCCGACCGGTACGGCGTCCACCCCACCCTGCTCGACGCGGCCGTGCGGACGGCGCTGCCTGCCGGGACCCTCGCCGCCACCTGGCGCGGGGTCAGGCTGCACGCGTCGGGCGCGACCACCGTCACGGTGCGGTCGGCGGGGGAGGGCACCACCCGGCTGGAGCTGACCGACCCGGCCGGGCGACCTGTGCTGAGCGTCGACGCCGTACTGTCCGAGCCGTTCGACCTGGCACGCGCCGGGCTCGCCGAGGCACTCACCCAGGACGCGCTGTTCCGCGTCCACTGGACGGAACTGCCGCTTCCGGCGGGTGACGGGACGCCGTCCGCCGTCACCGTACGGACCGCGCGGGACGTCACCGCCGACGCGGCGGACGCCGATGTCCTGCTGTACGCGGCCGACCGCGTGGGCGGCGATCCGCGGGCGGCGCTGGTCGCCGCGCTCGCCGTCCTCCAGGCCTGGCTCGCCGAGCCCGCCCTGGAGGGGACGCGGCTGGTCGTGGCGGCCGTCGACGCCGCCACGGACCTTGCCACGGCCGCCGTCCGGGGGCTGCTGCGTTCCGCCCAGTCCGAACACCCCGGCCGCATCGTGCTCGTCGAGGTCGACGGGCCGGGCGGCGCCCAGGAAGCCGACGCGGCGGTCCGCTCCGCCCTGCCCGGCCTGCTGGCCTGCGGCGAACCGCTGATACGCATACGGGCCACGGGGGCTTCGAGGACCCCCGGGGCTTCGGGGACCACGGTGGCCGAGGTGCCCCGGCTGGTACGGGCCGACGTGCCGGCGGGGGCGAACGACGTCCCGCAGCCGGGGCGCGCGCTCGATCCGGACGGGACCGTCCTGGTCACCGGCGGCACCGGCACCCTGGGCGCGCTGACCGCGCGGCACCTGGTCACCGACCACGGCGTGCGCCATCTGCTCCTGCTCAGCCGGCGCGGACCCGCTGCGGACGGCGCCGCCGCGCTGTCCGAGGAGCTGACCGCGCTCGGCGCCACCGTCATGCTCGCCGCCTGCGACACCGCCGACCGTGCCCAGCTCGCGGCCGTTCTGGACGCGGTGCCCGCCGCGCACCCGCTGACCGCCGTCCTGCACACCGCCGGTGTCCTGGACGACGGCGTGCTCACCGCGCTCACCCCGGAGCGTTTCGACACCGTACTGCGGCCGAAGCTGGACGCGGCCCTGCTGCTGGACGAGCTGACGCGGGAGCGCGACCTCGCGGCGTTCGTGCTGTTCTCCTCGGCCGCCAACGTGTTCGGCAACCCCGGACAGGCCAACTACGCCGCCGCCAACGCCTGCCTCGACGCGCTCGCCGGGCACCGCCGCGAACAAGGACTGCCCGGCGTCTCGCTCGCCTGGGGTCACTGGGAGCGGGCCAGCGGCATGACCCGGCACCTCGGCACCGCCGACCTCAACCGCAACAGGCGCCTCGGCATGGCCGCGCTGTCCGAGGCCGAGGGCATGGCCCTGCTGGACCTCGCCCTGCGCCCCGGCACCGGACTGCCCGCCGCCCTGGTGGCCGCGAAGCTCGATCTGCCCGCCCTGCGCGCGGCGGCCCGCACCGCGGCCGTGGCACCCCTCCTGCGGGGCCTCGCCCCCGCGCCGCGCTCACTGGCCCGCGCCGCCGGCAGCGCCGACCAGGGCAGCCTGCGCGACCGCGTCGGCCGGCTGGACCCGGCCGCCCAGCAGGCACTGCTGCTGGACCTGGTCCGGCGCAACGCCGCCGACGTGCTCGGCCACGGCACCGCCGACGCCGTCCGCGCCGACCGGGCCTTCAAGGACGCCGGGTTCGACTCGCTGACCGCGGTGGAGCTGCGCAACCGGCTGGCGGTCGCCACCGGTCTCACCCTGCCCTCGGCCGTCGTCTTCGACTACCCGAAACCCACGGCGCTCGCCGAGCACCTGCGGGCCCGGCTCGCCGGTGACGGCACCGTCGCCGCCGCACCCGCCGCACCGGCGCCCGCCACGGGCCCGGCCGCGCCGGACGAGCCGATCGCGATCGTCGCGATGGCCTGCCGTTTCCCCGCCGGGGTGCACAGCCCCGAGGACCTGTGGCGGGTCGTCGCCGACGGGGTCGACGCCGTCACGGAGTTCCCCGACGATCGCGGCTGGGACATCGACCGGCTCTACGACACCGACCCCGACAAACCCGGCACGACCTACGTGCGGCACGGCGCGTTCCTCGACGACGCGCCCGGCTTCGACGCCGCGTTCTTCGGCATCTCCCCGAACGAGGCGCTCGCGATGGACCCGCAGCAGCGGCTGCTGCTGGAGACGTCCTGGGAGGCGTTCGAGCGCGCCGCGATCGATCCGACCGGGCTCGGCGGCCGGGACATCGGGGTCTTCGTCGGCGTCAACAGCCACGACTACACCGTACGGATGCACCACTCGGCCGACGCCGAGGGTTTCCGCCTCACCGGTGGCTCCGGCAGCGTCGTGTCGGGCCGCGTCGCCTACCACTTCGGGTTCGAGGGACCGGCCGTCACCATCGACACCGCCTGCTCCTCCTCCCTGGTCGCCCTGCACCTCGCGGCGCAGGCGCTGCGCAACGGGGAGTGCTCCATGGCGCTCGCCGGCGGTGTGATGGTGATGGGCAACGTCGAGACGTTCGTCGAGTTCTCCCGGCAGCGTGGCCTGGCCCCCGACGGCCGGTGCAAGGCATTCGCGGACGGCGCGGACGGCACCGGCTGGTCCGAGGGCGCGGGTGTGCTCCTGGTCGAGCGACTGTCCGAGGCACAGCGGCAGGGCCACCGGGTGCTGGCGGTGCTGCGGGGCAGCGCGGTCAACCAGGACGGCGCCTCGAACGGGCTCACGGCGCCGAACGGGCCGTCGCAGCAGCGGGTGATCCGCAAGGCGCTGGCGAACGCCGGTCTCTCGGTGTCCGAGGTGGACGCCGTCGAAGCGCACGGCACGGGCACGGTGCTCGGTGACCCGATCGAGGCGCAGGCCCTGCTCGCCACGTACGGGCAGGATCGCGCAGCGCCGCTGTGGATCGGGTCGGTGAAGTCCAACCTCGGACACACCCAGGCCGCGGCCGGTGTCGCCGGCGTCATCAAGATGGTCATGGCGATGCGGCACGGGCTGCTGCCCCGCACCCTGCACGTCGACCGGCCGTCCCGGCACGTGGACTGGTCGGCGGGCGCGGTGGAGGTCCTCACCGAGGCCCGGGCCTGGCCGGACACCGGCCGCCCGCGCCGCGCCGGCGTCTCCGCCTTCGGCATCGGCGGCACCAACGCCCACCTGGTCCTGGAACAGGCGCCCGCACCCGCCGGAGTCCCGGCGGACGGTGTCGTGCCCGCACCGGCCGACCGGGCCGCGCCGGCATCGGCGGGCCAGCACCCCGAGGAGGCGTCGGCGCCGGTCACGGGGGACACGGACGGTTTCCCGGGTGTGCCGGTGACGGCCGCGGCCACGGGGGACACGGACGGTTTCTCGGGTGTGACGGTCGCGGTCACGGGCGACGCCTCGGGTATCCCGGCGCCTGCCCAGGACGCGGACGCGACGGCCGACGGTCCTCTCCTCTTCCCGGTCTCCGGACGCACCCCCGCCGGTCTGCGCGGACAGGCGGCCCGGCTCGCGGACTGGGCGGCGGACCGGACCGGGACGCCGCTCGGTGCCACGGCACACGCACTCGCCACCACCCGCGCCCACCTCGACCACCGCGCCGTCGTCCTGGCGGCCGACCGGCAGCGGCTCGTCGCCGCCCTGCGCGCGCTCGCCGACGGCACCGCCGGCACGGACACCGTCACCGGCACCCCGGCCGACGGCGAACTCGCCTTCCTGTTCACCGGGCAGGGCAGCCAGTGGCCCGGCATGGGCCGCGAACTCGCCGCCGCACACCCGGTGTTCCGTGACGCCTTCGACGCCGCCTGCGCCGCCGTGGAACGGCACCTGGACGGACTCGCCCATCCCCTGAAGGACGTGGTGTTCGCCGAGTCCGGCACCGAACAGGCCGCCCTGCTGGACCAGACCCTCTACACCCAGGCCGCGCTGTTCGCCCTGGAGACCGCGCTCTTCCGGCTGTTCACCTCATGGGGCGTACGGCCCGGCCTGCTCGCCGGCCACTCGGTCGGCGAGATCGCCGCGGCCCACGCGGCCGGCATCCTGGACCTGGCGGACGCCGGTGAACTCGTCGCCGCGCGGGGCAGGTTGATGCAGGCCCTGCCCGAGGGCGGGGCGATGATCGCCGTCGAGGCCACCGAGGCCGAGGTGGCGCCGCTGCTCGCCCGGACACCCGGTGTCGTCGGGATCTCGGCGGTCAACGGGCCGCGGGCGCTGGTCCTGTCCGGTGCCGAGGACGCCGTCCTGGCCGTCGCCGGGCACCTCGCCCAGGACGGCCACCGCACCCGCCGGCTGTCCGTCAGCCACGCCTTCCACTCCCCGCTGATGGAGCCGATGCTCGACGAGCTGCGTGCCGTGGCCGCCCGGCTCCGCTACCGGCCGGGCACCGTGCCGATCGTCTCCACGCTCACCGGCGCACTCGCCACGGACGGACTGCTCGCCACCCCCGACTACTGGGTGGACCAGGCCCGGCACGCCGTGCGGTTCGCCGACGCCGTCACCGCCCTGCGCGACCAAGGCGCCGTGACCCACCTCGAACTGGGCCCCGGCGGCGTCCTCAGCGCCATGGCCCTCGGCACGCTCGGACCGGACACCCGAGGCTGTGTCACCACGCTGCGCCGGGACACCCCCGAGGACACCGCCGTCCGTAGCGCGCTCGCGGAACTGCACGTACGGGGTGTGCCGGTCGACTGGACCGCCGTCCTCGGCCGTCCCGGGCCGGCCGTCGGCCCCGACCTGCCCACCTACGCCTTCCAGCACCAGCGGTACTGGGTGGAGGGCGACACCGCCACCGACGCCGAGGCGCTCGGCGCCCGGTCCGCCGGCCACCCGCTGCTGGGCGGGGTGGTGGAGGTCCCCGGCACCCACGGCGGCACCGGCGTCGTGCTCACCGGGCGCCTGTCCGGCCGCGGCCCCGGCCGCCTTCCCGGCGCGCAGACCGACGCCGATACCACCGTACCGGCAGCCGTCCTGCTGGACCTCCTGGTCCGGGCCGGCGACGAGGCCGGCGGCGGCTCCGTCGAGCGCATCACCGTCGACGCACCCCTCGTCGTCCCCGCGCACGGACACCTCCAGCTGCGTGTCTTCGTGGACGCCCCCGGCCCCGAAGACCGGCGCGGTGCCACCGTGCACAGCCGCCCGGCCGGCCGGGAGGGGGAGCCGTGGCTGCGGCACGCCCACGCCACCCTCGTGCCCGGCGTCCCCCAGCACGCGTTCGACCTGCGCACCTGGCCCGCGGAGCCCGCCGAAACCAGCGCTCTGCCCGGGGTGCGGGGCCTGTGGCGGCAGCCCGGCGAGATCCTCGCCGACATCGCCCTGCCCGGGGAACTCGCCGACGAGGCAGCGGACTTCACCCTGCACCCGGTGCTCCTGGACACGGCCCTGCGGCTGGCGGCGGAGGCCGCCCCCGGCGCCCCGGACGCCTGCTCGCCGACGGGGGCCGCCACTCTCGCCGTCTACGCGGTGGGCGCCACCGAGCTGCGCGTGCGCGTCACCCCCGCCGACGGCGGGCAGCTGGTCGAGCTGGCCGACCCCGAGGGCCGGCCCGTGGCCCTGCTCGGCCCCGTGACGTTCACCCCCGTCGGGGACACCGGGGACACCGGGGACACCGGGGACATCGAGGGCACCGGGGAAACCCAGGGCATCGAGACCGCGACCGCCCCCGCCCGGCGTGTCATCCGCCGCGAACCCGCCGCCGACGGCGACGGGCTGGCCGCCCGGCTGGCCGGTCTCGCCGCCGTGGAACAGCGCCGCGCCCTGCTCGACCTCGTCCGGGAGAGCGCCGCCGTTGTGCTGGGACACCGGGACACGGACGGCTTCGACGAGGGACAGCCGTTCAAGAACCTGGGGTTCGACTCGCTCACCGCGGTCAAACTCCGCAACCGGCTGCACGACTTCACCGGTGTCAGCCTGCCCAGCAGCCTCGTCTTCGACCACCCGACCCCGGGTCTGCTCGCCGACCACCTGCGCGGCGAACTCCTCGGCACCCGCCCGGAGCCGGCCACCGTCACCCGCCGGGGCACGACGGACCCCGACGAGCCCATCGCCATCATCGCCATGAGCAGCCGGCTGCCCGGCGGCGTCAACAGCCCCGAGGACCTGTGGCAGCTCGTCATGGACCGGCGTGACGCCATCTCCGCCTTCCCCGCCGACCGCGACTGGGACATCGACCGGCTCTACCACCCCGACCCCGCCCACCCCGGCACCAGCTACACCCGCGCCGGCGGCTTCCTGCACGACGCCGCCCGGTTCGACGCCGGGCTCTTCGGAATCTCGCCGCGTGAGGCGCTGGCGATGGACCCGCAGCAGCGGTTGCTCCTGGAGACCTCCTGGGAGGCGCTGGAGCGGGCCGGCATCGACCCCCTGTCCACCCGCGGCCAGGACATCGGCGTGTTCACCGGCATCGTCCACCACGACTACGTGACCCGGCTGCGCCAGGTGCCCGAGGACGTCCACGGCTACGTCATGACGGGTACCGCGTCCAGCGTGGCCTCAGGCCGGGTGTCGTACGTCTTCGGCTTCGAGGGTCCCGCGGTGACCGTGGACACCGCCTGCTCCTCCTCGCTCGTCGCGATGCACCTCGCGGCGCAGGCGCTGCGCAACGGCGAGTGCTCCCTGGCCCTCGCCGGCGGCGCCACCGTCATGGCCAGCCCGGACGCCTTCCTGGAGTTCTCCCGGCAGCGCGGTCTGTCCGCCGACGGCCGCTGCAAGGCGTACTCCGCCACCGCCGACGGCACCGGCTGGGCGGAGGGCGTCGGCGTGGTGCTGCTGGAGCCGCTGTCGGAGGCCCGCCGCAACGGGCACCGGGTGCTGGCGGTGCTGCGCGGCAGCGCGGTCAACCAGGACGGCGCGTCCAACGGTCTCACCGCCCCGAACGGCCCCTCGCAGCAGCGCGTGATCCGCAGCGCCCTGGCCGCGGCGGGACTGGAGCCCGCCGATGTGGACGTGGTCGAGGGCCACGGCACGGGCACGACCCTGGGTGACCCGATCGAGGTGCAGGCTCTGCTGGCCACCTACGGCCAGAACCGTGAAGAGCCTTTGTATCTCGGCTCGTTGAAGTCGAACATCGGGCACACGCAGGCCGCCGCCGGAGTCGCCGGGGTGATCAAGATGGTGGAGGCCCTGCGGCACGGCGTCCTGCCCCCGACCCTGAACGTCACGGAGCCCACCCCGCAGGTGGACTGGTCGGCGGGCGCGGTCGAACTGCTCACCGAGGCCCGCGAGTGGACCCGTGACGACCGGCCGCGCCGGGCCGCGGTCTCCTCGTTCGGGGCGAGCGGCACCAACGCGCACGTCATCCTGGAGGAGGCGCCCGACACCGGCCCGGTGACCCGGCCCGAGGTCCCCGCCGGCGTCGTTCCGCTGGTGGTGTCGGCCCGCAGCGCGGCCTCGCTCGCGGCCCAGGCGGGGCGGCTCGCTGCGTTCGCCACGGACACCGGCGCGGCCCCGGCCGAGGTCGCGGGCGCGCTCGTCGCCCGCCGGGCCCTGCTGTCCGAGCGGGCCGTGGTCGTCGCCGGTTCCCGTGCCGAGGCCGTGGCCGGACTGGGCGCCCTGGCCCGCGGCGAGAGCAGCCCCCTCGTCGTGAGCGGAACCGTCGCCGGCTCCGGCGGCCCGGGCAGGACGGTACTGGTCTTCCCCGGTCAGGGTTCGCAGTGGCTTGGTATGGGGCGGGAGTTGCTGGAGTCGTCGCCGGTGTTCGCGGAGCGGGTCGGGGAGTGTGCCCGCGCGTTGGAACCCTGGGTGGACTGGGACTTGATGTCCGTGCTGCGGGGTGAGGTTGATCTGCTGGCGCGGGTGGATGTGGTGCAGCCGGCGAGTTTCGCGGTGATGGTGGGGCTGGCGGCTGTGTGGGCGTCCGTGGGGGTTGTCCCGGATGCGGTGGTGGGGCATTCGCAGGGTGAGATCGCCGCGGCTTGTGTGGCGGGTGCGTTGTCGCTGGGGGATGCGGCGCGGATTGTCGCCGTACGCAGTCAGGTGATCGCGGGGGAGTTGGCGGGCCGGGGTGGTATGGCCTCCGTGGCGCTGTCCGAGGCGGACGCTGTCGGCAGGATCGCTGCGTGGGAGGGCCGGGTCGAGGTCGCCGCCGTGAACGGTCCTTCGTCGGTGGTGATCGCCGGTGACGCCGAAGCCCTGGACGAGGCGCTGGCCGCGCTGGAGACGGACGGTGTCCGTGTCCGCCGGGTGGCGGTGGACTACGCCTCGCACACGCGTCATGTCGAGGCGATCGAGGGGGCTTTGGGCAAGGCGTTCGCGGACATTCGCAGTCTCGCGCCGGTGGTGCCGTTCTTCTCGACGGTGACCGGTACCTGGGTGGACGACGAAGGTGTCCTGGACGGCGGTTACTGGTACCGCAATCTGCGTGGCCAGGTCCGTTTCGGCCCGGCGATCGCCTCCCTCCTCGCCGAGGGGCACACGGTGTTCGTCGAATCCAGTGCCCATCCCGTTCTTGTGCAGCCGGTCAACGAGATCTTCGACGAGGCCGCCGACGACAGCGTCCGCCTCCGTGCCGTCGCCGCCGGTTCGCTGCGTCGTGAAGAGGGCGGCCTGCCGAGGCTGCTGGCGTCGATGGCGGAACTCTTCGTCAAGGGTGTGGCGGTCGACTGGACCGGTGTGCTGCCCGAGGGTGCCGGGGCCGCCGACGTGGAGCTGCCCACGTACGCCTTCGACCGGCAGCACTTCTGGCTGCGCGAGGCGGAGACCACCACGGACGCCGCCACGGCCGAGGGCGCCGACACCGACTTCTGGTCCGCCGTCGAACAGGCCGACACCGACTCCCTCGCCGAACTGCTCGACCTGGCCGCGGCCGACCAGCGTGACGCGCTGCGCACGGTCGTTCCCGTGCTGGCCGACTGGCGCGGCCGGCGGCGCCGGCGGTCGGCCGCGGAGAAGCTGCGCTACCACGTCACCTGGCGGCCCGTCGACCAGGAGGGCGCCGGTGTCCCGGCCGGCACCTGGCTGGCCGTCGTGCCGGCGGCGCCGACCGGCTCGGTGCCGGCCGAGCTGCTGCGGGAACTCACCGCGCAGGGACTGGATGTCGTCCCGCTGGAGGTCGCCGTGGCCGACGCCACCCGTGACCGGCTCGGCGAACGTCTGTCCGCCGTCCTCGCCGAGCACGCCGTGGCCGGTGTGCTGTCACTGCTCGCGCTCGACCCGGCCGGCGAGGAGGATCACACCGGGGAGAGTGGTCCCCAGGACCCGGTTCCGCTGACGGCGGCCACCGTCGCGCTGGTCCAGGCCCTGGGCGACACCGGGGTCACACAGCCGCTGTGGTGCCTGACCCGGGGCGCGGTCAACACCGGCATCCAGGACACCGTCACCGCACCGGCCCAGGCGGCAATCTGGGGCATCGGCCGGGCCGCCGCCCTGGAACGCGGCGACCGCTGGGGCGGGCTGATCGACCTGCCCGCCACCTCCGACAGCCGGACCGTCCGGCATCTGCTCGGCGCGCTCGACGCCGCCGGCGACGACGACCAGCTCGCCGTACGCCGGTCCGGGGTGCACACCCGCAGGCTGCTGCGCAAGTCCGCCCCCGACCCGGCCGCCGGCTCCGGCTGGCAGCCCCGCGGCACCGTGCTGGTGACCGGCGGCGCCGAGGGCCTCGGCCGGCACGCCTCCCTGTGGCTCGCCCGGTCCGGTGCCCGCCGGCTGCTCGTCACCACCACCGCCGCCGCCCCCGGGGACGCCGTCGCCGCACTCCGCGCCGAGGTGACCGCGCTCGGCACCGGCACCACCGTCGAGACGTGCGCCGACACCGACCGGACCGCCCTGGACCACCTGCTCGCCGGGACGCCCGGCGACCAGCCGCTCACCGCCGTCGTGCACACCGCCGACATCGCCCGCACCAGCACCGTGGACGACACCGGCGTACCCGAACTCACCGAGGTGTTCTCCGCCAAGGTGGACACCGCCCGATGGCTCGCCGGACGGTTCGCGGACACGCCGCTCGACGCGTTCGTGGTCTTCTCCTCCATCGCCGGCATCTGGGGCGGCGGCGGACAGGGCCCGTCCGGCGCGGCCAACGCCGTCCTCGACGCCCTCGTGGAGTGGCGCCGCGGCCACGGCCACCCGGCCACCGCGATCGCCTGGGGCGCCCTCGACGAGGTCGGCGTCGGCATGGACGAGGACACCCTCACGCAGCTGCGCCGGCGCGGCGTCCTGCCCATGGCCCCGCACATCGCCGTCACCGCCTTCGAACAGGCCGTCCAGGCCCGGGAGAAGGCCGTCACCGTCGTCGACATGGACTGGGACGCCTTCATCCCGGCGTTCACCTCGGTCCGGCCCAGCCCGCTGTTCGCCGACCTGTCCGAGGCGCAGGCCGCCCTGCGGGCCACCCAGCCGGACACCGACGACGGCGACACCACCGCCGGCCTCGTCCAGTCCCTGCGCGACGTCCCCGAGGCCGACCAGACCCGCCTCCTGCTCCGGCTGGTCTGCGGACACGCCGCCACCGTCCTCGGACACAGCGGCGCCGAGAGCATCGGAGCCCTCCAGGCCTTCCAGGAGGTCGGCTTCGACTCGCTCGCCGCCGTCAACCTGCGCAATAGCCTCCACGTGGCGACCGGCCTGCGGCTGCCCGCCACCCTCATCTTCGACTACCCCACGCCGGACGCCCTCGTCGGCTACCTGCGCTCCGAACTGCTCCGGGACGCCGACGACGGGCTCGACGGGCGGGAGGACGATCTCAGGCGGGCACTCGCCGCCGTCCCCCTCGCCCGGTTCAGGGAAGCCGGCGTCCTGGACACCCTGCTCGGCCTGGTGGACACCGAGGACGCGCCCGCGTCCGGCACGGCGGAACCGGCCGGGAACGACGAGACCCTGATCGACGCCATGGACGTTGCCGACCTCGTGCAGCGTGCTCTGGGCAGGACGAGCTGACCCCATGACAGCGGACGCACCACGGAGGACGGATATGTCGGGCCCGGACGACCAGATCGTCAACGCGCTGCGCGCCTCCCTCAAGGAGAACGCTCGGCTCCAGCAGGAGAACGGCAAACTCGCGGCGGCCGCTGCCGAGCCCATCGCCATCGTCTCCATGGCCTGCCGGTACGCGGGGGGCATCCGCACCCCGGAGGACCTGTGGCGGGTGGTGACCGACGGCACCGACGTCTACACCGCGTTCCCCGAGGACCGCGGCTGGGACCTGGAGGGCCTCTACCACCCCGACCCGGACCACCCCGGCACGACGTACGTCCGCGAAGGCGCCTTCCTGCACGAGGCCGCCGAGTTCGACGCCGCCTTCTTCGGCATCTCGCCGCGCGAGGCCCTCGCCATGGACCCGCAGCAGCGCCAGCTGCTGGAGGTGAGCTGGGAGACCCTGGAACGGGCCGGTATCGACCCGCACTCCGTGCGCGGCAGCGACATCGGCGTCTTCGCCGGCATCGTCCACCAGGACTACGCCCCCGACCTCAGCGGCCACGAGGGCTATCTCAGCCTGGAACGGGCCCTGGGCACCGCGGGCGGTGTCGCCTCCGGCCGCGTCGCCTACACCCTCGGCCTGGAGGGCCCCGCGGTCACCGTCGACACGATGTGTTCGTCCTCCCTCGTCGCCATCCACCTCGCCGGCCAGGCACTGCGCCGCGGCGAGTGCTCCATGGCGCTCGCCGGCGGCTCCACCGTGATGGCAACCCCCGGCGGCTTCGTCGGCTTCGCCCGCCAGCGCGGTCTCGCCTTCGACGGCCGCTGCAAGTCCTACGCCGCCGCCGCCGACGGCTCCGGCTGGGCCGAGGGCGTCGGTGTCGTCCTGCTGGAGACGCTGTCGCAGGCCCGGGAGCGCGGCCACCGCGTCCTCGCCGTGATCCGCGGCTCGGCCGTCAACCAGGACGGCGCCTCCAACGGCCTGACCGCCCCCAACGGACCCTCCCAGCAGCGCGTCATCCGCAAGGCGCTGAGCGGCGCCGGACTGAGCACCTCCGACATCGACATGGTGGACGGGCACGGCACCGGCACCGTCCTCGGCGACCCCATCGAGGCCCAGGCGATCCTCGCCACCTACGGCCAGGACCGCCCCGCCGGACAGCCGCTGCGGCTGGGCTCCGTGAAGTCGGTCATCGGCCACACCCAGGCCGCCTCCGGCGTCGCCGGCGTCATCAACATGGTGCAGGCCCTGCGCCACGGCCTCATGCCGGCCAGCCGCCACATCGACGCCCCCACCCCGCAGGTCGACTGGTCGTCCGGCGCCGTGGAACTGCTCACCGAGGCCACGCGGTGGCCCGAGACCGACCGGCCGCGCCGCGCCGGCGTCTCCGCGTTCGGCGCCAGCGGCACCAACGCCCACCTGATCCTGGAGCAGGCCCCCGAGGAGGACGCGCCGCCCGCCGCCGGGACCCCGGCCGGTGCCGTGCCCCTGGTGGTGTCGGCGGCCTCCGGCGCGTCGCTCACCGGCCAGGCCGGCCGCCTCGCCGCCTACCTGGACGGCACGGACACCCCGCTCGCGGACATCGCGGGCACCCTCGCCACCCGGCGCGCGGTGCTCGGTGAACGCGCCGTCGTGGTCGCGGAGAGCCGCGACGAGGCACTGGCCGCGCTGACCGCCCTCGCCCGCGACGAACAGGCTCCCGGAACGGTCCGGGGCGCCGCCGGCGCCGCCGGGTCCGGCAAGACCGTCCTGGTCTTCCCCGGCCAGGGCACCCAGTGGATCGGCATGGGCCGCGAACTCCTCGACACCTCACCGGTGTTCGCCGAGCGGATCGAGGAGTGCGCCCGGGCCCTGGAACGCTGGGTGGACTGGGACCTGACGGCCGTGCTGCGCGGCGACGCCGACACCAACCTGCTGACCCGTGTCGACGTCGTGCAGCCCGCGAGCTTCGCCGTCATGGTCGGCCTGGCCGCCGTCTGGGCGTCCGTGGGCGTCGTACCGGACGCGGTGGTCGGCCACTCGCAGGGCGAGATCGCCGCCGCCTGCGTCGCCGGCGCCCTCACCCTGGACGACGCCGCCCGCATCGTCGCCGTCCGCAGCCAGGTCATCCGCGGCCGGCTCGCCGGACTGGGCGGCATGGCCTCCGTCGCGCTCACCGAGGACGACGTGACCGCCCGGCTGGAGCGCTGGGCCGACCGGGTCGAGGTGGCCGCCGTCAACGGGCCGGCCTCCGTCGTCATCGCCGGTGACGCCGAGGCCCTCGACGAGGTCCTGGACACCCTGGAGGACCAGGGCGTGCGGGTCCGGCGCATCGCCGTGGACTACGCCTCGCACAGCCGGCACGTCCAGGCCGTGCAGGAGGCCCTCACCGAGGCCTTCGCGGACATCCGCGGCCAGGCCCCCGCCATCCCCTTCCTGTCCACCGTCACCGGCGAGTGGGTCCGTGACGCGGGCGTCCTGGACGGCGGCTACTGGTACCGCAACCTGCGCCGCCAGGTCCGCTTCGGCCCGGCCGTCGCCACCCTCCTCGCCGAGGGCCACACCGTGTTCGTCGAGTCCAGCGCCCACCCCGTCCTCGTCCAGCCGGTCACCGAGATCGCCGACGCCGCGGACGCCGTGGTCACCGGCTCGCTGCGCCGTGACGACGGCGGCCTGCGCCGCCTGCTCACCTCCATGGCCGAGGTCTTCACGGCCGGCGTGGCCGTCGACTGGAAGGGCGTCCTGCCCGACGCCGCCCGCACCGCCCACGTCGACCTGCCGACGTACGCCTTCGACCGCCGCCGCTACTGGATCCAGCTCACCCCCGGCGGCGGCGACGCCGCCTCCCTCGGTCTGACCGGCACCGACCACCCGCTGCTCGGCGCGCTGGTGCCGCTGCCGCAGACCGACGGACTGGTCCTCACCTCCCGGCTGTCCCTGCGCACCCACCCCTGGCTCGCCGACCACGCCATGCAGGGCGTGGTCATCGTCCCGGGCACCGTCTACGTCGACCTCGCGGTGCGCGCCGGCGACGAGTTCGGCTGCGGCACCCTGGAGGAACTCGTCATCGAGGCGCCGCTGGTGCTGCCCCCGCAGGGCGGCGTCCGCGTCCAGGTCACCGTCGGCGGCCCCACCGCGAACGGCGCGCGCACCGTCGACGTGTACTCGCTGCGCGAGGACGCCGGCGAGGACGCGCACGGCGAGTGGACCCGGCACGCCACCGGCCTGCTGTCCAGCGCGCCCGCCCGGTTCACCGCGCCCGCCGCCGACTTCACCGCCTGGCCGCCGCCCGGCGCCGAACCCGTCGCCATCGACGACTTCTACGCCGCCCTCGTCGCCCGCGGCTACTCCTACGGCCCCGCCTTCCAGGGACTGCGCGGGGTGTGGCGGCGCGGCGAGGAACTCTTCGCCGAGGCGGCCCTGCCGCAGGACCACCGGGAGGACGCCGACAAGTTCGCCATCCACCCGGCGCTCCTCGACGCCGCCCTGCACACCAACGCCTTCGCCAACCCGGACGACGACCGCAACGTCCTGCCGTTCGCCTGGAACGGCCTCGTCCTGCACGCCGAGGGCGCCTCCGCCCTGCGGGTGCGGGTCGCGCCCGCCGGTCCCGACGCCCTGTCCTTCCAGGCCGCGGACGAGACCGGCGACCTGGTGCTGACCATGGACTCCCTGGTGTCCCTGCCGGTCTCCGCCGAACAGCTCGGCGCCGCGGCCGGCGGGAACCAGGACGCCCTGTTCGCCGTCGACTGGGTGCCGCTGCCCGCCGCCGAGGGCGCCACCACCGCGCCCACCTGGGTGCCGGTCGCCGACGCCGACGCCGTGCGCGCCCTCGCCGCCCGCGACAGCGTGCCCGCCGCGGCGGTCCTGGACGCCTACAGCGACGGCGCCGACGCCCAGACCCTGACCTGCCGCGTCCTGGACGTCCTCCAGGCATGGCTGGCCACGCCCGGCCTGGAAGCCGCCCGCCTGGTGGTCGCCACCCGGGGGGCGGTCCCTGCGGGCGGCGACGCCACGGTCACCGACCCGGCCGGCGCGGCCGTGTGGGGCCTCGTCCGCGCCGCCCAGGCCGAGAACCCCGACCGGGTCGTCCTGGCCGACCTCGACCCGGCCACCGCCGCCGGGGCCGGGCCCGTCCTCGCACAGCTCCTCGCCACCGGCGAACCCCAGCTCGCCGTCCGCGGCACCGCCCTGTCGGCACCCCGCCTGGTCCGCGCGGACCAGCCGGACACCAACGCCGACGCCGCCGGCCCCACCGGTGCGGCGGACACCCCCACCGGCGCCGGGACCCCCGCCCTCGACCCCGACGGCACCGTCCTGATCACCGGCGGCACCGGCTCGCTCGGCGCGCTCGTCGCCCGGCACCTCGTCCAGCGGCACGGCGTACGCCGCCTGGTGCTGGCCGGCCGGCGCGGCCCCGACGCCACCGGCGCCGCCGCCCTGACGGCCGACCTGACCGGCCTCGGCGCGGACGTCTCCGTCGTCGCCTGCGACGTCTCCGACCGGGACGCGGTCGCCGCGCTGTTGCGCGGCCTGCCGGCCGAACACCCGCTGACCGGCCTGGTGCACCTCGCCGGCATCCTCGACGACGGCGTGATCAGCGCCCTCACCGAGGAACGGATCGCCGGGGTGTTCGCCCCCAAGGCCACCGCCGTACGGCACCTGGACGAGCTGACCCGGGAACTCGCGCCCGCCCTGCGCTCGTTCGTGGTGTTCTCCTCCGCCGCCGCCCTCCTCGGCTCCGCCGGGCAGGGCAACTACGCGGCTGCCAACGCCTTCCTGGACGCCCTCATGGCCCACCGCCGCGCGGCCGGGCTGCCCGGCGTCTCCCTCGCCTGGGGCCTGTGGGAACAGAGCGCCGGCCTGACCGCGCACCTCAGCGAGACCGACCAGGCCCGCATGAGCCGCGGCGGCGTCCTCGCGCTCACCGCCGACGAGGGCCTCGCCCTCCTCGACACCGGCCTGCACACCGACCGGGCCCTGCTGGTCCCCATCAAACTGGACCTGCGCGCGCTGCGCTCCGACGCGGCCTCCGGCTCCGCCGTGCCGCACCTGCTGCGCGGCCTGGTCCGGGCCGGCCGGCGCTCCGCGCGGGCCGCCGCCGGTGACGGCAGCGCTCTCCTGCGCCGTCT
Organism: Streptomyces sp. NPDC006309; assembly: GCF_040613095.1. Taxonomy (NCBI): domain Bacteria; kingdom Bacillati; phylum Actinomycetota; class Actinomycetes; order Kitasatosporales; family Streptomycetaceae; genus Streptomyces; species Streptomyces sp. NPDC006309. The sequence goes on along the minus strand of NZ_JBEXRO010000049.1, from coordinate 4,636 downwards.
CACCGGTCTCGCCGAAGCCGAGCAGGAGACCGTCCTGCTGGGCGTCATCCAGGCCGAGGCCACCGCCGTCCTCGGCTTCAGCGGGCCCGAACTCGCCCAGGGCACCCGCGGGTTCGGCGACATCGGCTTCGACTCGCTCACCGCGATCGAACTGCGCAACCGGCTGTCCGCCGCCACCGGCGTCAAGCTGCCCGCCACGCTCATCTTCGACTACCCCACGCCGGTGGCCCTCGCCCGCCATCTGCGCGAGGAACTCGGCGAGAGCACGGCCGGCGCCGCCGCCCCCACGGTCACCGCCACCGACCCCGACGAGCCCATCGCCATCGTCGGCATGGCCTGCCGGCTGCCGGGCGGCGTCACCGACCCGGCCGGCCTGTGGCGGCTGGTCCTCGACCGCCGCGAGGGCATGACGGGCTTCCCCGACGACCGCGGCTGGAACCTGGACGAGCTGTTCGACGCCGACCCGGACAAGGCCGGCACCTCCTACGTCCACAAGAGCGGATTCCTCCAGGGCGCCGCCGAGTTCGACGCCGAGTTCTTCGGCATCTCCCCCCGCGAGGCGCTGGCCATGGACCCCCAGCAGCGGCTGCTGCTGGAGGCGACCTGGGAGGCCCTGGAGAACGCCGGCATCGACCCCGGCTCCACCCGCGGCGCCGACGTCGGCGTCTTCTCCGGCGTCTCCATCCACGACTACCTGGAGTCCCTCAGCAACATGCCCCCCGAGCTGGAGGGCTACGTCACCACCGCCACCGCGGGCAGCGTCGCCTCGGGCCGGGTGTCGTACGTGTTCGGCTTCGAGGGTCCCGCGGTCACCGTGGACACGGCCTGTTCCTCCTCCCTCGTCGCCATGCACCTGGCGGCCCAGGCGCTGCGGCAGGGCGAGTGCTCGCTGGCGCTGGCCGGCGGGGTCGCCGTGATGGGCTCGCCGATCGGCGTGCTGGGCATGTCCCGCCAGCGCGGCCTCGCCGCGGACGGCCGGGTCAAGGCGTTCTCCGCGGGCGCCGACGGCACCGTCCTGTCCGAGGGCGTGGGCATCGTCGTCCTGGAACGCCTGTCGGAGGCCCGCCGCAACGGGCACCGGGTGCTGGCGGTCCTGCGGGGCAGCGCGGTCAACCAGGACGGCGCCTCCAACGGCCTCACCGCCCCGAACGGCCCCTCGCAGCAGCGGGTCATCCGCCGGGCGCTGGCCGCTGCCGGACTGGCCGCCGCCGACGTGGACGCCGTGGAGGCGCACGGCACGGGCACCGCGCTCGGCGACCCGATCGAGGCGCAGGCCCTGCTCGCCACCTACGGCCGCGACCGCGAACAACCCTTGTGGCTGGGCTCGTTGAAGTCCAACATCGGGCACACGCAGGCCGCCGCCGGCGTCGCCGGCGTCATCAAGATGGTCCAGGCGCTGCGCCACGGCGTGCTGCCGCCCACCCTCAACGTCACCGAGCCGACCCCGCAGGTCGACTGGTCGGCCGGAGCCGTCGAGCTGGTGACCGAGGCGAGGCCGTGGCCCGAGTCCGGCCGTCCGCGCCGGGCCGGCGTCTCCTCCTTCGGCATCAGCGGCACCAATGCGCACCTCATCCTGGAGCAGGCCCCCGAGGAGCCGGCCGCCGCGCCGGCGGCCCCGGCCGACGGCCCGGTGCCGCTCGTGGTGTCGGCGGCCTCCGAGGGCTCTCTGGCCGCACAGGCGGAACGGCTCGCGGCGTACACCGCGGACACCGACGCGCCGCTCGCGGACATCGCGAGCGCCCTCGTCACCCGCCGGGCCGCGCTGTCCGAGCGGGCCGTGGTGGTCGCGGAGTCCCGCGCGGAGGCGGTGGCCGCACTGGCCGCGCTGGCCCGGGGCGAGTCGGCCGCCCACCTGGCGACCGGCGGTGCGGGCGCCGCGGGACGGACGGTACTGGTCTTCCCCGGCCAGGGCTCGCAGTGGACCGGCATGGGCCGCGAACTGCTGGACACCTCACCGGTGTTCGCCGAACGCGTCGAGGAGTGCGCCCGCGCCCTGGCACCCTGGACCGACTGGGACCTGAAGGCGGTGCTGCGCGGCGAGGCCGACGCCGCTCTCGTCTCCCGCGTCGACGTCGTCCAGCCGGCGAGCTTCGCGGTGATGATCGCCCTGGCGGCCGTGTGGGCGTCCGTGGGCGTCGTACCGGACGCGGTGGTCGGCCACTCGCAGGGCGAGATCGCCGCCGCGTGCGTGGCCGGTGCGCTGTCGCTGGACGACGCGGCCCGCATCGTCGCCGTACGCAGCCGGGTGATCGCCGGTGAACTCGCGGGCCGGGGCGGCATGGCCTCCGTGGCCCTGCCCGAGGCCGACGCCGCCGCCCGGATCGCCGCGTGGGACGGCCGGGTCGAGGTCGCCGCCGTCAACAGCCCCTCGTCGGTGGTCGTCGCCGGCGACGCCGAAGCCCTCGACGAGGCGCTTGCCGCGCTGGAGGCCGACGGCGTGCGCGTCCGCCGGGTCGCCGTGGACTACGCCTCCCACACCCGGCACGTCGAGGCCATAGAGCACACCCTCGCCGAGGCGCTCGCCGAGGTCCGCGGGCAGGCGCCGCTGGTGCCCTTCTACTCCACGGTGACCGGGGAGTGGGTGCGCGAGGCGGGCGTCCTGGACGGCGGCTACTGGTACCGCAACCTGCGCCGCCAGGTCCGGTTCGGACCGGCGATCGCCGCCCTCCTCGCCGAGGGCCACACCGTGTTCGTCGAGTCCAGCGCCCACCCCGTCCTCGTCCAGCCGGTCAACGAGATCACCGACGACACCCGGGCCGACGCGGTCGCCACCGGCTCCCTGCGCCGCGAGGAGGGCGGCCTGCGCCGGCTGCTCACCTCGATGGCCGAGGTCTTCGTCAAGGGCGTCCCGGTCGACTGGACCGGTGTGCTGCCCGAGGGCACCGGCGCCGGCCACGTCGACCTGCCGACGTACGCCTTCGACCACCGCCCCTACTGGCTGAGGACCGCCCCGGCCACGGACGCCGCCTCGCTCGGCCAGGCCTCGGCCGACCACCCCCTGCTGGGCGCGGTCGTCCCGCTGCCCCAGTCGGACGGGCTGGTCCTCACCTCCCGGCTCTCCCTGCGCACCCACCCCTGGCTGGCCGACCACGTCGTCGGCGGCGCGGTCGTCGTCCCCGCCACGGCCCTGGTGGAACTGGCCCTGCGCGCCGGCGACGAGGCCGGCACCGCCACCCTGGACGAGCTGACGGTCGAGACACCGCTGCTCCTGCCCGAGGACGGCGGCATACGCGTCCAGGTCGCCGTCGCCGGCCCCGACGAGACCGGCGCGCGGACCGTCGACGTCTACGCGGCCGGCGAGGCCCCGGAGGCCGGCGCCTGGACCCGGCACGCCACCGGACGGCTCTCGCCCGCCCCGCTCACCACGCCGAGCGCGAGCGCCGACCTGACCCTGTGGCCGCCGACCGGCGCCCGCCCGGCCGACATCGACGCGTTCTACGACGACCTGCTCCACCTCGGCCACTCCTTCGGCCCCGCCTTCCGGGGCGTACGGACGCTGTGGCGGCGCGGCGACGAGGTCTTCGCCGAAATCGCCCTGCCCGACGAACAGCGCACGGGCGCCGAGCGGTTCGGCATCCACCCCGCGCTCCTCGACGCCTGCGTGCAGTCCGGGCTGCGGCACGCGGCCACGGCCGGCCAGGACGACGGCGCGCAGCGGCTGTGGCAGCCCGCCGCCTGGCAGAGGCTGTCCCTGCACGCCACCGGCGCGACCACGCTCCGCGTGCGGCTCGCCCCCTCCGGGGACGGACGCCTGTCGCTGGAGGCCGCGGACGGCACGGGCGGCCTCGTCGTCACCCTGGACGCCCTGGGCTTCCTGCCGGTCGCCGCCGACCAGCTGACCGCGGCCCCCGCCGACGGCGGCCACGGCCTGTACCGCGTCGACTGGACCGACCTGCCCGCCGCGGAGCCCGGGGGGCAGCAGGTGCCGCAGTGGGTGCCGCTGTTCCACGCGGACGAGATCGGCATCCTCGCCGGCGCGGTGACCGGCCCGATGGTCGCCGTGGTCGAAGCCGTCACCCCCGACGGCACCGCGGACGGCGCGCTGTCCCTCACCAACCGGATGCTGGCCATGCTCCAGGCCTGGTTCGCCGCACCCAGCCTGGAGGAGTCCCGGCTGGTGATCCTGACCCGGGGCGCCGTCCCGGCCGGCGGCGACAGCGCGGTGACGGACCCGGCCGGCGCGGCGGTCTGGGGCCTGGTCCGCGCGGCCCAGGCCGAGAACCCGGGCCGGATCGTCCTGATCGACACGGACACCGACCCCGACATCGCCTACGGCACCACTGTCGAACCGCTGCTCGCCACCGTCCTCGCCTCCGGGGAACCGCAGGTGGCGGTGCGCGGTGCGGCCCTGTCGGTGCCGCGCCTGGTGCGGGCCGAGCCGACGGCGGGCGAGCCGGCCGACGGTGAGCCGAGCGTGGCGTTCCGTCCGGAGGGCACGGTCCTGGTCACGGGCGGTACCGGTTCGCTCGGCGCGCTGGTCGCCCGTCACCTGGTGGTACGCCACGGGGTGCGGCACCTGGTGCTGGTCAGCCGGCGCGGTACGGAGGCCGGGGGTGCCACGGAGCTGGTGGCCGAACTGTCGGAGCTGGGCGCCGAGTCGGTGTCCCTGCGGGCCGCCGACGTGTCCGACCGTACG
>NZ_JBEXRO010000048.1:0-26590 GCF_040613095.1 Streptomyces sp. NPDC006309 | reverse complement strand
GTGGCGACCGCGCGCAGGGCCATGAGCAGTGGTGCCACCGCCGGCTCGTGCCGCAGGCGGCGTTCCGGCTGTTCGGAACGCCGATCGACTGATGGAAGTGGTACTCCGTGACGTGCTGGTCGCGACCTGCTTGATAGATGCGCCCCTCAGCGGCCGCGCTTGCATGCATGCGCAGCGCCGAGTCATCTTGCTTCCGCCAACGGTTCGGGTTCATCGCTCGCTGATGAACTGGTTGCCGCCTGCCTGGTACACCCGTGCGTGATCATGGGCCTCGGCATGAAACTTCATGTCCGGGCCGGGATGCCCATCCTTGGCGAGTTCCAGCAGCAGGGTTTTGAATTCAGCCGCCGCAGTCCGGTCCTCCAAGAAGAGCGTCAGCATGCGTCCCTGCCAAACCGACTGGAGCGCTTGGCGGGCTTGATCGATGTCAGAGTCGAGAGTTTCGAGCAGCGCCGTGCGAGAGGTGTCAAGGTCTTGCTCCAGCTCTGCAGTCGAATCCGGGCGGAACCGCACCCACAGAGCGACGACGCCCGTTCGAAGTCGTTCCCAACCGTCCGTTGCCATTGCCGAAACAACAGCTGTACCGCCCGCGCTAGCTAACGCGATGAGTGTCGGGTCCACCTTGTTCCCTCCCCGTTCCGTCCTGGCAACTGATGGTAGCTGTCAAGCCCCTCACCGGTCTGACGCTTTGCCTACTCGACTATCTCGAACTCGTATGAGGGTCCGGCACTTGCTGACAGACCCTTTCGGCTCGTTCGAGACGGAGAGGTCTGCAGGTGTGCCTCTGGTGGCCCGGCCGTCCCGTCGGTGGGCACCGGGTTCTACGGCTCGGTGGGGTGGTGCTGCTCGTAGGAGAAGGAAGTTTGCTGGTCAGCCGTGGTTCGGCAGGGCCGTGAGCCGTTGCAGAGCACCGTGACCACGCTAGTCCAGGACCAGTGCCCCACAGGTGACAACAACGGCGCAGGACGCCGGCACTCCTAGTCGATCCTGCACAGCTGGCGTGACCGGGCGGTTCCGCGACAGTGCCGAGGAGCGATCGAACTCCTAAAGCGGTGGTCACCAGCGTGACGGCAGGAGATTCCTGACGGCCGCCCGTGCCAGACGCGTGCCAGATCGTGCGGGGGATCACGGGGAACATCGGGGAACAAGGTGCTGGCCCACCGGGACCGAGTGCTTCTCCGCCGCAGGTGAGCCGGAAACTGCCCGTAAATAACCCGAGCTTCCCAAGCTGAGGGCTCACCGGGGGCAAGAGGGTTACGGTGCAGGGTTGTCGACTTCAGAGCGGGGCCGTCTGTGGGCCGTCGAAGGGCGGCCCAGGGTGACCAACGACGACCAACGACAGCCGCTCGGGTGTCCGGCAGTGCTGCATGGGTGCCAGTTGCGTGAGGTCGCCTCGGGGCCGCGCCACTTCCTGCGCAACAAGAAGTCGGAGTGGGAGGAGTACCGCTCCGAGGTCACGGCCTTCGAGCTGCGCAAGAACCTGCCGGTGCTGTAGCCGCACCGGGCCGGTGCGGGGGGCCGGTGGTCGTGGGTCACCGGCCCCCCGGTGTCCGGCCGCGCCGGGTCAGTCCGTGCGCAGGCACTCGATCTCGTAGTCGCCGGTGTCCTCGTCGATCGTCACGCCGTGGGTCTCGCTGCGGAAGCCCGGGAAGCGGCGGTCGAAGGTCTCCAGGGCGGTGAGGTAGCGCAGGAGGGGGCCGTCGGGGGTGCCGGTGGACTCGCCCGGCATGAGGACGGGGATGCCGGGCGGGGTCACCGTGACCATCGCCGCCGCCACCCGGTCCGCCGCGTCGGCGATCCGCACCCGCTCCGTGCCGCCCCGCACCAGCCGCTGGTAGCAGTGCTGCGGCGGGAACACCGGCTCGGGCAGCTGCTGGAACGCGGTGTCCAGCAGCTCCACCAGGCGTGCCGAGCGCAGCTGCTCGTGCATCTGGCGGCACAGTTCGGGCAGGGTCATGCCGGCGTAGCGGCGGGGGTGCGCGGCGACCGCCTCGGGCAGGACCCGGTCCAGGGGGGCGTCGCCGTCGTACAGGGCCTTGAAGTCCATCAGCGCGTCCAGCAGCGTGCCCCACTTGCCCTTGGTGATGCCCATGGAGAACAGCACCAGCGTGGTGTAGCTGTCGGTCTTCTCGACCACGATGTTCCGGGTGGCCAGGTACGCGGTCAGGACCCGCGCCGGGATGCCCTCCTCGGCCATCTCGCCGGTCGCGGAGATGCCGGGGCAGGTCAGGGTGACCTTCACCGGGTCCAGCATGCAGTGGCCCTCGGTCAGCCCCGGGAATCCGTGCCAGGCGGCGTCCGGCTCCAGGAGCCAGCAGGACTGCTCGGTGCGCAGCAGCTCCGGCGGGGCCGCGTCGAAGGCGAGCCGTTCGCCCGTCGCCGGGTCGGTGACCTCCTCCGGCTGCCAGACGCCGAAGAACCACGGCGGCCGGTCCCCGGCGCTCTCCACCCGCCGGCGCAGCCGGACCATCTCCTGCCGGAAGCGGACCGCCTCCGTCAGCGCCTCGTCGATCAGCCACTCGCCCTGCGGCCCGTCCATCATGGCCGTCGCCACGTCCAGCGAGGCGATCATCGGGTACAGGGGGGAGGTGGTGCCGTGCATCATCAGGGCCTCGTTGAAGCGGTCGTGCTCCACCGGCGCCCGGGGCGCCGGCCGCACGTGCACCATCGCGGACTGCGACAGCGCGGCCAGCAGCTTGTGCGTGGACTGGGTCGCGAAGACCGTCGGCCGGTCGGGGCCGGGGAAGGTGTCCGGGTCCACCGACATGCCGTACCGGCCCGCGTACAGCGGGTGGAACCGGGCGTACGCGAACCAGGCCTCGTCGAAGTGCACCCGGGGCGTGCTGGCCGCGAGGGCCCGCGCCGCCGGGACGGCCGCGTAACTGAGGCCGTCGTAGGTGGAGTTGGTGAACACCGCGTACTGGGGCTCCCGGGAGACGGCGCCCTCGGCGAGCGGGTGCGCGGCGATCCTGGCCGCGACGGAGTCCGCCGCCAGCTCGGCCGGGGGCAGCGGGCCGGCGAGGCCGTAGCCGTTGCGGGTGGGGATGAGGTAGACGGGCCGGGCACCGGAGACGACCAGGCCCTGGAGCACCGACTTGTGGCAGTTGCGGTCCACCAGGGCCAGTTCGTCACGGGTGACGCTGAAGTGGCCCACCAGCCGGTTGCAGGTGGAGTCGCCGTGCAGCACGAAGTAGGTCAGCTCGGAGCCGAAGACGCGGGCCGCGTTGCGTTCGGCGTCGCCGATGGGGCCGGTGTGCTCGAACAGCGAGCCGAGCTGCTCCACGGAGATCGACAGGTCGCTGCGCAGCAGCCGTTCGCCGAAGTAGTCGTGGAAGGCGCGTCCGGCGGGCGACTTGAGGAAGGCGACGCCGCCGGAGTGGGCGGGGGTGTGCCAGGAGTACTCGTGGGCGTCGTCGAAGCGGCGCAGCGCCCGGAAGAACGGCGGCAGCACGTCCTCGCGGTAGGCGCGGGCGGCGGTGGTGATGCGGCCGGCGATGAACCCGGGGGTGTCCTCCAAGGGCCACACGTATCCGACGACCGTCTCCGACACCCACAGCGGCAGGTCCTGGAGGCCCTCGTCGGCCATGACGAGGAACACCGGCAGGTCCCGGAAGCGCCGTCCGATCCGGCGCAGTACGGCCGCCCCGCCCGTGGCCCCGTCGCTGCTTACGGCCGTCCCGTCCGTGCGGCCCCTCCGGTCCGTGCTCCCGCGGGCGGCACCGTCCCGCAGGGCCGGCGCGGCGAGCGCGGCCCCGGGGCCGTCACCGCTGATCCGGTGACCGTCGCCGCCGGTCCGCGACCCCGCCCCTCCCACCGGCAGGTCCCAGGCGACCAGGGCCGCCGCCAGCCCCGCCTCCGTACGCAGCACGGCGTCGGCGTCCTCGGCGGTGACCGCCCAGCGCACCCCGAAGCCCGCCGCCTCCACCGCGTCCCGGATCTTGCGCAGCTGCTCGGCCGCGGCCCCCTCGGCGCGTGGATGCCCGCCCACCGCGACCAGGATCTTGTTGTCGGACATCCGTGTCCTCGTCTCTCCCGGCAGCCGCCCGGCCGCCACGCCGGGCAGTCTCCGGGGCGGCCCGCCGGGAGCGCGGGAGCCCGGGTCGGGAAGACACCGTGATGGCGGAAAGCCCGGCTGCCTCGTTGACCCGGGGTGCGGCTATCCGAGGTAGGCCGGCGACACGGCGGCCGGGCTGATCCGCCGCGGCTGTCCCCACCCGTCCGCCGGGACCTCGTACAGGTCGGCGCCGTAGTCCCCGGGCAGCGCGTACACGAGCGTGCGGGTGTCCCGCCACAGCGCCTGGTCGTCCACGCTGCGCGGTTCGCCGAGCGGGGTCTCCCGCATGGTGCGCAGGTCGAGGACGTACAGCCGCCAGGGCGCGTCCTTGGGCAGCCCCGCCACCCGCTTCTTGTACGCGATCCGGGTGCCGTCGGGCGACAGGGACGGGCACTCCACATTGGTGTGCAGGGTGGTGACCGTGCGGTCGCGCAGGTCGCCGCGGACCAGATAGGTCCGGCCCCCGGTGGCGAGGGTGGCGTAGAACGTGCGGTCGTCGGCCGCGAACGTCACGCCCCAGAAGTTGGCGTCCGCCGCCCGGTAGGGCCGCCCGTCCCGGACGATCCGGAAGGACTCCAGCGACGGGATCAGCCTGCCCGTGCGGGTGTCCACGATCGCGGCGCGCGTGGAGAAGTCCGTCCCGGCGTACGAGTCGCCGCCCACGAACGCCGTCCAGGCCGCGAAGTGCCCGGTGGGGGAGACCCGGGCGCGCGAGGGGATGCCCGGCACGTCGTAGCGGTCCACGATGTGCAGACGGGAGTCCAGGATCAGCGCCCGGTAGGTGTCCGAGACCGGCCCGTGCACGGCTTGCAGGCACACGCCGGTGCCCGAGGCGGCGTGGAAGCGGAGGCACTTGAGGCCGGAGGCGGTGCGCGGCCCGTCCGGGTCCGCGGCCGGGACGGCGCTCAGCTCGTCGCGGTGCGGGCCCCACGCCATGTTGCGGAACACCAGGCGCCCGGACCCGCGCAGCGTCACCGGTCCCGGGGTGACGCGCGGACCGCCCGCCCGCGGGTGGTCACGGCGCTCGGCGCGCGCGGAGGCGTGCAGTACGGCGGCCAGCCCGACGGCCGCCAGCACGGCGACGGCCGCGACGAGGACGAGGACCCGCGAGCGCATGGTCATGCGGTCACCGTCCCCGCCGGGCGCAGCGTGAGGGAGAACGCGGCACACGCGGCCAGCGCCACCGTCGCGCCCGCCAGCGCCGCCCGGTCGCCCCAGACCGTCCAGGCCGCGCCGAACAGCAGGGAGCAGGCGAACCGGGTGAGCGCCTGCCCGGTCTGCACGACGGCGAGACCGGAGGAGCGCAGCCGTTCCGGCACGCTGTCGGAGGCGGCGGCCATCAGCACCCCGTCGGTGGCCGCGTAGAAGCCGCCGTGCAGGGCGAGGACGAGATACGGCAGCCCGGTGCCGTGCCAGGAGGTCAGCAGCAGGGCATAGGCGAGGAGCAGGGCCCCGTGCCCGGCCAGGAAGACCGCCCAGCTGCCGGCCCGGTCCGCGAGCCGGCCGAGCGGCACCGCGAGCAGCAGGAACGCGGCGGCCGTACCCAGCGGCAGCAGCGCGAACCACCGGTCGGGCACCCCGAGGCGGCGCTGGAGCAGCAGGTAGACGAAGGAGTCGCTGACCGTGGCCAGGCCCAGCAGCAGCGCGCAGACGGTGATCCGGCGCAGGTCGCGGCGGCGCAGCAGCCCCACGGCGGCCCGCAGGGTCGGCCGCTCGCCGGGGGGCGCCGGGACCGCCGGCCCGCGTCCGCCCGGCACGAAGAGCACCAGCACCAGCAGGCCCAGCGCGGCCACGCAGGCGCTGACGGCGAACACCGCGTCGTAGCCGTCCACGGTGGCCCGCAGGACGAGGAACGCCGCCAGCGGTCCGAGCAGGGCCCCGGTGGTGTCCATCGCGCGGTGCACCCCGAAGGCCCGCCCGCGCGTCTGTGGCGTGCTCGACAGCGAGATCAGCGCGTCGCGCGGGGCCGTCCGCAGCCCCTTGCCGGTGCGGTCGGCGGCGAGCACCGCCCCGATGGGGGTCAGGGTGTGCGCCACCAGCAGCAGGGGCTTGCAGACGGCCGAGATGCCGTACCCCAGCCCGGCGACCCACTTGTGCCGCCCGCCGCCCCGGTCGGCGAGGTGCCCGCCGACGAGGCGGACGAGCGCCGAGAAGCCGTTGTAGATGCCGTCCAGCAGCCCGAACCCCAGGGGCGACAGGCCGAGCCCGGTGACCAGGTACAGCGGCAGCACCGCCGTCACCATCTCCGACGACACGTCGGTGACCAGGCTCACCGTCCCCAGCGCGAGCACCGTCGGCGCGACCGCGGCACGGCGCCGCCCGGCGGACGGCCGGGCGGCGCCGTGAGCGGACGTGGACGCGCGACTGTCCGCTACGTACACGTCAGGACGCCCAGACGCCGGTGATGTCCTTGGCGCCGGCCGCGTTGCCCGCGTGGGTGCTCAGGCCCTGGGTGTCCTCCAGGGTGCGCAGCAGGTCGTAGTGGTTGTACGTGACCGAGGAGCTGGAACCGGCGGTCACGGGCTGCCCGTAGAGCACGGTCGGGATCCGGTTCCCGCTGAGCCGGTTGTCCTCGTCGAAGGTGACGACGAGCAGGCTGTTGTGGGTCCTGGCCCAGGTCGCGTACGCGCCCAGGTTGTTCTTCAGCCAGGTGTCACCGGTGGACACCGAGCAGTCGTGCATGTCGCTGCACAGGTTCGGCACGACGAAGGACACCTTGGGCAGCGTCGAGTAGTCCGCCGGGAACTGGGCGAACGTCTTCGCGGACGACACCGGCACGTTGCTGAAACCGAACCAGGGGTTGTGCTTGCGCGCGTACGTGCCGCTGCTGCACGTGGTGGAGCCCTGGCTCGGCAGGGTCTCGTTGTAGCTGGCCCAGCTGCGCCCGGCCGCGATCAGCTCGGACGCCAGGTTGGGCGCCGAGGAGAAGCCCGGCGTGTAACAGCTGTCGTCGGTGATGCCCTGCGTGGAGCCGGAGAACAGCGCGAAGTAGTTGGGCTGGCTCGGGTGGGTCTCGGCGTAGGACTGCGTCAGGTTCGCGCCGCCGCTCTTCAGCGAGTTGATGTACGGCGCGCTGGAGGAATCGATGACCTGGCTGTAGGCGTGGTTCTCGAAGACCACGACGACGACGTGGTCCGGGCTGGGCACGGTGCCCGCGGCGTGCGCGGATCCGCTGCCGAGGCCGGTCCACAGCCCGAACGCGGCCGCGGCGAGGGCCGACGCGGACGCCACGACGGTACGGGCACGGCGGTACACGGAACTGCCGGACACATCAACCTCCGGGTAGGGACGGGTGGCTGGCGGTGCGGTCAGAGCATGCACACGCCAAGGTTCCGGTGGCCCACGCGGGCCGACCCCGTGAGTGAAGAGCCGATGAACGGCGGGTACCCGCGCCCCATGGCGGACATCCTCATCGGTACCTGCGGCTGGACGGACCCTGCACTGCTCGCGAGCGGCTGGTACCCACGGGGCCACCGCGACGCCGAGAAACGCCTGCGCCACTACGCGACCCGCTTCCCCGTGGTCGAGGTCGACTCGCCGTACTACGCCCTGCCGGCCGCGCGCACCACGACCCTGTGGGCGCAGCGCACACCCCCCGGATTCCGCTTCGACGTCAAGGCGTTCTCCCTCCTCACCGGCCACCCCACCCGCCCGGCCGCGCTCCCCGCCGACCTGCGCGGCCACCCCCGCGACGAGGCCCTGCGCACCGAGGTCTGGGCCCGCTACGCCGAAGCCCTCACCCCCCTGCGCGACGCCGGCCGCCTGGGCACCCTCCTCTTCCAGTTCCCGCCCTCCCTCACCCCCGGCCCCGGGGCCGAGGACTTCGTGCGCGCCGCCCGGGAACGCGCCCGCGGCTGGCCGTTCGCCGCCGAGTTCCGCGACCCCGCCTGGTGGCGCACCGGCCGTACGGCCGCCTTCCTCCGGGACATCGACGCCACCGCCGTGGCCACGGACACCGTCGAGGGCATGACGCCGGCCGTCGTGACCACCCCCCGCCTGGCCGTGGTCCGCTTCCACGGCCGCAGCCCGCTGTGGGGCACGGGCACGAAGGAGGAGCGCTTCCGCCACACCTACACAGCGGCGGAACTGACCGAATGGCTGCCGCGCGTCCGGGACCTGTCCCGGCACACCGGGGAACTGCACCTCCTGTTCAACAACTGCTGCGGCGACGCGGCGCCCAAGGCGGCCCGGACCATGCACGACCTGCTGACGACGGCGTTCCCGCACCAGCAGGACCGCACGAGCCGGGTCACCACCTGACCGGGGACCGCACGGCCCGCGGGCCCGTGCGCCCCCGCGCGCACGGGCCCGCCCCCACCCGACCGCGGGCGGAGCTGCCCCGGCCCGCTCCGGTTAGGCTCTGGCCAGGACGACCGAAGATCCGAGGGGAGACGACGGGGATGACGCCGGGGCGCAGGAGCAGCACCTTCACCCGTCTGCTGCGGCACGGCTTCACCGACCCCTCCGCCGCCGAGCGCCTCCTGGACGGCCCCGAACTCGCCCCCGTCCGCGACGACCCGGTCCTCCTCGAGGCCCTCGGCGCCACCGCCGACCCCGACCTCGCCCTGGACGGCCTGGTCCGCCTGCTGGAGGCGCAGGACAGCCCCACGGCCCACCGCTCACTGCTGGACACCCTCATCGCGGCCAAGCCCCTGCGCGACCGCCTCCTCGGCGTCCTCGGCGCCTCCGCCGCCCTCGCCGACCACCTGGCCCGCCACCCCACCGACTGGCAGGTCCTGGTCACCTACGAGCCGCAGGACCTGCACCCGGGCCTCACGGAGTTCGAACGCGGCCTGGCCGAGGCCGGCGATCCGGTCACCCTCCGCGTCGCCTACCGCCGCTGCCTGCTGTCCATCGCCGCCCGGGACGTCTGCGGCACCACCGACGTGGCCGAGACCGCCGCGGAACTCGCCGACCTGGCCACCGCCACCCTCCGCGCGGCCCTGGCCATGGCCCGGCGCGCCGCCCCCGAGGACGCCGCCGCCTGCCGCCTCGCGGTGATCGCCATGGGCAAGTGCGGCGGCCACGAACTGAACTACGTCTCCGACGTGGACGTCATCTTCGTGGCCGAGGCGACCGACGGCACACCCGAGACCAAGGCCGTCGGCTCCGCCACCAGACTGGCCTCCCACCTCATGCGGATCTGCTCCGAGACGACCGTCGAGGGCTCCATCTGGCCGGTCGACGCCAACCTCCGCCCCGAGGGCCGCAACGGCCCCCTCGTCCGCACCCTCAGCAGCCACCTCGCCTACTACCAGCGCTGGGCGAAGACCTGGGAGTTCCAGGCCCTCCTCAAGGCCCGCCCGGTGGCCGGCGACCCCGACCTCGGCCAGGCCTACCTCGACGCGCTGCACCCCCTGGTGTGGCAGGCGGCGGACCGCGAGAACTTCGTGACGGACGTGCAGAAGATGCGCCGCCGCGTGGTGGAGAACATCCCCGCGGCCGAGATCGACCGCGAACTCAAACTCGGCCCCGGCGGCCTGCGCGACGTCGAGTTCGCCGTGCAGCTCCTCCAGCTGGTGCACGGCCGCACCGACCCGGCCCTGCGCAGCGGCACCACCCTGGACGCCCTCCAGGCCCTCGCCGCCGGCGGCTACGTCGGCCGCGAGGACGCCGCCCGGCTTGACGAGGCGTACCGCTTCCTGCGCTCCATGGAGCACCGCATCCAGCTGTACCGCCTGCGCCGCACCCACCTCGTCCCCCAGGCGGAGGCGGACCAGCGCCGCCTCGGCCGCTCCCTGGGCCTGCGCACCGACCCTGTGACCGGGCTGAACCGCGAGTGGCGGCGGCACACCGGCGTCGTACGGCGGCTGCACGAGAAGCTCTTCTACCGACCGCTGCTCGACGCGGTGGCCCAGCTGGCGCCCGGCGAGACCCGGCTGAGCCCCGAGGCGGCCCGCGCTCGTCTGGTCGCCCTCGGCTACGCCGACCCGGCCGCCGCCCTGCGCCACCTGGAGGCCCTGGCCTCCGGGGTGACCCGCAAGGCGGCGATCCAGCGCACCCTGCTGCCGGTCCTGCTCGGCTGGTTCGCCGACTCGGCCGACCCCGACGCCGGTCTGCTCAACTTCCGCAAGGTCTCCGACGCGCTCGGCAAGACGCCCTGGTACCTGCGGCTGCTGCGCGACGAGGGCGCGGCGGCCGAGAACCTGGCCCGCGTCCTGTCGGCGGGCCGCCTCGCCCCCGACCTGCTGATGCGCGCCCCCGAGGCGGTGGCGCTGCTGGGCGACGGCGACTCCGGCGGCCTCGCGCCCCGCGACCGCGTCCCCCTGGAACAGGAGATCATGGCCGCGGTGGGCCGCGCGGCCGGTGCCGAACAGGCCGTCACCGCGGCCCGCGGGGTCCGCCGCCGCGAGCTGTTCCGCACCGCCGCCGCCGACATCGTCCGCTCCTACGGCACCGAGGCCAACGCCGCCGAGACCGACCAGGGCGCCCTCGTGGACCGGGTCGGCGCGGCCGTCTCCGACCTCACCGCGGCCACGCTCGCCGGCACCCTCAGCGCGGTCGTCCGCGACGGCTGGGGCGACGCCCTGCCCACCCGGTTCGCGATCATCGGCATGGGCCGTTTCGGCGGGCACGAGCTGGGCTACGGCTCCGACGCGGACGTGCTGTTCGTGCACGAACCCCAGGACGGCGCGGACGAGCAGGAGGCGTCCGCCGCCGCGAACAGGATCGTCGCCGAGATGCGCCGCCTGCTCCAGCTGCCCAGCGCCGACCCGCCGCTGCTCATCGACGCGGACCTGCGCCCGGAGGGCAAGTCGGGCCCGCTGGTGCGCACCCTGAAGTCGTACGAGGCGTACTACCGCCGCTGGTCCCTGGTCTGGGAGTCCCAGGCGCTGCTGCGGGCCGAACCCGTCGCCGGCGACGAGGACCTGGGCCGGCGCTTCATCGCCCTGGTCGACCCGCTGCGCTACCCGGCCGAGGGCCTCGGCGAGGACGCGGTCCGCGAGATCCGCCGGCTGAAGGCGCGGATGGAGTCCGAGCGGCTGCCCCGGGGCGCCGACCCCAAGCTGCACACCAAGCTCGGCCCCGGCGGCCTGTCCGACGTGGAGTGGACCGTCCAGCTGCTCCAGCTGCGCCACGCCCACCACGAGCCCGGCCTGCGCACCACCCGCACCCGCGGGGCCCTGGCCGCCGCCCGCGACGCCGGGCTGCTGTCCGCCGCGGACGCGGAGATCCTGGACGAGGCGTGGGTGCTGGCCACCCGGGTGCGCAACGCGGTCATGCTGGTCCGCGGCCGGGCCGGGGACACCTTCCCCACCGAGCCCCGCGAGCTGGCCGCCGTCGGCCGCTACCTGGGCTACGGCGCCGGGCACGCCGGGGACATGCTGGACGCCTACCGGCGCACCGCCCGCCGGGCGCGCACGGTCGCGGAGGAGCTGTTCTACGCGGACTGAACCGGCACCGCGGGTTCGTGTGCGCCGTGCCGCCGTACCGCTACGCGGACGTGACGGCGGGCACCGGTTCAGCCGCGGGCGGCGCCGCCACCCGCCGGGGCAGCGCGTACGGCGGGGTGCCGTACCAGAGCCGGGCCACCGCGAACCCGAAGCACAGACAGACCGCGCCGCCCACCGCGTCCAGCCAGAAGTGGTTGGCCGTGGCGACGATCACCAGCAGGGTGACCGCCGGGTACGCCAGTCCCAGCACCCGCGCCCACGGCACCGAGGCCAGGGCGAACACCGTCAGGCCGCACCACAGCGACCAGCCGATGTGCATCGACGGCATCGCCGCGTACTGGTTCGACATGTGCTTGAGGTCGCCGGACGCCATCGAGCCCCAGGTGTGGTGGATCAGCACGGTGTCGACGAAGTGCCCGCCGCGCATGAGCCGGGGCGGTGCCAGGGGGAACAGGTAGTAACCCACCAGGGCCACGCCCGTGGTCGCGAACAGCGCCAGCCGGGTCGCCGCGTACCGCCCGGGATGCCAGCGGTACAGCCACACCAGCACGCCGATCGTGATGACGAAGTGCAGTGTGGCGTAGTAGTAGTTCATGCCGATGATCAGCCAAGTCACCGAGTTGGCGGCGTGGTTGACCGACTGCTCGACGGCCACGCCCAGGCCGTGCTCGACGCGCCAGATCCAGCGCGCGTTGCGCAGCGCCTCGGCCCGCTGCTCCGGGACGGCGTTGCGGATCAGCGAGTACGTCCAGTAACTCACCGCGACCAGAAGGATCTCGAACCACAGCCGGGGCGGTCGCGGACGCCGCAGCCGGCCCAGCGGGCCCCGTCCGGCCTCACCCGTGACGACCCGCGGAACGGCCACCTGCTCGCGACCTTCCGGCTCTGTCACGGTCGAGTCACCCATAGACACAGAGTCTGCCAGAAAAGGTTTCCCCGCCCGATCATCCCCCGGACGGATCCGCTGCGCACCTTCTACGAGGCACGCACGGCGCGCGGGGCCGAGGCCGTGGAACCACGCACCACCAGCTCCGGCATGAACACGAACTCGCTGTGCGGCGCCGGGGTCCCGCCGATCTCCTCCAGCAGCGTGCGCACCGCCGCCTGGCCCATCGCCGGGACCGGCTTGCGGACGGTGGTCAGCGGCGGGTCGGTGAACGCGATCAGCGGGGAGTCGTCGAACCCGACCACCGACACGTCCCGGGGCACCTCCAGGCCCCGCTGCCGGGCCGCCCGTATCGCCCCCAGGGCCATCATGTCGCTGGCGCAGACCACCGCCGTGCAGCCCCGCTCGATCAGCGCCGCCGCCGCGGCCTGACCGCCCTCAAGCGTGTACAGCGAGTGCTGGACCAGCTCCGTCTCGACGGTCTGCGCGGGGATCCCCAGCAGCTCCTGCACGGTCCGCACGAAGCCCTCGATCTTGCGCTGCACCGGCACGAACCGCTTCGGCCCGAGCGCCAGCCCGATCCGGGTGTGCCCCAGCGAGACCAGATGCGTGACCGCCAGCGCCATCGCCGCCCGGTCGTCGGGGGAGATGAACGGCGCCTGCACCTTCGGCGAGAAGCCGTCCACCAGCACGAACGGCACGCCCCGCGCGCGCAGCCGCTCGTAGCGCTGCATGTCGGCGGTGGTGTCGGCGTGCAGCCCGGAGACATAGATGATCCCGGCGATCCCCCGGTCCACGAGCATCTCGGTCAGCTCGTCCTCCGTCGACCCGCCCGGGGTCTGCGTGGCGAGCACCGGCGTGTACCCCTGGCGGGTCAGCGCCTGGCCGATGACCTGGGCCAGGGCCGGGAATATCGGGTTCTCCAGCTCCGGCGTGATCAGGCCCACCAGGCCCTCACTGCGCTGGCGCAGCCGTACCGGACGCTCGTAGCCGAGCACGTCCAGCGCGGCCAGCACGGACTCGCGGGTGGTGGCGGCGACGCCCGGCTTCCCGTTGAGGACCCGGCTGACGGTCGCTTCGCTCACCCCCGCCTGCGCAGCGATGTCGGCAAGCCGTGTGGTCACGCCTCCGGACTGTACCGGTCGTATGTCCCCTTGCACACCGGCCGGACGCCGGGCGCGGGCGGCCGGGCGTCCTGCCGTGGGTTGCTGCTTCATCGCGCTCCCTCGTGATATGGCGGCAAGAGCTTGCAGAGTCTTGCACAGGAGCGGTTCTCGCCGCTCAGCCGCTCCCCCGTTGGGTCGCGTCGCGGTCGAGAGCCGGTCACGGGTGGGTAACCATCGTGCTCCCTTGCACTTTTTTTCTGCAAGGTCTTTCGCGACGCTTACATCGCTGTTACGTTCCCAGTCGCCCGGCCGTGGCAACGGCGCAGTCGGCAAGTCGCAGGGGCGGACGGTACCGCCTCCTGTACCACTCGGGCTTAACCCTCAAGGAGAACTCATGCGGCGTGGCATAGCGGCCTCCGCGCTGGTGGCGTCCCTCGCCCTCACGGCGACGGCGTGCGGCGGGAGCGACAGCGACAGCGGGAAGTCGGACGGCCCGGTCACCATCACGTGGTGGGACACCTCCAACGCCACCAATGAGGCGCCGACGTACAAGACCCTGGTCCAGCAGTTCGAGGGCGCCAACAAGAACATCAAGGTCAAGTACGTCAACGTCCCCTTCGACCAGGCGCAGAACAAGTTCGACACCGCCGCCGGCTCCCAGGGCGCCCCGGACGTGCTGCGCTCCGAGGTCGGCTGGACCCCCGCCTTCGCCAAGAAGGGCTTCTTCCTGCCGCTGGACGGCACCGAGGCCCTCGCCGACCGGGCGAAGTTCCAGCCCAGCCTGATCAAGCAGGCCCAGTACCAGGGCAAGACCTACGGCGTCCCGCTGGTCACCGACACCCTCGCCCTGGTCTACAACAAGGCGCTGTTCAAGAAGGCCGGCATCGGCCAGGCGCCCAGGACCTGGGACGAGCTGAAGTCCGACGCCGCCAGGATCCAGGCGAAGACCAAGGCCGACGGCTACTGGGGCTCCACCGCGGGCTACTACGCCCAGACCTTCCTCTACGGCGAGGGCACCGACACCGTCGACGCCGCCGCGAAGAAGATCACCGTCGGCTCCGCCGCCGCCAAGAAGGCCTACGGCACCTGGCTGAGCACGTTCTCCGGCAAGGGCCTGCACAAGGCCGACACCACCGCCGACGCCTACGCCCACATCCAGGACGCGTTCGTCAACGGCAAGGTCGCCGCGATCATTCAGGGCCCCTGGGAGATCACGAACTTCTACCAGGGCGCGGCCTTCAAGGACAAGGCCAACCTCGGCATCGCCGCCGTCCCGGCCGGCTCCGCCGGCAAGGCGGGCGCCCCGACCGGCGGCCACAACCTCTCGGTGTACGCCGGCTCGGACAAGGCCCACCAGGCGGCGGCCCTGAAGTTCGTCAAGTTCATGACCTCCGCGAAGTCCCAGGAGGCCGTCGCCCTGAAGAACTCCACCCTGCCGACCCGCTCCGACGCCTACACCGCCCAGGT
The DNA here is from genome assembly GCF_040613095.1 of Streptomyces sp. NPDC006309. NCBI lineage: Bacteria > Bacillati > Actinomycetota > Actinomycetes > Kitasatosporales > Streptomycetaceae > Streptomyces > Streptomyces sp. NPDC006309. The sequence goes on along the minus strand of NZ_JBEXRO010000048.1, from coordinate 11,683 downwards.
CAAGGCCGACCCCGGCATCGCCGGCTACCAGGGCGTCCTCGCCTCCGCCCAGCCGCGCCCGGCACTGCCCGAGTACAGCTCCCTGTGGGGTCCGCTGGACACCGAACTGCCCAAGATCGCCTCGGGCCGGGAGTCCCTCGACAAGGGCCTGAGCAACGTCGAGCTGGCCATCGCCAAGCTGGTGCCCGACTTCAGCAAGTGAGCCGCAGTGGCCGCCGGATCCCCTCGCCAGGAGGGGAGGATCCGGCGGCCACCGCCCTGTACCCAGCCCGCATCCTTGATCTTTGAAGGTGTCGAACCATGACAGTCGCCATCGACCGCGCGACCGGCAAGCGCCGCGGTGACCGCGCGCCTCGGCCCGGGCTGGGGCAGCGCATCAGGAACGGCTACCAGAAGCACTGGTACGCCTACGCGATGATCGCCCCGGTGGTCGCCGTGCTCGGCGGCATCGTCGCCTACCCGCTGTTCCGCGGCGTCTACCTGACCCTCACCGACGCCAACAGCCTCAACTCGGCGCGCACCATCGGCGTCAACCACATCGCCGCCACCTACCGGTTCATCGGCCTGGACAACTACAAGGACATCCTGTTCGGCCCGACGGCCTACGACCGGTTCTGGTCGCACTTCCTGTGGACCGTCTTCTGGACCGCCGCCTGCGTGGTCCTGCACTACACCATCGGTCTCGGCCTCGCGCTCATGCTCGACCAGAAGCTGCGCGGCCGCACCGTCTACCGGCTGCTGCTCGTGCTGCCCTGGGCCGTGCCGACCTTCGTCACCGTCTTCTCCTGGCGGATCATGCTCGCCGACTCCGGCGTGCTCAACCAGGTCCTCGGCGCCCTCCACCTGCCCCAGCCGCAGTGGCTGGAGGACACGTCCTGGCAGCGGTTCGCCGCCATCATGGTCAACACCTGGTGCGGTGTGCCGTTCATGATGCTCTCCCTGCTCGGCGGCCTCCAGTCCATCGACTCCTCGCTCTACGAGGCCGCGGAGATGGACGGCGCCACCGCCTGGCAGCGCTTCCGGCACGTCACCCTGCCCGGCCTGCGCTCGGTCAGCTCCACCGTCGTCCTGCTCGGCATCATCTGGACCTTCAACCAGTTCGCCGTCATCTTCCTGCTGTTCGGCCCGACCGGCGCGCCCGACGCCCAGATCCTCGTGACCTGGGCCTACTACCTCGGCTTCGGCCAGCAGCCGCGTGACTTCGCCCAGTCCGCCGCGTACGGCGTGCTGCTGCTGTCGATCCTCACCGTCTTCACCTCCTTCTACTTCCGCTGGCTGAAGCGCAATGACCAGCTCGCCGTCTGACGCCGCAGGAGCCGCCGCCATGAGCACCCCGACCCTGGAAAAGACCGAGACCGCGCCGGCCTCCGCCACCGCGCCCGCGCGCCGCACGCGCCGGCGCGGCGAGCCCGGCCCGCTCGGCGTCGCCCTGCTGCACGGCGGCCTCACCGCGGCGAGCCTCATCGCCCTGACCCCGGTGGCCTGGCTGTTCTACCTGTCCCTCGGCCCGGGCAAGGACGACTACCTGCACCCGGGCAAGATCGCGGACAAGCTGACCTTCGGCAACTACCGCTTCGTGCTGGAGCACACCGCGTTCTTCGACTGGTTCAGGTCGACGATGATCGTGGCCCTCGGTACCACCCTCATCGGTGTCTTCGTCGCCGCGACCACCGGCTACGCGGTCTCCCGCATGCGCTTCCCCGGCTACAAGCAGCTGATGTGGGTCCTGCTGCTCACCCAGGCCTTCCCGATCGCCATCCTGATCGTGCCGATGTACGAGATCTTCGGCGAACTCGGCCTCATCGACAGCTACTGGTCGCTGATCATCATCAACTGCACCACCGCGGTGCCGTACAGCGCGTGGCTGCTCAAGGGGTACTTCGACACCATCCCCTTCGAGATCGACGAGGCCGGACGCGTGGACGGCCTCACCCCGTTCGGGACCTTCTTCCGGCTGATCCTGCCGCTGGCCCGCCCGGGCCTGGCCGTCGCCGCGTTCTACAACTTCATCACCGCCGTCGGGGAGGTCGCCTTCGCGACCACCTTCATGCTGGACGACTCCAAGTACACCTTCGCCGTCGGCCTCCAGACCTTCGTCAGCCAGCACGACGCCCAGTGGAACTACATGGCCGCCACCGCGGTGCTCATCGCGATACCCGTGACCGTGTTCTTCTACCTCGTGCAGAAGAACCTCGTCACCGGTCTCACCGCCGGCGGCACCAAGGGCTGACGCCCGCCGGAGACTCCCGCGCGGCCCGGCCGCGCGGGTGGGCGGGCCGCGCGGGCCTTCCCCCCGCCGCTCCGGCGGGGGGACGACCGGACCCCGCCGGCCCCGCGGCCCGCCTCGTAGCCTCCGACCGCCGCCGTATCCACGCCCACCATGCCCCTGTCACGTATCAAGGACGCCATGAGCCAGCAGCACTCCGCCGCACCGGCCCGCCACCTCGCCGCCACCGTCGCCGACCGCCGCGACTGGTGGCGGGACGCGGTCATCTACCAGGTCTATCCGCGCAGCTTCGCCGACAGCAACGGCGACGGCATGGGCGACCTGGAAGGCGTACGCTCCCGCCTCCCGTACCTGCGCGACCTCGGCGTCGACGCCGTGTGGCTGAGCCCCTTCTACGCCTCCCCGCAGGCCGACGCCGGCTACGACGTCGCCGACTACCGCGCCGTCGACCCCATGTTCGGCAACCTCCTGGACGCCGACGCGCTCATCCGCGACGCGCACGGACTGGGGTTGCGGATCATCGTCGACCTGGTCCCCAACCACTCCTCCGACCAGCACGAGTGGTTCAAGCGGGCCCTCGCCGAAGGCCCCGGCTCGCCGCTGCGGGAGCGCTACCACTTCCGTCCCGGCAAGGGCAGGAACGGCGAACTGCCGCCCAACGACTGGGAGTCCATCTTCGGCGGCCCGGCCTGGACCCGGGTGACCGAGCCGGACGGCACCCCCGGCGAGTGGTACCTGCACCTCTTCGCCCCCGAGCAGCCCGACTTCAACTGGAACCACCCGGCCGTCGGCGACGAGTTCCGTTCCATCCTGCGCTTCTGGCTGGACATGGGCGTCGACGGCTTCCGGATCGACGTCGCCCACGGCCTGGTCAAGGCGGAGGGCCTGCCCGACCTCGGCTCGCACGAGCAGCTGAAGCTGCTGGGCAACGATGTCATGCCGTTCTTCGACCAGGACGGCGTGCACGACATCTACCGCCAGTGGCGCGGCATCCTCGACGAGTACGCGGGTGAGCGGATCTTCGTCGCCGAGGCCTGGACCCCGACCATCGAGCGCACCGCCCACTACGTCCGCCCCGACGAACTGCACCAGGCCTTCAACTTCCAGTACCTGGGCACGGCCTGGGACGCGGGCGAACTGCGCGAGGTCATCGACCGCACCCTGGAGGCCATGCGCCCGGTCGGCGCCCCCGCGACCTGGGTGCTGTCCAATCACGACGTCACCCGGCACGCCACCCGCTTCGCCAACCCGCCCGGCCTCGGCACCCAGATCCGCACCGCGGGCGACCGCGCACTGGGGCTCAGGCGGGCCCGGGCGGCCACCCTGCTGATGCTGGCCCTGCCCGGCTCGGCCTACGTCTACCAGGGCGAGGAGCTGGGCCTCCCGGACGTCGTCGACCTGCCCGACGAGGTGCGCCAGGACCCGGCGTACTTCCGCGGCGCCGGCCAGGACGGCTTCCGCGACGGCTGCCGGGTGCCCATCCCGTGGACCCGCGAGGGGTCCTCGTACGGCTTCGGCGAGGGCGGCAGCTGGCTCCCGCAGCCGGCCCAGTGGGGCGAGCTGAGCGTTCAGGCGCAGACCGGCGTGCCCGGCTCCACCCTGGAGCTGTACCGCACGGCGCTGCGGCTGCGCCGGTCGCGGCCGGACCTCGGCGCGGGCGACGCGGTGGAGTGGCTGCGGGCGCCCGAGGGCGTACTGGCCTTCCGGCGCGGCGACTTCGTCTGCGTCGCGAACACCACGGGCGAGACGGTGCGCACCCCGGCGTACGGCCGGGTGCTGCTCAGCAGCGGCGAGGTCGCGGAGTCCGGCGACGAGGCGAAGGTTCCCGCCGACACGACCGTGTGGTGGTCCGCCGCCGTCTGACGGACCGTCCGAAATTTCTTGCATCAACTTCATACCGGCCCGCTGCCTTTTCCGGCAGCGGGCCTTTAACATCTGCGTCACCGCAATTTTCAGACATTGCAGCAAGAACCTTCAGCGTCGAAGGAACCCCACATGGCACGCAGGATCCTCCCCGCGGGGCTCGCCCTCGCAGCCTCCCTCATGGTTGGCATGAACCCGACGAGTGCCGAGGCCTCCCCGCCCGGCACCAAGGACGTCACCGCCGTCCTCTTCGAGTGGAACTTCGCCTCGGTCGCCAAGGAGTGCACCACCACCCTCGGCCCCGCCGGATACGGCTACGTCCAGGTCTCCCCGCCCGCCGAGCACATACAGGGCCCGCAGTGGTGGACGTCGTACCAGCCGGTGTCCTACAGAATCGCCGGCCGTCTCGGCGACCGGGCCGCCTTCCAGAACATGGTGAACACCTGCCACGCGGCGGGCGTCAAGGTCGTCGCCGACACGGTCATCAACCACATGTCGGCCGGCAGCGGCAGCGGCACCGGCACCGGCGGCACGGCGTACACGAAGTACAGCTACCCCGGCCTGTACTCCTCGTACGACTTCGACGACTGCACCTCCCAGGTGTCGAACTACGCCGACCGCTGGAACGTCCAGCACTGCGAACTCGTCGGCCTGGCCGACCTGGACACCGGCGAGGAGTACGTCCGCAGGACGATCGCCGGCTACCTGAACGACCTGCTCTCCCTCGGCGTCGACGGCTTCCGCATCGACGCCGCCAAACACATCGACAGCGCCGACCTGGCCGACATCAAGAGCCGCCTGACCAGCCCCGGCGTCTACTGGAAGCAGGAGGTGATCTACGGCGCCGGCGAGGCCGTCCAGCCCACCGAGTACACCGGCAACGGAGACGTCCAGGAGTTCCGCTACGCCTACGACCTCAAACGCGTCTTCACCAGCGAGAAGCTGGCCTACCTGAGCAACTACGGCGAGGGCTGGGGCTATCTGAACAGCTCCGTGGCCGGCGTCTTCGTGGACAACCACGACACCGAACGCAACGGCAGCACCCTGAACTACAAGGCCGGCGCCGACTACACCCTGGCCAACGTCTTCATGCTCGCCTGGCCCTACGGCGCGCCCGACATCAACTCCGGCTACGAGTGGACCGACGCCGACGCCGGTCCGCCCAACGGGGGCAAGGTAAACGCCTGCTGGCAGGACGGCTGGAAGTGCCAGCACGCCTGGCCGGAGATCAGGTCCATGGTGGCCTTCCGCAACTCCACCCGCGGACAGGCGGTCTCCAACTGGTGGGACAACGGCAACAACGCCATCGCCTTCGGGCGCGGCACCAAGGGGTACGTGGCGATCAACCACGAGTCCTCGTCGCTGACCCGCACCTACCAGACGTCGCTCGCGGCCGGCACGTACTGCAACGTCCAGAACAACACCACCGTGACCGTGAACTCCGGCGGTCAGTTCACCGCCACCCTGGGCCCCGGCACGGCCCTGGCGCTCTACGCGGGCAAGCCCACCTGCTGACCCGTCTCCCCCCAGTCCCTGAAATCTCTTGCCAATGGTTTCAGGACTCTTGCTGAAACCTTTTCGCCGGCGGTACGGTCGCGCGGTCGCCCGGCGGCGCAGCGTGCCGCCGGCGTCGGGGTCGCCCCCAAGAGAGCCGCAACCGCAAGGAGTTACCGCCTGTGATACCGAGATGGCCGGCGCCCCGCACGCGCCGTACCCCGCATCGCAGAAGGGCGGCGGCCGTCACCGTCGTCGCCCTGGCCGCCGCCCTGGTCCAGCCACTGGCCGCCCGGGCCGCCACCCCGCCCGCACCCCCCTCGGACGCGAAGCTCGCCGCCCAGCCCGCCCGGCACGACGACACGCGCGAACAGTTCTACTTCGTCATGCCGGACCGCTTCGCCAACGGCGACACGTCCAACGACCGCGGCGGACTCACCGGTTCCCGCCTCAGCACCGGCTACGACCCCACCGACAAGGGCTTCTACCAGGGCGGTGACCTCAAGGGCCTGACCGGGAAGCTCGACTACATCAAGGGCCTGGGCACCACCGCCATCTGGCTGGCACCCCTGTTCAAGAACCGCCCCGTGCAGGGCACCGGTTCCGGCGCCTCCGCCGGCTACCACGGCTACTGGATCACCGACTTCACCCGGGTCGACCCGCACTTCGGCACCAACCAGGACCTCAGGACCCTCATCTCCAAGGCCCACGCCAAGGGCATGAAGGTCTTCTTCGACGTCATCACCAACCACACGGCCGACCTCGTGGACTACCGGGAGAAGTCCTACGGCTACCTGTCCAAGGGCGCCTTCCCGTACCTGACCGAGGACGGCAGGCCCTTCGACGACGCCGGCCGCGCTGCCGGCGGCAAGGGGTTCCCGGCCGTCGACACCGCCTCCTTCCCGCGCACCCCCGAGGTCACGGCCAAGGGCAAGGTCCCGGCCTGGCTCAACGACCCGACGATGTACCACAACCGCGGCGACTCCACGTACGCCGGTGAGTCGGCCACCTACGGCGACTTCGCCGGCCTGGACGACCTGTGGACCGAGCGGCCCGAGGTCGTCCACGGCATGGAGCGGATCTACGAGCGGTGGGTCAGGGACTTCGCCGTCGACGGGTTCCGGATCGACACCGTCAAGCACGTGGACCTGCCGTTCTGGACCCAGTGGGCGACCGCGCTCGACCGTTACGCCGCCGCGCACGGCCGGAAGAACTTCTTCATGTTCGGCGAGGTGTACTCCGCCGACACCTCCGTCACCGCCCCGTACGTCACCCGGGGCCGCCTCGACGCCACCCTCGACTTCCCCTTCCAGGACGCCGCCCGCGCCTACGCCTCCCAGGGCGGGAGCGCCCAGCGGCTCGCCGGCGTCTTCGGTGACGACTACGCCTACACGACCGACAAGGCCAACGCCTACGAACAGGTCACCTTCCTCGGCAACCACGACATGGGCCGCTTCGGCTACTTCCTGAAGCAGGACGACCCCAGGGCGAGCGACGCCGAGATCCTGAAGAAGGACGAACTCGCCAACGAGCTGATGTTCCTCAGCCGCGGCAACCCGGTCGTCTACTACGGCGACGAGCAGGGCTTCACCGGCTCCGGCGGTGACAAGGACGCCCGCCAGACGATGTTCGCCTCCAGGGTCGCCGACTACCTGGACGACGACGAGATCGGCACCGACCGCACCCACGCGAGCGCCTCCTACGACACCCACGCCCCGCTCTACCGGCAGATCGCCGGCCTCGCCAGGCTCCGCAAGGCCAACCCCGCCCTGACCGACGGCGTGCAGACCGAGCGGTACGCGGCCGACGGCGCCGGGATCTACGCCTTCACCCGGACGGACGCCAGGACCGGCCAGGAGTACGTCGTCGCCCTCAACAACGCCGGCACGGCGAAGACGGCCACCTTCGCGACCGGTTCGGCCGGCATGACCTACCGGGGCATCCACGGAGCCCGCGGTCCGCTGCGGTCCGACGCCGACCGCAGGCTCACCGTCACCGTCCCGGCCGGCTCCGCCGTCGTCTACAAGGCGTCCGGCACCCTCGCCGAGCCCGCCACCGGACCCACGATCACCCTGAAGGCCCCGGCCGCCGGAGCCACCGGCACCGTGAGGATCAGCGCCGGCACCGGCGGCGGCCCGCTCGACCGGGTCGTCTTCGCCGCCCAGACCGGCAACGGCCCGTGGCGGATCCTCGGCTCCGCCGACCACGCCCCCTACCAGGTCACCCAGACCCTCGGCACCGACGTGCCCGCAGGAACCGCGCTGCGCTACAAGGCCGTCGTCGTCGACGCGGCCGGGCACACCGCGAGCGCCACCGCCAACAGCAGCACGGGCACCCCGCCCGCACCCGAGGTGCCCACGGCCACCTCCCGGGACTACGCGGTCGTCCACTACAAGCGCACCGACGGCGACTACGCCGACTGGAGCCTGTACGCCTGGGGCGACCTCGCCGACGGCGAGGCCACGACCTGGCCGGCCGGCCACCCCTTCACCGGCCGGGACGCCTACGGCGCCTTCGCCTACGTCCGGCTCGAGCCGGGCGCCTCGAACGTCAGCTTCCTGGTCATCGACAAGAACGGCGACAAGGACGTCTCCGCCGACCGGTCGATCGACGTCACCAGGACGGGCGAGGTGTGGATCGAGCAGGGCAAGGCGGACGTCCGCACCGAGCGGCCCGCCTACCCGGCCCAGGACACGACCAGGGCCGTCCTCCACTACCACCGGTCCGACGGGAACTACGACGGCTGGGGCCTGCACGTCTGGACGGGCGCCGCACACCCCACCGACTGGTCGAAACCCCTGGAGCCGGTGAGGACCGACCCCTACGGCGCGGTCTTCGAGGTACCCCTCACCGAGGGCGCGGGCAGCCTCAGCTACATCATCCACAAGGGCGACGAGAAGGACCTCCCGACCGACCGGTCCCTGGACCTCACCGCCGACGGGCACGAGGCGTGGCTGGTGAGCGGCCAGGAGCACAACCTGCTGCCGCAGCCCGCGGGCAGCGCCGCCGCCCTCGACCTGACCACCTCCGAGGCGGTGTGGATCGACCGGTCCACGGTGGCCTGGGACGGCACCGACGGCGCCGCCTCCACCCAGCTGCTGTACTCCCGCGACGGCTCGATCACCGTCAAGGACGGGACGCTGACCAGCGACGACGAGCGCTGGCTGCGGCTGACGAAGACCGCGCTCACCGACGCGCAGAAGGCGAGGTTCCCGCACCTGAAGGGCTACACGGCCTGGTCCGTGGACCCGCGCGACCGGGACCGGGTGCGCGAGGCGCTCACCGGTCAGCTCGTCGCCTCGCAGCGGGCCGCCAACGGTGCCGTGCTGGCCGCGACCGGCGTGCAGACCGCCGGCGTGCTGGACGACCTCTACCCGGGCGCCACCGAGGCCCGGCTGGGCCCGGTCTTCCGCGACGGCAGGCCGACCCTCTCCGTCTGGGCGCCGACGGCCCGTTCCGTCCGTCTCGATCTGGACGGCCGTCGCGTCGCGATGCACCGGAACACCGCCACCGGCGTCTGGTCCGTCACCGGCCCCGCGTCCTGGAAGGGCAAGCCCTACCGGTACGTCGTCGAGGTGTGGGCGCCCAGCGTCCGCAAGCTGGTCACCAACAAGGTCACCGACCCGTACTCCGTGGCCCTCACGGCCGACTCGGAGCGCAGCCTCGTCGTCGACCTGAACGACCGCGCCCTCGCACCGGCCGGCTGGTCGGCGCTGCGCAAGCCCGCGGCCGTACCGCTGAAGGACGCGCAGATCCAGGAACTGCACATCCGGGACTTCTCCGTCGCCGACAAGACCGTCCCGGCGAAGGACCGGGGCACCTACCTGGCCTTCACCGACAAGAACAGCGACGGCTCCCGGCACCTGAAGGCGCTGGCGAGGTCCGGCACGTCCTACGTCCACCTCCTGCCCGCGTTCGACATCGCCACGATCCCCGAGAAGAAGGCCGGCCGGGCGACCCCGGACTGCGATCCGGCCGTCTACCCGGCCGACTCCGACCAGCAGCAGGCGTGTGTGGCGAAGACCGCCGCGAAGGACGCCTACAACTGGGGCTACGACCCGTACCACTACACGGTCCCCGAGGGCTCCTACGCCACCGACCCCGACGGCACCGCCCGCACGGCGCAGTTCCGTCAGATGGTCAAGGCGCTGAACCAGGACGGCCTCCGGGTCGTCATGGACGTCGTCTACAACCACACCGCGGCCGCCGGCCAGGCCGGCACTGCCGTCCTGGACCGGATCGTGCCCGGCTACTACCAGCGGCTCCTGGCAGACGGCTCGGTCGCCGACAGCACCTGCTGCGCCGACACCGCGCCCGAGAACGCCATGATGGGCAAGCTGGTCGTGGACTCGATCGTCACCTGGGCCAAGGAGTACAAGGTCGACGGGTTCCGCTTCGACCTCATGGGCCACCACCCCAAGGCCAACATCCTCGCGGTCAGGAAAGCCCTCGACGCGCTGACGCCCAAGAAGGACGGCGTCGACGGAAAGAAGATCATCCTCTACGGCGAGGGCTGGAACTTCGGCGAGGTCGCCGACGACGCCCGCTTCGTGCAGGCCACCCAGAAGAACATGGCCGGCACCGGCATCGCCACCTTCTCCGACCGCGCCCGCGACGCCGTGCGCGGCGGCAGCCCCTTCGACGCCGACCCCGGCGTCCAGGGCTTCGCCTCCGGCCTCTACACCGATCCCAACTCCTCCACGGCCAACGGCTCCGCGGCGGAACAGAAGGCCCGGCTGCTGCACTACCAGGACCTGATCAAGATCGGCCTGACCGGCAACCTGAAGTCCTTCACCTTCACCGACACCGACGGCAAGGAGGTCACCGGCGCCGGTGTCGACTACAACGGCTCGCCCGCCGGATACGCGGACGCGCCCGGCGACGCCCTGGCCTACGCCGACGCCCACGACAACGAGTCCCTCTTCGACGCACTGACCTACAAGCTGCCCGCCTCGACGAGCGCCGCCGACCGGGCCCGGATGCAGGTCCTCGCCATGGCCACGGCCACCCTCTCCCAGGGCCCGTCCCTGTCCCAGGCGGGCACCGACCTGCTGCGCTCCAAGTCCCTGGACCGCAACTCGCACGACAGCGGGGACTGGTTCAACGCCATCCACTGGAACTGCGCCGACGGCAACGGCTTCGGCCGCGGACTGCCCATGGCCGCCGACAACCGGTCCAAGTGGACGTACGCCAAGCCGCTGCTCACCTCGGTGAGAGTCGGCTGCCCGCAGATCACCGGGACCTTCGCCGCCTACCAGGACCTGCTGCGGATCCGGACGAGCGAGAAGGCCTTCTCCCTCGGCACGGCCGCCCAGGTGCAGGAGCACCTCTCCTTCCCGCTGTCCGGCAAGGACGAGACGCCCGGCGTGATCACCATGCGTCTCGGCGGCCTGGTCGTCGTCCTCAACGCCACGCCCCGGCAGCAGGAGCAGCGGATCAGCGCCCTCACCGGCCGGCACTACCGGCTGCACCCGGTGCAGGCCGCCGGCGCCGACCCGGTCGTGAAGACCGCCTCCTACGCGACCGGCTCGGGCACCTTCACCGTGCCGGCGCGGACCGTGGCCGTGTTCACCCGGACCGGGAACTAGGCTGAGGCCGTTGCCGTAGAACAGGAGTGCGCATGCCGCAGATCACCGTCGACTACTCCGACACCGTGGGAGACGCCTTCGACCGCGAGGGGTTCGCCCGGGCGCTGCACGAGGCGACCGTGGAGATCGCGGCGGCGAAGCCGGAGGCCTGCAAGACGCAGTTCCGGCCGAGCGCGCACACGGTGTTCGGGTACGAGGACCCCGGGGCGCGCGGGCACGCCGTCGTGCACGTGACGATCGGGCTCCTCGCCGGCCGCAGCGACGAGACGAGGACGAGGCTCACCGAAACGGTCCTGGAACTGCTCCGGGAGCACGTGGCCGAGGCGGCGGTCACCCTGCACGCCTCCGTCGAGGTCCGTGACCTCGACGCGTCGTACCGGAAGTTCGACCGCTAGGTCGCGTCGTCGGACTCCCGCCGTTCGCCCGGAGGGCGGGCTCTGCGGCGAGAGTGCGTGCATGGCGTCGTGGAGCAGGCGGGAGTCACCCCACGCCCCCGGCGAGACCCAGGGCA
>NZ_JBEXRO010000047.1:0-27679 GCF_040613095.1 Streptomyces sp. NPDC006309 | reverse complement strand
AGCCATTTCTTGATTTTTGCCTGATTGTCCACACCTTCGTTCTGCCGGCCCGAATTAGCCGACGGGCCCACATATTCCACCGTGTCTTGCGTGTAGAAAACCCGCTCCGCGGGTTTTCCATCGCTGCGCGATGGAAAAGCAGGAATGCGCTGCGCGCATTCCGATAAACCCGCTCCGCGAGTTTATCAATTCCCGCTGCGCGGGAATTCGGATTTCCGCTGCGCTCCAATCCAGCCCGGTCCGCTGCGCTCCCCGGGCGGGGGTCTTCGCTACGCTCCGCCCCAACCGGCTCCGCCGGGCAGCAGCGTGAGGGGGCATCACGCCCGTGGCTGTGTACCGCCTGGGATTCCGGCCCGCCACCCCCGGGCCCAACACCCCGCCCGGCCGCACCCGTCCGGGCGGGGTGTTGGGCCCGCCCAAAACTTCCGGAGAATCCGGGGCACGGGCCCGTGCCCCTGCCCCGGCCTGAGCCTGCATCACCTGATGCAGCATGTACCCTTGGCAGAACCAGACCACACCCTCCGGCCGGTGCTTCAAAATTCGGGGCGGATCCACTCTGGAACCAGCCCCCACCCCCGGTGCACCACATGATGCACCGGGGGGAATCACGAACGGTGCCCCACCCCCGGAGGACCGGGAATGGGGCACCGGAGTGCGCGGAGCAAGAGCACGGCGTTCAGCAGCCAGTAGCCGTGACTGTCACCGCCGGAACACTGGCTGTCTCGCCGGTGACGACGCCCAGGTCCGTAGAAATCAGTTCGGTCGCGGAAAGCCCCTCTGCCGTGTAGGAGTAGGTGCCGTGGCCGCGGCACTCATACAGACGCCAGATACTTGTTTCGCCGGTGCCGAAGGGGCTCGTCGTGAAGCCGATGGAGCCGGACTGGAGCTGCTGCCCGTCTTTGTCGAGGTGCGCGCTGCCTTCCACTTGGCACCGGCGGGTGCTCCAGAAACCACCGCTGTAGTGCTGGCAGTCGACCTTGACCCAAGTGGCGGGATGATCGCGATAGCTGCCTGAATTGTGGTTGTAGGCATCTTTCTTTCCCAAGCAGGCGGTAACTGTCACCGACCAGTTCCCTGACGAGCTGGTGCCCGTCGTGGACTTGCAACCGTCGGGGAAGCTGGGGGCTGCATGGGCTTGGACAGGAGCCAGAGCCAGCGCGAAGCCGGCTGCGACAGTGACCAACTTGCCCGTAAGACGGTTCATTCAGGGCCCCTTCGTGTGCGGCTGTAACGAAAGGGAAGCGTATCGCTACAAGCGCACCCAATGAGAAAATGACGGACATATAGGATTATCGTTTGAGGTCGCGAAGGCATGGCGCCGCTGGTAGAGCCCCGCACCTATCGCCGATCCCGCGCCTTTTCAGCGGTGCCGGTAGCCGGTAGCCAGGTAGTCGCCGTTCACCCAGCCGCGGCGCCCGTGGGGGACGCCGGCGTACCGGCCGGAGACGACTTCGCCGTACGCCCACCACACGTGGCCGGACGTGATGCCCCAGCATTCGGCGTAGAAGTCGGTGTTCTTCGTCAGGACGGCCAGGGAGCGGTAGCGGGTGCCCTTGCCCGCGCGCAGGTGCACGGGCTCGGTGGTGTGGAGCTGCTCGGCAGCTCCTTGGGTGTTGCAGGAGCGGGGCCTGGACGATGCGGGCGCTGCGGGTGCCGGCGAGGCCGTCACGAGGGTGGTCAGGACAGCGGCCGTCACGGTGGCCGCGCCGATGAGTCGTCGGATCATGCCCGGTCAACTCCCTCCCTGGCCGCCGTCGTCACGGGCAAGCGGGGAGGATCACCCGGGCGAGGCCCTACAGGTCGAACTCCAGCTGCTCGACGTCGGTGAACTCCACCTCCAGGCCGTGGGCGCGGCGGCCGCTGTCGCGGAAGTAGACCTCGCCCAGGGCTTCGGCGGCGATCTCGCGGAGCTGCTCCTCGGTGGCGCCGGCCTCCTGGGCCTGGAAGAGACGGGCGGCGTGGTGGGGCGGCAGGGCGAGGGTGAGGTGGCGCAGGCGGGCGTCGTCGGTGCTGCCCGGGGCCGCGGTGAACCCGAACCTGGCGCGGGCGTCGATCATCAGGCCGGTGCTCGTGGCGGCCTGGCGGCGGGCCAGTTCGCGGATGCGGGGCTGCCAGCGGGCCCGGACCGCGTCGGCCAGGCGCTGGGCAAGGTCCGGGCGGGGCCGGCGGATCTGGTCCTTGACGTAGCGCTCCACGGTGCGCTGAGAGACACCAAGCGCGGCGGCGACCGCCCGGGTGCCCCTGAGCTGCTTGACGAGGTAGCGCATCTGCGCGCCCGCGGATTTCGGGATGGGGCGGGTGAACGCCCGTTGCACGGCGCGGTCCAGGCCGTCGGAGACCAGACCCATCGGGACCCTTCTTTCAAGATCGGCTGTACGGGGCTGTGAGGGCCGATTCCCCGGCCCGGCGAGGGAATTGACGCCGGGCGGGGTGATCGGCCGCGAGAGGGACGCTCAGGGCGCGTACGGGGGTGTCAGTCGGCCTGTGCCATGTCCCGGATCCGCCCGAAGTGCAGTTGGTGGGCCACGGTGACGGTGCAGGTCGGTCCGTTGCGGTTCTTGCCGAGGATCAGGTCGACCTCGCCCGCGCGTGGGCTGGCCGGCTCGTAGGCGTCCTCCCGGTGCAGCAGGATGATCGCGCTCGCGTCCTGCTCAAGCTGCCCGGAGTCCCGCAGGTCCGACACCTGCGGCCGCTTGCCCTCGCGGTGCTCGGAGCCGCGGTTGAGCTGGGCGCAGCAGATGATGACCGCGCCGGTCTCCTCCGCGATGATCTTCAGTTCGCGGCTGACGTCGGAGACCCGCTCGTACGCCGTCTGACGGCCGTTGCGCTGGTCGGTGTCCATGAGCTGCACGTAGTCGATGATCACCAGCGGGACGCGGCCGGTCTCGCGGGTCAGGGCCTTGATGCGGTGGCGGACCCGGCTGGGGGTGACGCGGGCGGCGTAGTCCATCCACAGCGGCAGCGTCTTGAGGTCGGGCAGGACCCGCAGGATGCGTGTCCAGTCGCCGTCCTCGATGGCCGGGCCGCCGTCCATGAGGTGGTGCAGTCCCACCCGCGCCCGGGCGGCCAGTACGCGGTTGTTGACCTCGGCCTTGCCCATCTCCATCGAGTGCACGAGCGTCGGCCGGCCGGTGCCCGCGTTGGCGAGCGCGACGCCGAGGGTGAAGGCGCTCTTGCCCATGGCGGGACGGCCCGCGACGACGATGACGTTGCCCGGCCGCATCTTGAGCACGGCGTCCAGGTCCATCAGACCGGTCACGGCCGCTGCCTCAGTCGGGGTCTCCAGGGCCTTGACGTGCTCGTGCAGGTCATCGCCGAGGCGCCCGAAATGCTCGTCTTCTTCGGCGCCGACGGCCAGGTAGTCGAGGTCGGCCTGGTGGGCGCGGATCGCGTCGGGCACGTCGGTCGGGGAGACCAGGCGCGCCGTCTGCTGGGCACGGGCGAGCGCGCCCTGGTAGCGGCGCAGCGCGGCGTAGCCGGCGACCAGACCGGCGTAGTGCTCGACCTGCCCGGCGCCGCAGGCGGCCATCGCCAGCTGCGACAGCCGAACCACTCCCCCGGCACGCTCCAGATCGCCGGTGCTGCGCAGCTCGGCCTCGACCATCGGCACGCCGGTCGGCCGGCTCCGGCCGTGCAGGCGGGTGATCGCCTGCCACACCAGCTCATTGGCCGGGGACAGGGCGGTGCCGTCGCCGAGGACGCGTGCGGCATCGGCCACGGCGTCGTAGGCCGGGGTCGCCATCAGGCAGGCGCCCAGCACGTGCGCCTCTGCCTCCGGGCTTTCGGTGGCCAGCTCCTGCACGGTCATCACGCCGCCCCCGTCCCCGCGCTCACGCCCGGATGCGCGCAGCGCACCATCGGGCCGTCGTCATCGTCGTCCAGGACCCATCCGAGAGCGTCACAGGCCGGGCAGGCGGCCACCAGCGCGGCCCGCGCCCCCTCATCGGCACCACCGGCGGCGGGGGCCGTGCGTGGCTTCACCGTGGCGTACAGGCGCAGGTCCTCCACCCAGCCCGGCAGGCACTTCGTCCAGGACGCGGCCCCACCGGTGTTCTTCAGGATGTCCGCCTCCAGCAGGGCGCGGTGGGCGTCGTCCATGTCGGCCAGTGCCGGCCAGCCCTGCGCACGCATCGCCCGCAGCAGCTTCGGCGCGCACCGCCTGGCCGTGGCCGCGCCCGCCTGCCACCGCTGCATCCGCTGGAGGAACTCACTCGCGTCGCGCAGCTCTTCCGCAGCGAACTCCGCAGCCCGCTCCCCCGACTGCTGCTCCCTCTGTGACGGGAGCGACCGCGCGGGGTCAGTGAGGGGGTTGGGGGAGGAGGAATCCTCCTCCTCCGGGGGGTGTGGGGGGGAAGGCTTTGCGCTTCGCCTGTCAGGAGAAGCGGTCTGACCTGCGGAAACGCGTCGTTTTCCGGTTCGCCTGTCAGCGCGTGCCTTGTCAGCGCGTGCCTTGTCAGGAGAAGCGGCCTGACCTGCGGAAATAGCGTTACTGTGCGGTAGGTCGCACACCGCTTCGCCTGTCAGGAGAAGCGGTGCATCAGCGGCCGATTCCGACAGCTGTAGCGGCGCCCAATGAGGGTTGGTGGCGGGGAACTCGTAGAAGGTGTACGCAACCTTGCCGAAGCTGCCCCCGTCGTTGTCTTGAGCGCGGTGCAGGAAGCCGACCGCGCGCAGCCTGGCGATAGATTCGTAGACAGCCTTGCTGCCGATCAGCCCCTTGCCGTTGGAGCTGGTGATACCTTCGCGGCGCAGCGCTGTGACGAGGTCATCTACTGTGAACTGCTTGCCGTCCTCGCACATGAAGTGGATGTGCGCGAGGACCAGAAAGTCCAGGGCGTGGTTCAGCCCGTTGCCGTACAACATGTGCCGGTACAACGGCACCGACGGACGCAGGGCGGCAGCCCGCCCGGTGATGAGCGCCGCTCCCGGTGTTTCGTCGGGCTCTGGCGTTTCGATCTTGTGGTGCAACGGTGGTGCATCTCCCCAGGTAGGGGAGCCGTGACCGGCAGATGTGACCTACGAGGATCCCGGAGTAGTGGCGTTGCGCAATCCCTTGCGCATACTCTGGGTATAGGTGACTGCGCGGGCCATGGGCCCACGGGCATCACCCCGGCGAGGTCACCTCACCGGACACGACTCAGAGTGGCTAGCTCGGTTGAGTCGGACTTGGAAGAGGCTCCGTTGTGGCGACGGGGCCTCTTCGCTTTTCCCATCATTCCTTACGGCCAGCGCCAGCCGGTGGCGCGTAGCGCTTCTGCTTGCGCCCGGACGATGACGCGTAGATCTTCAACCCCGGCGACCTCGCTGTAGTCGGCCTGAGCCGTCGTCTGCCCCGGGTGCTTTCGGTAGACGCCACCCGGGGTGGCGATCATCCACCCATCCGAGACCGCAGCGCAGCACAGGACCGTTGCGATCGTCTCCCAGGCAGGAAGGGCCGGCCAGGCGCCGACGGCGAGCAGCAGCGACTTTCGTGCAGTCAGGTGCTGGGCCAGCACGGGGAAGGCGTCGGCGTCGTATGCGCTGAGCAGTGACTCATAGGTCAGAGGCCCCTCGGGAGGGTCGTACGGCCCTACGGCCGTGGAGCCGTCCGGGAGGAGGTCCACCCCAGCGGATACGCACCAGCCCGCTTCAGGGTGATCTTCAAGAGCGGTGATTTCCCGAGCCAACCCGCCCGGCAGGATCACGTCATCCGCGTCTAGGGCGCGGACGAGGTCACCTGCCGCTCGTGGGAGAGCCGACGTGCGAGCCGCGCCGGCACCTCCTCGCTCTGCCATTCCTGGTGAAATCCAGGGCTCGGAGGGAAGGGTTTTGATTGGTCGGCCAGTGGTCCCGTCCTCTTGGACAAGCCATTGCAAATCCCAACCCTGAGGCAGGCGTTCGCGTTCAGCCCGCACGGAGTCGTACGTTTCGCGCAGGTACGCCTCTCCGCCGTCGTAGACGGGGGTCACCACGCTGATGATCCGGTTCATGACCACCTCTTCAAGGGCGTGACGTAGCGCAGTTCGGCTCGATCCGCAGGAAGTGGAATTTCGGTCACCTCGACGGCTTGCCCGTCGGTGGAATACGAGATCTTCCGTACATGCATCACTGGCACGCCCGGGGGAATGTCCTGTTCGTCTCTCTCGGCGTCGGTCGGCATGGACGCCGACACGATGTCCACAATGCAGTCCACTTCCACGCCCACCGTGTGCAGCTGATGAAGCGCACCACCCGGCCAGGGCTCTTGTGCTTGGTCGAATAGCTGCGGGTTTTTGCGGGCGAGATCATGTGGCATGTAGGACACAGACCTACCGACCCCCGCGCCCTCCTTGTGCCGGCGCGTGCTGATGCTCCGTCGTACGAGCGCTCCGGGCTCGAGTCCCAGGGTCTCAGCAACGTCCGGTGGGGCAGGGATCACGTCCAGCTGAACCCTGCTTTCGAACATCGTCGCCAGCGGCACACCCGAGTCCAGCTCCGCGACACCAGTTGTGCGTCGATCCTGCTCCGGTAGCAGTACGTGGTCCTTCTCTATCTGGTAGCGCTCATTGGAACGGGTCTGGCGGATCGGCTGGACCCGTACGCGTGTCGTGCCGCCGGTTTTGCCTGCGAGCAAGCCGCGCTCTTTGAGCGCCTGCACTGCCCGGCTGATCGTGTTGGGAGCCACGCTATGTGCCTTGGCAAGCTCCATGACGGTAGGAAACCGCTGGCCAGGGGCGTACTCCCCTCGTTCGATCTGGGCGGCTAGCGCGTCGGCTAGCTCCAGGTACTTGGACGTTGATGCCATAACGGCACTCTCTCACTCCGTCGATCTCTACGCAACAACCATCGCAACATGCCACCAACCATCTTGCGATGGTTGTTGCGTCGCGCCTCAGGTGTGTGGCACTGTCTCTCTCGGCGGAACCATCGCAAGATGGATCGGCCGAACTCTTGCGTCAACCTTCTTGGTTGCACGCCGCAGGAGCCCAACTGCATACGTCTGGCTGTCCGTGCTTACACGCCGGCTGGGGTGACGAGTTCCACGCGGTCCCCTGAGAGCAGCAGCCAGTTGCGCCACCCGCAGCCGTTGCGCTGCCCGCCCGTCGCAGACCGCCCGCCTCCACGGGAGCGGCCTGCGGCGGCCGGAGAACGCAACAGCAAGGGAGACCGAACCAATGCGTCACAACGGACGTGCCCCTCTCAAGGCCTCCGCGATGCGGCCCGAGCACCTCAACCTCCGCGAGAACGAGCCGGTCCTCGTGGTCTGTCCGGACTGCGCCACCTGGCACCGCCTCAAGAGGTCGATGATCCTGCCCCACCGCGACGGTGACCCCGTCGAGAAGACCGAGCGCCGCTACCTCGGTGACAAGCCGTCCGGCGGACGCCGCTGTGCCGGGAGCGCTCAGCGCGTCGTCATCGACATCACCGCCGAGGAGTGGGGCCGGCGGCTGCTCGAGGCGGACAGCACGGCGACCGGCCGTCGCTCCGCCCGCCAGCACTCCAAGCCCATGCCGGCCCCGGCCGCGCCGGTGCACCGCCTGGCCTCCATGCCCGGCCCCAGCGCACGCCTGCTGACGGCGCGTTGTCGGGCCCGCACCGCCGTCGACTCTCACCGCAGCGAGTGCGCGGTGTGCCGGACCGGACGGACCCGCTGCGAGGTTGGCCGGGAGCTGGAGATCCGCATGGGACACACCGACGCCGCCGTGCGACTGGCGTACGAACAGCACGACACCGCGCTCCAGGCCGCGGCCTCGCCGGCCGTCCCACGTGCCCAGCAGTGGCGCCGGATGGCCCGTCGTGTGAACCGGGTCGACGAGCGGCGCGAGGAACAGCCCGTCGGCGACATCCCGCAGGCAAGCCGCCCCGTCCCGCTGACCACCCTTCGCCCCAAGCACCCCGCGCGCTGATCCACCCCCTGCGCGGGACACCGAAGCATCGACTAGGAGATGACATGAAGTGTGAGTTCTGCGACGAGGACAAGCCGGACGTAGAGGTCAGGCAGGACCCCTTCGCCTGGGAGGTCAACGACGTCGACTGGCAGGTGCCGCTCTGCCTGGAATGCACGCAAGTCCGCGCCGACGAGGCCTGACCCGAGTCTCCCCGCTCCGCAGCCTGCGCTGCCCACCGTCGACCGCGCCCCGGGCCCGGTGGCCGGTGGAGTGCGCAGGACGCACTGCCCCGGTCACGGGGCCCGCACGCGACGAACCCCCAGGGATGCACCCCCGGGGGTTCTTTGTCGCGGTCATCCCACCAGAGAGGACAGACCACGTGCACAGCATCGCATCCCGCCAGATCCGCCCGAGCATCCAGGACGAGATCGGCCCCCGCCGCCCCGGCGCCATCTACCAGAACGTCGACGGCCGCTTCGAGGTCCTGGCGCTCGTTACTGACCCGGCCGACGCCGCGCAGCTGCTGCGCCGGACGGCCGCGCGGTGGGCGGTCATCGTCCGCGACACCCTCCGCCCCGACGGCCAGCCCTTCGCCGTCGGCAGCGTCTGGACGACCAGCGACTACCTGATCCGGCCCGCGAAGAACGCGTACGCGGCTGCCGCCTGACGGCCCGCCACGGTCCGCCTCCCGCCCACCAGAGCACAAGGGCGGAAGACGGGCCGTGGCTGGCCACCCGGCCAGTCATACGGCGACAGCCCCGGAACTCTGACCTTCCGGGGCTGTCTGGTCACAGGAAAGAGAGAGCCTGCCCATGACCACGACGATGATCACACGCCCGGAGCACGGGGCGCCACAGGGCGACGGCGACATGTTCGCCCGGGTCCTGACCGCCATCAACTCCCACCGCGCCTGCCCGCGCCGCCGATCGCGCAGCGCCGAGCCGGACGCCACGCTCGGCGCCCACCTCCTGGCCGTCGTCCGCGCCCAGGACGCCGCCATTCCCTCCGGCCGCCGCGCGCCGCGCACGGTCGCCGAGATGCGGGCCCGCCTCGCCGCGCTGACCGAGGAGGAGTCCGACGCCTGCGGCGTGTGCGGCTTCTGGCAGTGCCGATGCGGCCAGGCCCGGGCCCGCACACACACGCTGACCGTGCCCGCCCCGGTCCGTGCTTCTGGCGGTGGCCAGTGCTCGGTGTGCGGCGGCTGGTTCGATGACTGGCCCGGCGGAGTCTGCGACGCCTGCCGCTGACCGATGTCTCACCTCATAGACGCGGCTCGTGCGGCGCAGCACCGCGCCGCACGAGCCGCATCTACGGTCGGCCCCGCTCATCCCCTGGCCCGCCTGCTGCTGGCAACCGCCGCCCTGGCCGCCGCCACCGCGTGGGATGCCGGGCACCGCGTCACCGACCTCCACCCCGCCCGCCGGCACCACCGAGAAAGACCGGCCCGTGCCTGACGACCTGCACCAGCGCTACCAGGCAGCCCACCGCGCCTACCAGTCGCACGCCGACTCCTGCGGTGCGGGCTGCACCCGCGGCACCCCGCAATGCCGGGACGGCAAAAGGCTCTACGAGACGTTCGCCCGGCTTCAGGACGCCTACCTCACCCGACTCAAGCAGCGTCCGCAGCGCTGACCACTGTTCGCACCACGGCGGCTGAGACCGCCCTCTTGAGGGAGTTTCCACATGATCACTGTCATTCGTGCCCGGACGCTGCGCGGGTTACGTGAGAGGACCCGTGAGGCAGAGGAGACGGCCGACGCCGCCCGCGCCGAGACCGAGCACGTCCGGCAGGAGGCCGAGCGCGCCACTGACTCCGTGATTCGCGCGGAGACCGCTCTGGAGGAACTGTGCGCCGCGCTCGCCCGCACGACCGCCGACGCCGCCCGGGTTGAGGGCGAGCTGGCGGCTCTGCGCGCTCAGTCCTTCCTGGACACCGAGGACCGGCAGGCTCTGCGGACGCTGCTGCGCATGACCCGAAAGCAGAACGCAGCCGACCGCGTCTATGTCCTCTTCCACCGCGGGGAACTGCACAGCGTGCACACCACCTTGGACGCGGCAGAGTCCACGGCCGAGGCCGAGGGAGCACCCCGCTCAGGATGGACGGCGCTCGCTCCCGGCGCCGCTCTTCCCCCGGCCTCCGAGGTCCCCTGGCGCGTACAGCCCCTCCCGCTCAGCAGCCCCCGGTGAGCACACCGGTGGCGGCGAGGAACTGCACCCGCGAGCTGACCCAGCGCGGCAAGCGTTGACGACCCGCACCGCCACCGCTGTCGGTTGCCTCCCTCGCCCGTCGCGCCTGCCTCCCGGCAGCCGCTACGGGCGAGGCGAGGGGAGCCGCACAGCCCACACGCCGCCGTTTCGACTCCACCGGCCGCCGTTTCGGGAACGTCTCACCGCGTTTCGGGAGCGGCGGCCATCGTTTCGCGTCCGCCTTTTCCGCCCCTTCCGGAGGCCCCTGTGACGATGACCGAAGTGCCGCAGAGCGCGGTACCCGACACCCCCATTTCGCCCCCGCCCACCGCCGTTTCGGGCGCACCCCGGACCGTTTCGAGAGCATCGGGGAGCGTTTCGGGAACGGCGAAGCGGAACCCGCCCAAGCCTTCCCGGGACCGCTTCACGGCCGTCCTGCCGTACTTCGCGGCCGTCTCCGGCATGCTGGTCGGCGGTATCGGCTTCGCCACGTCGTACCACACCCTCGCCAATGTGGCCTTGAGCTGGGGATTCGGCGAGGACCTGTCGCGCTGGTTCCCCATCGGCGTAGACGCATCGATCCTGGCGTTCCTCGCGCTGGACCTCTACCTGATCCTGCGGGGCATCCCGTGGCCGGTCCTGCGCATGGCCGCGCACGGGATGACCGGAGCCACGATCTGGTTCAACGCCAGCGCCCAGGGCCAGATCGGCACGGACCCGGTCAAGGCCGCCAGCCACGGCGTCATGCCGATCTTGTTCGTGATCGGCGTGGAAGCAGCCCGGCGCCTGTTCATCCAGAAAGCGCAGCTCGAAGCGGGGACGGCCACCGACCGCATCCCACTGCACCGCTGGATCCTCTCGCCGTGGGAGACCCCACGGTTCTACCGCCGCATGCGGCTGTACGGGGTCACCAGCTACCCGGAGATGATCCGGCGCCAACAGGACCTCATCGCCTACGAGCAGTGGCTCAAGCGCAAGTACGACGGCGACCTGAGCAAGGCCACCGAGGACGAGCGGCTCCCGATGAAGATGGCCGCCTACGGCTACACCGTTGCGCAGGCCCTCGCGATGCCTGAGCAACAGGAACGCGAGGCAGAGGCCCGCGCGGAGGAAGCCGAGCGCCGGCGCCTGGACGCGGAGACGCGCCAGGAGCTCGCACGCAAACAGGCAGAGGCCGACCGGCTGGAGGCGCAGGGCCGGCTTGAAGCCGTCCGCGCCCGGGTGGAGGGCGAGACCGGCCAGGCCCGGGCGCACGCCCGCGCCCAGGTCAGCGCCGCAGAGCGGGCCGCGGAGCTGGAACAGGAGGCCCTGGACAACGCCGTGATCGCCGAAGCCCGTGCCCGTCAGGCGGAGGCGGAGCACAAGGAGGCCAAGGAGCGCGAGGCCAAGGCCGCCGCCGACGTCCGCGCGGCGGAACTGGAGCGCCAGGCAGCCGAGAAGCGGAAGGAAGCGGCAGAGGCCGACCGGGTCGCCGCGGCGGAGGCTCAGGCGATCGAGACGGCGGAGATCGCAGAGGCCCGCCAGCGTGCTGCCGAAGCGGATCGCGTCGCTGCCGAAACGGAGCGGGCTGCCGCCGAAACGCGGCGGGCCGCCGCCGAAGCCGACCGCAAGCGGGTGGAGGAGGAGAGCCGCCAGGAGGCCGCTCTCGCCCACATCGCGCGTGCCAAGAAGGAAGCCGCCGAAGCCGAGCAGGCCGCTGCCGAAACGCGGCGGGCCGCCGCCGAAATCGAGCGGCGCGCGGTCGAAGCCGAGGACATCGCGAAGCTCAAGCCGCGCGAGCGCGCGGTCCGCAGGGTCGCCCGGCTGATCCTCGCGGCCGGCGGTGACGCCGACCGGCTGCCGCTCGCCGACATCCAGACCGAACTGGCCGTCGCCTCCCCCGGCACCGCCTCCGAGTACCGCCAAGAGGCGGCAGAGCTACTCGCCTCCGGCTACCGCCCCTGACCACCCCGCATGTGTCCGACGGTTCCGCCGGCCCCCGAACTGCTGATGACAGCTCGGGGACGCGGCGAAGGCGCCGAGACGCCACCCGCAGCGTACCGATCCGCATCACCCCATCCCTTGAAGGAGACACCTCGATGAGTAAGGACATTGCCACCCGCGTCACCACGGGCGTGCAGGCGCTGGCGCTGCCCGGGCAGCGCGAGGGCTGGCAGGCCCAGCACCGCGGATCCCTCCTGACCGACGCGCAGACCTACGACGCCCTCGCCGACGCGATCCAGGCCGACCTGAAGGCCCGCCGCCTGGACGGTGACCTGCCCTGGGGCATCTCGGCAGCGGCCCGGGCCCGCAAGCGGGTCAAGCCGCTGCGGGACGCCGCCCGGGCCATGCGGCAGGCCGCCCGGGCCATCAACGGCACCGTGGCCGCCTACGAGGAGACGCAGCCCGAGGTCGTGCTGCGCCGCCGTGAGGACAAGGCCCTGCGCAAGGCGCAGCGCAAGCAGCAGCTCGGCGCCGCCGCCCACAACAGCGCGCAGGCCACGCTCCAGCGCTTGGCCCCCGGCGAGGACGACGGCGCCCCGGCCGGCCAGCCCAAGCTGCTGGGCGACTTCTTCGGCGGCAGCAACCGGCAGCAGCGGGGCGCGTGATGGCCGCTGCGATGTCCCCCAAGAAGGCGGCCCACTGGAACGCCCGATTCGAACAGGCCCGCGCGGCAGGGGAGCGAGGCCCGGAGGAATTCTTCCGGGCCTGGCTCGACCTGGTGAAGGTCTCCGCGATCCAGAAGGTGCGCCGCACCGGCGACCACGCCACGTTCAACGCCCTGTCGGCGGAGCTGGAACGGCTCTACCGGGATCACTGCCAGTAATCGTCATCGTCATCATCATCACCGCCGAAATGGGGGTTGACGGGGGTTCCAACCACGCGTACGCGTACGCGTGCGAGGCGCCCCCGCCCCCTCACCGGCAGTCACCAGGAGAGGAGGACGCGTGTCCGACGACGACAGCCCGGACAACGTGCGCCATCTGCCCCGGATCGGCTCCCCGCCGCCCCCGCCCGTCCCGCCCCCGCCGGCCCTCAACGACGACCAGGCGCAGCGGGCCGACCGGCCGGCTGGGGACGGAATCGTTCGAATCAGTTCCTTCGACGCCCCCGCCGTCCCGCACCCGCCGCCCCCGCCGGACGCCGTGCCCGCGGCCCTGCGCAGCGAGGGTCTGGGAGATCCGCAGGCCCCGGCCGACGCCGGACCGCCGCGCACCGGGGCGCTCTCCCTGGCCGCCGTCCTCGCCATCGCCCTAGCCGCGTTCGAGGGACTCCAGACCTGGATCGAGGAATCCGGGCCGCGCCGTGCGGAGGCCGCCGCACATCAGCGGGAGCTGGAACTGCTGGCCGCGAAAGCGACCGCCGACGCCACCCGGCACCGCGCGGAAGCCGACCGCGAGCACGCCCGCGGCCGCCGTGTCCCCTCCAGCCACGACTACGGACGCAGCGCCTTAGGACGCGGCACAGGCGGCGCCGGAAGGGCCGCGGGCGGCATCGGCCCGGGCAGATCAGGAGCGGGCCGCAGCGGGGCACACAGCGGCTCCGCGCAGCACCGTTCCGCCGGAGTGGGCGGCCGGTCGGCCACCGGCCGGACCGGCCGCGATTCTGCGGGCACGGGGACAGGCGCCAGCCGGACCGGTAGCGGCTCGTCCCGGACCGGCAACGGGGCCGGCCGAACCGGCGGCTTCCTGCGGGATCGAAACGGCGGAACGGACAGGCGAAACGGCGGCGGCCCGAACCGAAAGGGCTCCGGGAGTTCTGGCGGCAGCGGCTCCGGAGCCAGCGCCGGCCCGAGCGGCAGTCGCGGGAGCGCGGCCACCGGCGGGGGCGAACGCCGCTCCGCTCGCCAGGCCGTCTCCGACTGGCTGGGCAAGAGCAAGAAGGCATCCCGCGGTTCCGGCAAGGGACCGGCTCCCGCCAAGGGCCCGACCCTGGGCAAGGGGCCGACTCTCGGCAGGACCACAGGCGCAGACAGAAAGGCTGCGGTTCGCGAAGCGGTCAAGGCCGCACGGACCGGACCGACGACATGGAGCGCCCTCGGCGACCGCCCCAAGGACCGGTGGAAGCCCCGCAGCAAGACCACCGGCGGGGACAAAGGCGGCGTCGGTGGTCGGTCGACGCCCGGAAACGACGGCTGGCGAGCACCTGGCGGCCGGACGGGTTTCCGTGACGCCCTTTTCGACGCCGTGAACGACCGGTGGAAGAAGCGCCGGGAAGGCTGGGACGCCGGCGGCGTCCCACGCCGCCAACCGCGGCCGCCCCGCGAATCCGGGCCCTCGGACAGCGCGACGAACCGGCCGGGACCACCGCCCGGCCCCGCCTCATCCCGCCCCGCCTCATCCGGCCCCAACTCGTCTGGTCCCGGCCCGGCGCCCACGGGCCCGGAGTTCGACGAGGACGACGAGGGCGAATCAACCCGGTGGTACTACGACCAGCCGCGTACCTCGCCGTTCGACGTCGGCTCCGACGGTCCCGTGATCATCACGGTGGAGCAGGTCGACCCACCCGGCGCGCATGCCAAGCGGTGGGAGCCGGACGCGATCGGCTCCGCCCCCAAGCCGCTGCCCGCCCAGAGCCAGCCCGCCCTGCCCCGCGCCCCGCAGCGACCGGCCGGGCAGCGCCCCGGCACCACCCGCAGAAAGGAACCCATCCCCATGGCCCCTGTCCCCCGGACCGCCGGCACCCCGGCGCCCGTGACCGCGTCGGTGCCCACCCCGGGCGGCATCTCCGCCCACCACGCCACCGACATCACCCTCGATGACGCCCTCAAAGCCCTCACCCATCTCACCACCGCAGGCATGGAGACACACGACGACAGTGCGGAACTGGCCCGCAACGCCCGCCAGCTGATGGCCGAGCTGGAGTCGATGGCGCACGACCTGGCCGTCACCCACAACGTCAACGGACCGCGCACCATGCGCGCCGTGTCGGTGCTGATGGAGAGCGTGGCCCTCCTGGTGGTGCAAGCCGAACGGATGGCCCGGGCCGCGCTGGACGCCGCCGAGATGGCCGAGGCAGAGGAAGTGTCCATGGCCCGCGACTACCGGCCGACCCAGGCAGCGACCGCGGATGCCGGCCTTGCCACGCCCAGCGCCCGCATCCACAACGAGAACTGAGGAGATCACTGTGGGGCAGATCGCTCCCGTCGGCGCCGACGGCGCCAACAACGGCTACACCGCCATCAGCGCGAAATTCCTCGCGCTGCAAAAGGCCGCCGCCGGGCTCCTGGAGGAAGCCGAGCACCTGGCACTGCGCATGCGCGTCAACGCGGATGCCGCCACCGCCGTCTCCGACCTGTGCGCCATGGCGCAGGCCGACAGCCGCCACGTCGCCACCGTGGCGGCCGTCGGCACCGCGTTCAGCCGCGTGGTCAACGGCTGCACGGCCCTGATGGGCGCGGCCGACGCGATGCACACCGCCGCCGGCCACCTCAGGACCGAGCACCAGACGGAGTACGGCGGCATCCACGCCGCCGCCACCGCATCCAGGGCCAGGCAGGCCGCACCGGGCTTCTACCGGCAGACCTGACCACCACCGTCTCCATCGGCCACGGGGCCGCGTCCGAACACCGGATGCGGCCCCGTGGCCCTTCCCCGCCACTGGCCACGCCGGAGGCCGCACCGCACCCCGGAGGCGGCGCCACCCCCAGCACGACCAGCGGCCCCTGCCACCCACCGCGTGAAAGGAATTGCCACCGATGAGCACGATGCCCACGCGGGCGAAGGCGGAGATGGCTGCCTACGGGGCATCCGCCGCCGCCCTCGCCTACGTCCCCTCCATGGAGTCCCTGCCCGCCCATGCCACCGTCGCCGCCGTCAGCGGCGGCTGTGTGTGGTGGCTGTACCGCAAGGTCAAGACCCGCGATTTCCGCCGCACGATCCGCAGCGCGCAGCGCATGCTGGGACCGGTCACCGGCGGCGCCGTCTACGCCGCCGCCGCGATCGTCCCCGGCCGCCCTTGGTGGGAGCCGGTCGCCGCGCTCGGCTGGGGCGCCGCCATGTCCGCCGCCCTGCCCGTCACCCGCTCCACCTGGACGCCCCCCGAGACGTTCACCGCCGCCTACCCGCCCGGATTTAGGGGCCTGGTCATGCGCCTGTGGGACGACGCCGAAGTGGCCCCCGACACCCGGCTGGAGAACATCGAGCAGACGCTCTCCCCCGCGCACCCGGACTTCACCGCCGACGTCGTCGCCGCCGCCGGCCGTCCCGTGCCGCGTATCGACCTGGTGGCCGCCGCCGCCGCGTTCGGCGTCCCCGTCGACTGCGTCACCCTGGACGAGATCCCGGGCACCGGTCCGGGCCGTATGCGGCTCACCGTCGCCCCGACCACCCGCCGCAGCGGCGGCAGCCTCGAGGACATGTGGGCGCAGAAGGTGGCCCGCCCCGGCGGCGCCATCCCCGACAGCAGCATCGTCCGGGTCGAGCAGTTCCCCGCCACCGGGGACCTCCCCGCACGCGGCATGATCCTCGCCCAGGTAGAGCCGGGCGAGGTCGCCCGCGTCTCCCACGCCCAACTGTGCTCCGCGTTCGGCGTGGAGGCCGAAGAGCTGCGCCTGGTCGCGGAGTCCCGCGGCCGCGAGGTCCTGGTGACGCTGTACGAGTCGGCACCGCTGAAGGCCTCCCGCCGCGCCACCCGCGAACTGCTCACCCTGGACGCGTACGGCCGGTACACCATCGGCACCGCCCACGACGGCAGCGACGCCAAGGTGCACATGCAGTCCGCGGCCGGCACCCTGCACGGCTTCCTGGTCGGCGTCACCGGCTCCGGCAAGACCGTCTGCCTGGCCCTGATGTGCGCAGCCTGGGCCCTGGCCGGTCTGGCCACCTGGGTGACCTCCGCCCGCCCCGACGCGCAGATGAGCGCCGTCGGCCGGCACATCGACCGGCAGAACGCGGGCCCCGTCCCCACCTGGTGGATGCTCAAGGCCGCCATCGCACTCATGGACATCCGGGGCGAGATCAACGCCGAGCGCGGCCACGACTTCTCCGCCCACTCCCCCTACCCCGGCCTGGTCCTGGTCCTGGACGAGTTCAACTCCCTCGTCGGTGACGACGGCCTCGGCGACGACATCGCGCAGATGACGGACGTCCTCGCCCGCGAAGGCCGCAAGTTCGGCATCGGCATCGTCTTCGCCGGCCAATCCCTCAACCTCGCCAAGCTCGGAGGCGAAGCCTCCCTGCGCGACCAGGTCCAGGGCGGCATCGGAGTCGTGCTGCGCATCGCCAACTCCTCCGGCGGCATCGCCGCCCGGCAGGCCACCGGCGGACTCGCCGGCGACGCCGACCTGGCCGCCATCCCCGACCGGTTCAACGCCTCCATGTCGCTCATGGACCGCATGCACGGCATCACCGACGACGTTCCCGGAGAGACGACTCAGGGCGTCGGCCACACCGTCACCGGCTCCGGAGCGACCATGATGCGCAGCCTGTACGTCCACCTGCCCAAGGACGGCAGCCCGGACGGACTGCCCGAGATCTTCCCCGAGGACGGCTCCATCAACTGCCTCACCGCCCGGGAGATCGACGCGCTGACCGACCTGGGCCTATGGCACGACTGGACCATGCCGCCGCCCTCCGGCAAGGACAACGGCCAGGACGACGACGGCCAGGGCGCCGTCCTCGGCACATTCGCCCCGCCGCCCCTCCCCAACCAGACGCGGCCCAAGGCCACGGTCAAGGACAAGGTCCTGGCCGCGGTCACCGGCCAGATGACCGCGAAGGAAATCCGCGCCCAGGTCGACGCCGCCGCCGGCACCGTCCGCAACGCCCTGTCCGACCTGGTCGCCGAAGGACGCCTCCACCAGGTCGACCACGGCGTGTACGCGCCGGTCCCGGCCTCCGTCGGCACCGCCCCGCAGGACGACTGACCCTCGCCCCCTCCCGCGCCGTAGCCCCCCCGCCCACTGCCGGGGGCTACGGCGTTCTGCCCGGCACCCATCCGGGCTGCACCCCACCACCCCGCCCCGTGGAAGGAATCCCCCGTGATCGTCTCTGTCTCCGCCGCGCTGCTCCTGGCCGTCGTCGTGGTCGCACTGATCCGCCAGCGCGCCGTCGGCATCGGATCGGCCCTCGCGTGCGGTGCGCTCGGTTTCACCCTCGCCTCCACCGGCCTGGCCCCCGCCATCACGCAGGCCCTGTCCGCCGTCGCCAGCCTCGCGTCGCTGGGCTGACGGGAACACCACCATGGCCGCCTCGCTGCACACCGTGCCCGCCGCCCAAGCCGGTCAGACGCCCCCGGCAGCGCCCCCCGCTGACGCCGACGGACTCAGCCTGGACGCCCGGCTGGCCGCTGTAGAGGCGGCCATGACCGTCCGGCTCGAAGAAGCCGCCGTCGCTCACGAAGTACGCACCGCGCACATCCACACCGACCCGATCAACCTCGCCGACGTCATCACGGTGCCGCTCACGCCGACCCTCCAGCCACCGCAGCACGCCACCCCGGTGGCCGCGCTCCTCGAGCGGGCCCGTGCCCGGATGGAAGCCGACGGCTGGTGCGCGGGGGCACTGACCGACGAGAGCGGCGCGGTCTGCCTGCTCGGCGCCATCCGTAAGGAGGCCGGCGGCGACCGCGGCCTGGAGGCCGACGCCGCAAGCGTCGTCCTGGACGCGATCCGCCGACGCTTCGGCGACCACGTCGAATCCGTGCCCGCCTTCAACGACGCGCACGGTACGGGCCGCGTCCCCGTGCGCGTGCTCGGTGAGGCCGCCTTAATGGCCGACGCCCGCGGTCTGTAAAGCCCCGCTCCGGCCACGACGGACGGTTAGTCGGCTGGCGTCCAGGGCGGAGGCGGGCTCGTGCTCTCCCCACCGCAGTTCCAGCACTCGAACTCGTCGGGTACCTGGTACTTCTGCGTCCACCACGAGGCGACGGGTTCGCCCCACACCACGCACTCGGTACCACACCAGCCGCACACGAAAACGAAGTTCACGAACGCCCTCCCCACTGCCTCGCCCCTGCCGGCCAGCATGCCCGGAAAACCCCCTCGGTGCCCTACCGATTTCGGCACGCTCCAGCGCTGACCCGTCGCCCTGTCCGGTCCTCGCCCCGGCCTACCCGGGCGAGGACCGGACAGGCCGCCCGGCCACTCCGCCTCACCCCACGCCCCGTCAGCGAACCATCCGCCGGCGGGGCGCAGCACTGCCCGCCATCACCCTGTTGGAGGACACGCCGTGCTCATCCCCCGCCCGCGCCCCCAGATCGGCCGGCCCCGCCCGCAGCGCCCCGGCCCCCGCTACCCGCGACGCCGCCGAGGCCTCGCCATCGCCTGGGGGCCGCAGTGACCACCCGCACCCGACGCCGACGCACGACCACGCAGCCGCGCGCCGCCCACGGCTTACCCGAGTACGACTGGGGCACCGCACCGACCGACCAGCTCGCCACGCGCCGCCAGCTGCGCGCCGCACGACTGCGGCCCGGCGGACAAGAGCCCGTCGCGCTCTTGCGCTGCAAGGCCTGCGCGACGCGCCCACAGCGTGCGTGCACCCGCGTCGCCTACCTCTATCGCGTTGACCTGGCCCTGCCCGTGCGGCCGATGACGCTCGCCAAGGAGGCCGCGCTCGACAAGGCGATGGCGGCGCGGACCACGTGCCCGAAGTGCCGGCGCCGCTATCACCACGTCCTACCGCTGCGCACCATCGGCAGCTGCCTGGAGTGCCATGACGGCACCCCCGCCGCCCCCTCCACCTACATCACCCCGGCAGCCCACACTCTCGCCGCCTAGGAGACGAAGTCATGTCCGCACCGACCACGTCCGCCTCGAGCATCGCAGACAAGAACCTGGACGCCGCCGCTGCGGCGGTTCACGCGGAGATCGGCCGCACCGACGGCAAGGCCAGTCTCCTCCTGGCGTTCAACGGCGCGGCCTTAGCCGGTCTCGCCTCCCTCACCGACATGCCCTTGCCGACTCCCGCCCGCGTGCTGGGAGGTATGGCCGTCACGGCGATCGGATGGGCCACGGTCCTGCTGCTGCTTGTCGTCCGTCCGCGCTTGAGCGGCCAGGATCGCGCCTCATTCCCCCACTGGGCACGACTGACAGAGGCCGAAATCTACGCCAGCATGACCAGCGACACCCGCGCTGCCAGCATCCGGATCCTCTCCGTCATCGCGGTCGCCAAGTTCACCACGCTCCGCCGTGCCATCGACTGCACCCTCGCCGCGCTCGCCTTCCTCGCCGCAGCAGTCTTCGGCGCCCTCACATGACAGATGCCCCCCTGGCGCCCGTCCGGGCGCCAGGGGGGCATCTGCTGTTTCCGGGGCTGCCCGCGGCTCACTCACCGTCCGGGTTCGATGCCGGAGCAGACGCTTTGAGGGCGGCAGCGAGTCGTTTCGTGACCCGCTCCAGCTCCACCCGCAATCGCTGAAGATGCTCGTGGCCGGCGGCCGCGTCGGCTTCCAGGGCCGCCTTCACCCGAGCGGGAGCCAGAGCGGGGAAGACACGCTCCTGAAGGGCGTTCGCCGCGCGCTCCAGCGCCTCGACGTGTGCCGTCGCCGATGGCGGTGCGGGAGGGTCAGAAATTTCTGACCTCTGTTCCTGGTGGGGAATCGTGGGGGCGGCCAGTTCCTTGGCGATGGAGGAGAGCAGTGCCGCCGTAGGCCGCTTCTTGCCCTGCTTGATCGCCCGTGACATGCCCTCCGTCATGACTACCTCGGCGAACTCCACTCCTTGGTCGCCGATGACCTCCGCCATGACCTTGCGTGCGGATGCGCGGGTCAGGTGCTGGGCCAGATCGGTGCCCAGGGCGCCGACAGTGCGGATACGCGCAGCGTCCTGAAGCAGCTCGAACACGTACTTCGGCTCGACATCGAGCACGCCGGCCGCCCACTGGGCGAAGTTCGTGTGCCCGGCGACCAGGTGCAGCTCTCGTTCCTGGGCGACCTCAAGCAGTGCGCCCTTGTTCAGAACGGTGAAGTCCTCCGCGCGCTTCCCCAGGGCGTCGATCTCCTGGAGCCGCTCGGTGACGTAGGACAGTTGCTCCTCGGGGGTGCCCGTAATGTCATTGGCCGTGAGCACTCGCCCACCGGCGAAGACACTCGTGACACTCACGCCTGCGGGGTCCGACAGGGTCGATGCTGCGCTGGCTGCGCTCTTCTGGAGCTCCGCGGGCACCGCCGGGTCGACCTTCGCGTCGTCCGCCTTGCGCAGGCGGTTCTGCCCCGCCGTGATCAGCTTGTTCCCGCTCATGCTTCCACTCCCGCTGCGGTGAGGATCCGGCCGTACGCGTCGGTGAGGGCAGCAGCCTCGCGGCCCGGCGCGTCAGAGATGGGTACGCATGCGAACCGTGTCTGCTGGCGCACGGAATGCCGGGGAATCGACAGATCGTCTCGGTACAGCGGACCGTAGGTGTCCGCGAGGTACTTCCCTATGGCGTCCTTCAACGTGTTGCGCCCGCCCGGCACTATCGACGGCACGATCCCGACGATCCTGAGGTCGGGGTTCATGCCCAGATCCTTCACCAGCTTGATCGTGGCGAGTGCTTCCTTCGCACCGATCCGGCCGTCCTCATCGAGCGTCGCCGGAATGATGACGTCGGTGGCCGCGACGAGCGCAGACGTCACCAGCTTCCCGCCGGCGCGCGGCGGCAAATCCAGGATGCCGATCTTTCCCGGCCCCACCACACCTTTCAGGCCCAACCGCAGCCGAAACTCAAGGCCCACCGCGACGTTGTCCGTCTCCCGGTTCGCCAGAGCCCGCTCCGCTGCGATGACCTGAACTCCCGACCAGGCTTCTCCGGCATCCGCGAACGCGTCGGCGGCCAGGCCCGTCTCCCCTTGAGGGTCGAGTGCGAGCAGGTCGTTCATCGAAAAGGCAGGCGCCTCGGAGATACCCAATTCGGACGTAAAGGTTCCCCGAGGGTCCAAATCCCCTGCGATGACGCGGAGATGTCGCTGCCGAGCGGCCGCGACCAGACCTGCGGACAGCGCGCTCTTACCCACGCCGCCCTTCTCGCTGTAGACCGCCAGCACTCTGCTCATGCTTGACCCACCGATCGATACACCCAACTCACGACGGAAGAGTATCCGCTGGGCGCCGTTCGGCCCGTAGGCCCCTGGATCTGACGACAGCGCTCTTCCGCGGTCGGTGCTCTGAGCTGCACAGAGAGCCGCGGCCAGATCGCGCGCGGTCCCTGGGCGTGCTGTCAGGAGAAGCGCGCGGCGAGCAGAACGGCGTCGTCGTGCCTGAGGTTACTGAGGGCCTTCAGCGGCACGTCGATCAGTTCTTCGAGTGATGGCAGGGTGAGATCGGACGTGGTCTGTGCTCCTGCCAGGCTCGTAGTGAGACGGGCGAGGCCGGAATCAAGGCCTTCAGCCGGTGACACGACCACTCCGTCTGTGAGGAAGAAGAGTGTCTCACCCGGGTTCATCTGGACTGTGATTGTCTCGCAGGCATCTACGGCCAGGCCGATTGGTAGCCCCGTGGGTATGTCCAGAATGAAGCCGGTGCCGTCCTGGTTGAGTAGGAAAGGCGGGATGTGGCCAGCACTGGAGATGTCCAGGAGGCGGGTGTCGGTGTCGTAGACGGCGCACACGCAGGTTGCGAGCCGATCTCCCATTAGGCGCTGTGCCTGTTCGCTGAGCAAGTTCAGTGCTTTATGGGGAGGCAGACCGAGGTGGACCAACGTGTTGAGCTCGCTGCGCAGCTGGGCCATGAGCGCGATCGAGAGGATGGAGCCGCCCATCACATCCCCAGCAGCCAGGGCTACCTTGGTGCCCTCCAGGGGGATCACGTCGAACCAGTCCCCGCCGGCTCGGTAGGGGTCACTCGCCGGTAGGTAGCGGCTAGCGATCTCAAGCCCGTCGATCAGAGGGATCTCCTGCGGCAGGAGCGCGCGTTGCAGGAGTTCGTGGGCCTTCGCCTTCCGCTCTCTCTCGTTCTGGGGCCCTTGACTCTGCTGCTCGTCGCCCTCCTTGGCTGCGCGCAGCCACACCTCGTACAGCACCTTCTGGTCCTCTTCGGGGCGACCACCTGGGGCCTGGGAGGAAAGGACCTCCACCAACGCGTCGATCACCTTCCACTTCGGCAGCCGCTGGCTGCAGAACGCGTCGTGGATGGTGCTCCGGGAGATTCCGGCACCTTTGAGTGCCTGGGCGATCTCGGCAAGGCTCGGTCTCCCGGCCAGTAAATGCAGTCGGTGCAGTGCCGCATTGAGTTCCTGGTGCGCTCCCACCAGCTCAGGCTTGCGGAGTTGCCCAGCGCGTCCCACCCCCGCGCCCCCCATCGTCCAAAACCATCCGAATCCGTCCGAGAATCATGCCATCACGTACGACTACGGAGGGCGCTGTCCGAAGACATCGGGATTCAACAGTGCTTCGTCCAGTGGGACTTGGTCACCAGAGAGGATCTCTCATCGACTAGGAACTCCGCTCCTGCCGGGGCGGCGCACGATTGGGAACACGGTGACCTCGAAACGAACCTGGACGACCGACAAGACCCTTCCGCGGCTCGCACGCAGTGCGCTGTTCGCCCTGGTGCGTGGAGCAGCAACGGCGGCTGGCGCAACCTCGTTCGCCGCCTTTACCTGGTGGTTGAGCAACCGCTGACGGCAGTCGGAGATACGAGACCCCGGGCATCTGCGGCCCGGGGTCTCCCTGTGCTCTGGAACGTCCGACCGGTTCAACGACCGCAGACGGAAGCGTCATATGACACGACGGTGGTACTTTGCGACCTCGCGGCTGTCATGGGTCGGCACATCACCAGTTGGCTCACTGCTACGAAGACGGCACATCTCACCAGGGAGGAAAGACCGTGGACGGCCCCCAGGTATGGACGCCGAGGCCGCGCGACCTGGCCGCTACCACCTCGTCATGACCGCGAACGGGCGGCCCCTTATGCACGGCTGGTGGAACAGCCGGCCGATCGCCCGTAACAAGTTCACCCAGCTCGTCGGCGAGCAGGGCCGACCCGCCGTCCGCATCACCCTCACCGACGAACAGACCAGCACCTCGTTGACGACCTGGCCAGCCGACTCCTAGACCTCTGCCAAGCTGGGGATCATGGCCCACCGCCCGTACCCTCTGCGTGAGCGCGCCCGTCGGCAGGTCGACCGCGACTTCGGCCCTGTCCCTAAGACGTCGTTTCTGATGGCGTGATCGCTCGTTGAGCCGTTCATGACGGATCTAGCGGAGCGGTTGGTGCCGGAGGAGTTGTGGGTGCTGTTTCGGCGGGTGGTCCCGCCGACGGAGGTCATACGCCCGCAGGGCGGCGGGCGGCGTCGGGCCGGGGACCGTGAATGCCTGGCAGCGGTCATCTTCGTGGCCACCTCGGGCTGCACCTGGCGGCAGCTGCCGCCGGTGTTCGGGCCGGCCTGGCCCACCGTCTACCGGCGCTTCGCCCAGTGGAGCCGGGACCGGGTGTGGGCACGCCTGCACCGGGTCATCCTCGACGAGCTCGGCGCTCGGGGCGAGTTGGACTGGTCGCGGTGTGCGATCGATTCCGTCAGCCTGCGGGCGGCAAAAGGGGGCCACTGACCGGACCGAATCCGACCGACCGCGGCAAGAGCGGATCGAAAATCCACCTCATCACCGACCGAAACGGCGTGCCCCTGTCGCTGGGCATCTCCGGCGCCAACTTGCACGACAGCCTCGGCCTGAAACCGCTCGTGCGCGGGATCCCGCCCATCCGCTCCCGCCGCGGCCCGCGCCGCCGGCGTCCGGCCAAGCTCCACGCGGACAAGGGCTACGACTACGACCACCTGCGAAAATGGCTTCGCGGGCGTCGCATCCGCCACCGCATCGCACGCAAGGGCATCGAGTCGTCCACGCGGCTCGGCCGACACCGCTGGGTCGTCGAGAGAACGGTCTCCTGGCTGGCCGGATGCCGAAGGCTCCACCGCCGGTACGAGCGAAAGGCCGAGCACTTCCTGGCCTTCGTCGGCATCGCCGCAGCCCTCATCAGCTACCGCCGACTCACCAACTGAAACGACGTCTAAGTGGTCTGCAGAGCGGCCCCGCCTACGTGGAGCGAGTGCCGCGCCTGCCGCGCCGCGGGGAGGCGAGTGCCGGATGTCTACGCGCCGATCGTGACCGTTGACACCGACGGGCCCGGAGCCCATCTCCGTCCGATGCCTGCCTCGGCCAGGGCCCCGTCCGGATGGTGCCACACAGCCGGCACTCCAGGCCACGGACACGACTCATCGTCCAGGCCGCTGTGTGCTGATGGGTGCCCTCCGCGAGGGTAAGCAGTCCGGCCAAAAGAATCTTGGCAGCTAGGTTCACGTTGAGGACGCCTATCCCCTCTTAGCTCTGACGAGCTCACAGTGAGTGCGTCTTAGGGGAGGAGGGCTCGCGTGGACTGGGCCACGTTCGTGATCGGTATCGCATCCCTGGTCACAGCCAAGGCAACTGGGTTGCTTGCCTTGTGGCTTCGCTTGCGGTGGCGTGAGCGGCATGAACTTGCACGGCAGAACTGCTTGGCGGATGCAGTGAAGATCGTTGCGGCAGGCGGCCGTGTTGAGTTCACTACGCGTTCAGGAGACGGACACCACCTGACGATGCGGATCGATGGTGGGGCTGTGGCTTACGAGGGACGGGAAGCTGCGTGAGCGACGACAACCTGGCCCGTCCCACGGAATTACCGACTAGAGATAGTTCAGCGCTCTCAAAAGGAAAAGACGAGGAATTCTCGATCTTTTATCGCGAAACGATTCGAATGCTAATCGGCTTTCTGATTAACCAGGGAGCCTCTCTAGCTGATGCATCTGACATAGCGCAGACTACGATGACGGCAGCGTATCAACGGTGGAGTGGGATCAATAATCACCGCTCCTGGGTATTCACGGTTGCGGCTCGGGCTTTGGTGAGAAAAATCGCTGACGTGCGTGAGAACCCAGTCGATGAGATACCTGAACCGAGCTCCCTGACGCCCCGGCCCGACGCTATGATCGAGTGGGAACTCCGGCACTATGCCTTGAGCATCATTAGGAATCTACCTGCCCGACAACGGCAAGTCCTTGCCTGGACTCTTAGCGACTTCACACCAGCGGAGATTGCTGAGCAACTAGGCATGAGCCCCGAAGCAGTAAGAGCAAGCCTAAAAAAGGCCCGTCGTGCTGCGACCACACGAATCCGCGAGTGGGAGGAAGGGGAACAGTGAAGCGGAATACATCTCCTGGTGAAACTCCGAAGGCGAAACTCGACCAGGCGCATGACAAGCTCCTGATGTCACTCGAATCGATTATCGATGTCGAAGCCGGCTTGCGTGAAATTCTGCTGCAATCCGACAATGAAGCCATGACTCAAAGCCTCAGCGCAGTCATCGACGTGGAAACAGGCCTCCGAGAAATCTTGCCCGCCACGCATGACGAACTGCGGCCGGTCTCGGAATCCATCGCGTCGCAGTCGACCAGTGGGATCGAACAGATCAAGCAGGCGATATATCCTGCAGCGCGAATGATGTTGCGCGCTGATCCCTATTTCATCAAGCTCATCACTGCTCAGCGTCATATGGAAGTCGCGGAAGAAACCTGCCGCAGGACAAGGGAGATCGCGCGAGACCTACAACACGCCTTGTTCGGCGGACAGAGGATGAAGCTGGCCGTAGCGGGGGACTACGCCGTAGTCTTGACGAGCGCTGCCGAGGATATTTTAATCACGCTGCGGGAGGTTGCTGAAATTGCTCCCATGCTGTTCGGTGAAACTTACGAGCAAGTCGAAGAGATGGTCCGCTTTGGTAGAGAGCTGAAGCTAGCCATCGACCGAGCAAATGTCATCACCCGCGAGTATCAAAGAGCACGGAGGTGGGATACCAACTCAGGTCGACAGGCTGCACGCGAGTTGGCTCGAGACATTTCACGGGCGCAAAAAGAGATTGAGTACAGAGCCGACGGCCTGGAGCGCATCGTTCCAACCTACGCGATGATGCTCGCCGACCTAAAATATCGGCACTACGTGCAGATCGAGGCGCGCAATCTTCTTCACGCGCCGGAAATTCCGGTTTTTAAATTCTCGGAATGGCGTGAGCTTTTGGATGACTTCACGTCAGCGGACCTACGGGGAGCTCTTCTAGTAGGAGTCGATTTGACTGGGGTTCGCTGGACCTTGCGTCACACATTCTGGCCTCAGGAGATTGACGTTGAAGACCTGCGAATGCGCTCAATGGAAACTCCCGAGGGTAGCGGAGTGTTCGTGGTCCGATCTGGTACGGCACGGATTCGGGAATTCGTAAGCTAAGCAGAGCGTGGTGCGCCAGCAACCGGCTCGGCCGGCCACCCGCGGCACCTCGCCCCTTCCTCGGATGGGGTGCCGGGGGTGGGAGCTGGTTCCTGACTCTATCCATGCTTCACTTTGATGCAGACCCCTGGTGGGTGTGGCCTGGTTTCGCCAAAGCTACATGCTGCATCATCTGATTCAGCTCCACCGGCTCCGACCACCCTCCCTCTTGCTGCTCGGGCCGCAGGCCCGTTGGCCGACCCGCGTAGCGGGGCCGGCCGTTGGGGCGCGGCGCGCCCCTGGTGGCTGGAGCGCAGCGGATGCCACCGTGCGGGGACGCAGTCCCCGCAGCTCCGGGAGCGCAGC
Organism: Streptomyces sp. NPDC006309; assembly: GCF_040613095.1. Classification (NCBI taxonomy): domain Bacteria; kingdom Bacillati; phylum Actinomycetota; class Actinomycetes; order Kitasatosporales; family Streptomycetaceae; genus Streptomyces; species Streptomyces sp. NPDC006309. The sequence goes on along the minus strand of NZ_JBEXRO010000047.1, from coordinate 155 downwards.
GGACGGAGTGTCACCCGGGTTGCGCAGCAACCCGGGTGAGCTGACCGCGCAGCGGTCAGCCAGCGCTCCCGCGGAGCGGGAGCGCAACACCCGCGCGCAGCACGGTTGTTCGCTTGCACATCGCGCAGCGATGTGGTACCCGCGGAGCGGGTACC
>NZ_JBEXRO010000046.1:0-31500 GCF_040613095.1 Streptomyces sp. NPDC006309 | reverse complement strand
ACCCATTCGGCATTGGTCAGATCACCCCGCCCCATGCAGGGCACAACGAGCAAAGGATCCGACAGTCACATGATCCGCCGGACAGAACCTAGCCGTCGTACGCACCGCGCCGAAGGTCGACCGGGTGCTGCGGGCCGTGCACGCCCGCGCACCGCACGCCCGGGTGGTCGTCGTCGGCTACCCCGACCTGCTCCCCGACGACGGCGCCGGCTGTTTCCCGCAGGTGCCGTTCGCCCGCGGGGACTTCGCCTATCTGCGGGACACCGAGAAGCGGCTGAACCTGATGCTGCGCCTGGTGGCCGGCGTGAACCGGGCCGCGTACGTGGACACCTACGGCCCGACGGCCGGTCACGACATGTGCAAGGCGCCCGCCGACCGCTGGATCGAGCCCCTCCAGCCGGCCTCCCCCGCGGCCCCGGCCCATCCGAACGCCAAGGGCGAGGCGGCCATGGCGCAGGCGGTCCTGGACCGGCTGCGCACGGGCCGCGGACGCGGCTGAGCCGGACGGCGCCCGCGCGCCCCGCGCCCGCGGACCGCGCCGGGGCGGCCTCCGTGACGGAGGCCGCCCCACGGCCGGGTCAGCCGCCGAGCGCTCCCAGCACCACCGCCTGCGCCTCCTCCTGGACCCGGGCGAGATGGCGGGCGCCGAGGAAGGACTCGGCGTACACCTTGTACACGTCCTCCGTGCCCGAGGGCCGGGCCGCGAACCAGGCGTTGTCGGTGGTGACCTTGATGCCGCCGATGGCCGCGCCGTTGCCGGGCGCCTCGGTGAGGACGGCGGTGACCGCCTCGCCGGCCAGTGTGTCCGCGGTGACCTGGGCCGGGGACAACTTGCCCAGCAATGCCTTCTGTTCGCGGGTCGCGGGCGCGTCGATGCGGGCGTAGGCGGGTTCACCGAAGCGGGCGGTCAGCCCGGCGTAGTGCTCCGAGGGCGTCCGGTCGGTGACGGCCGTGATCTCGGAGGCGAGCAGCGCCAGGATGATGCCGTCCTTGTCGGTGGTCCACACCGAGCCGTCGCGGCGCAGGAAGGACGCGCCGGCCGACTCCTCGCCGCCGAACCCGAGGGCGCCGCTGACCAGTCCGTCCACGAACCACTTGAACCCGACCGGCACCTCGACCAGCTGACGGCCGAGGTCGGCGGCGACCCGGTCGATCATCGTGGAGGAGACCAGGGTCTTGCCGATGCCGGCGCCGGCCGGCCACTGCTCGCGGTGCCGGTAGAGGTAGGAGATGGCGACCGCGAGGTAGTGGTTGGGGTTCATCAGGCCCGCGTCCGGGGTGACGATGCCGTGCCGGTCGGCGTCGGCGTCGTTGCCCGTGGCGATCTGGAAGCGGTCGCGCTGCTCGATGAGGGAGGCCATCGCGTACGGCGAGGAGCAGTCCATGCGGATCTGGCCGTCCCAGTCCAGCGTCATGAAACGCCAGGCGGGATCGGTGTGCGGGTTGACGACCGTCAGGTCGATGCGGTGTTCCTCGGCGATCCGGCCCCAGTAGGCGACGGAGGCGCCGCCGAGCGGGTCGGCGCCGATCCGCACACCGGCCGCGCGGATGGCGTCCAGGTCCAGCACGCTGGGCAGGTCGCCGACGTAGGTGCCGAGGAAGTCGTAGCGCCGGGTGGTGTCCGCGGCGAGCGCGCGGGCGTACGGCAGCCGGCGTACGTCCTTCAAGCCGCCCGTGATGATCTGGTTCGCGCGGTCCTGGATCCAGGAGGTGGCGTCGGAGGCCGCCGGGCCGCCGCTCGGCGGGTTGTACTTGAAGCCGCCGTCGGCGGGCGGGTTGTGCGACGGGGTGACGACCACGCCGTCGGCGAGGCCGGTGGTGCGGCCCCGGTTGTGCGTCAGGATCGCGTGCGAGACAGCGGGGGTGGGCGTGTAGCCGTCCGCGCTGTCGATCAGCACGGTGACCTCGTTGGCGGCGAACACCTCCAGTGCGGTCGCCCTGGCGGGCTCCGACAGGGCATGGGTGTCTGCGCCCAGGAAGAGGGGCCCGTCCGTGCCCTGGGCGGCCCGGTACTCGCAGATGGCCTGGCTGGTGGCGGCGATGTGGTCCTCGTTGAAGGCACCCGCCAGGGACGAACCACGGTGCCCCGAGGTGCCGAACGCCACCCGCTGTCCCGGGTCGGCCGGGTCGGGGTGCAGCGTGTAGTACGCCGTGACCAGCCTGGCCACGTCGACGAGGTCCTCGGGACCGGCCGGCCGGCCGGCTCGCTCGTGCGGCATGAGTCCGTTCCTCCGCATCGGTGGGGGTCGTACGCTCACCCCATCTTTCCTCGTCAGGGGCGTGGCATGCACGTGCGCCCCACCGGCCGGGCCGCACCGGGCCCGGCCGGCCGCTTCCCTTGAGGGTCGCGCGGGTCAGCCGATGTGGTAACTGTCCCCGTACACCTTCCAGTCGAGCGGGGTGTTCAGGTCGAGGTTGCCCTTGCGCAGGAAGACGCGCTGCGCGGTGTCGACGCGGCTGGTGTCACTGTGTGCCTCCTCCTGCTTCATGGCCCACACTCGGGCGTCCAGGAAGGCGTTCAAATAGGTGGTCTCGTTGCCGCCCTGGGCCGGCGGCTTCGCGGTGCGCAGGGCGCGCTTGCGGATGTTGCGGAAGCTGGTGGGGTCGTCGCCGTCGCCGTGCATGACGAGGGCGTCGTAGTAGGTGAACTGGCCCAGCGCGCGCAGGCCGTCGGTCCTGCCCTGGGTGACGGCCGGGTGGAAGTAGACGCGGTCGCGTTCGTCGTTCTGGGCCTGCTGGAAGGCGCTGTCCTGGGCGGCCTTGCGCCAGTCCTTGGGGAAGTCCGGGTCGAGGCCGTCGTGCGAGTCGCTGCCGTCGACCCGGCGCAGGGCGGGCAGGTACTTCGCCAGGACGTTGCCGGGCTTGCGGTCGGTGTAGAGCTGGACGAGGTCGAGCATGTCGCCGGTGCCGGAGCAGAAGCCGATGATGCCGGCGGTGTAGCCGCGTCCGTCGCCGATGTCCTCGATGTACTTGTACTGGGCCTTCCAGTCGAGCGAGGAGTTCTCCGCGCTCGACACCAGCTGCATGGCGATCTCCTTCTTCGCCGGGTCGTCCAGGCCCGGCGCGGCGGCCGAGGCCGTGCCCGCGCGGGAGACGCCGAGCAGGGTGCCCGAGGCGACGGCGCCGAGCGCGGCGACGACGGTCCGGCGGGAGAGACGGGCATGGGCTGCCGGCTCACGGTGTGCGTGCACCACAGGGGCTCCAAGTGGGGGGTGGGCGTGGGCGGTTCGGTCCGTACCGCCTACTGGTAGGAAAGTTTCCTATCAAAAGTGATGGTCCCCGGTAACCCGGCGCGGGGGAAGTTCGTAGGATCGGACAACCCCCGCGGGTCGCCCCCGAGGGACGAGCCAAGCTGTGCCGCGCCTCGTCCCGCTGCTCGATGAAGGCGTACAGCTCCCGTGAGGCGCCCGCGGGCGTCCGGAGGGCATCCGGGAAAGCGCGACCAATGAGGTGGCACCGAGTGACAATGCCCCCTAGACATTCGGCATAAGTAGGACATAATGGAGGCAGTTCGGACAGCGTTGTCATGCGTGCCCTGAGCGCCATGCGTGGTCATGCCACCTGCCGCCCGCCCCACCTCCTCACCGCACGCGCTTCCCCGCGACTTCAAGGAGCCGCTCCCCGTATGGCGTACGGAGCCCACCGCAGCCGTCTTCTGCCTCCCCGCCCCGATCTGAGCCGCGCCCGCGACTGCGAGCAGTGCCTCGGCTGGGGGACCGTCGTCACGCGCGACGGCGACCACGAACTGTGCCACGCGTGCCAGCCCGGCCACGGTGACGACGAGGACACCACCGCCTCCTAGCCGGCCCACCCCCTGCCCCACATGCGGCTGACCGGCCGCCACCGGCGGGCGGCAGCGCCTGCCGGGGCCGCCGTGGACGCCATGACGCCGGAGCAGTCACGGGCCACCCCGCTCGTGGCCGCCACGCCGCACCGACGTACTGTGAAGACATGTCCCCACCCCTTCCGGGACCGCTGGCCCATCTGGAACCGCTGCTCGGTCACTACGGCTACTGGGCCGTGGGGGCCGTGATCTTCGTGGAGGACTTCGGGGTCCCCGCACCCGGCGAGACGATCCTCCTCGCGGCGGGGGTCTACGCGGGCGCGGGCCGGCTGGACGTCGCGGCCGTGGCGGCCGTCGCGTTCGTCGCGGCCGTCGCCGGCGACAACCTCGGCTACCTGATCGGCCGGACCGGCGGGCGGGCCTTCGTGCACCGGTGGGGCCGGTACGTCCTGCTCACCCCGAAGCGGTTCGAGGCCGCCGAGGAGTTCTTCCGCCGGCACGGGGGCCGGATCGTGACCGTGGCCCGGTTCGTCGAGGGCCTGCGGCAGGCCAACGGCATCATCGCCGGCACGACCGGCATGCCCTGGCGCCGCTTCCTCGCCTTCAACGCCCTCGGCGCGGCCCTCTGGGTCGGCCTGTGGACGACGCTGGCGTACGTGGCCGGCAGCCACATCACGGCGGTGTACGACCAGATCAGGCGCTACCAGCCCTACGTCCTGGTGGCCGCCGCGGCCGTCGTCGCGGGATTCGCCGTACGGCACCTCCTGCGGCGTCGGCAGGAGCAGTGAACGGGCACGCAGTCCGAAGGGACGGCGGGCCACTGGTTTGGGCAGTGGCACAGCGGTAATCCGAATACCGACCACAGACCGCGTCGACGTTGGGATGTGACACGCGATGGCCGGCAACAAGAAGGCCAAGGGCAAGGTCGAACAGGCCAAGGGCAAGCTCAAGGAGACCGCGGGGCGCGCCGTCGGCAACGAGCGCCTGGAGGCCGAGGGCCGCATGGAAGGCGCGACCGGAGACGCCCGGCAGGCGAAGGAGAAGGCGAAGGACGTCTTCAAGCACTGACGTCTCAGGCACTGACGTCTTCAGGACCGACGTCCTCAGGCACCGAGGTACCGAGGCACGCCGAGTTTTCTGCGGAACGGGTCCGGACATCCAGCGAGAGCGGATGTCCGGACCCGTTCCGCTGTGCGCGCACGGACCGGCCCGGCCACGCCCCGGCCGTCGTTCTCCGCTGTCCCCTCCCCGCGGACCATTCGTGCGCATCCGGAGGATTCCCCGGAAACGTCCCTTTGACCGGCGGCCCAGTGGGTAGCCGGGCAGGGACGGACGACCACCCCCTGGTGCACAGGAAGGGCCCCTTCCCTCAGAGGCAAAGGGCAACGAGGTATGGACATGCCGCTCAGGACGTACGTGACGACCCAGGCCCGCTCGGTGCCCCCGCGCTACAGCCGCACCTGGGAGGCCGGTGTATCCAGCATCGCCGAGGCGAGAGACGCCGTCGCCGCCCTTCTGGCGAAGGTGCGGCCCACGCTCGGGCGGCGCCCCGTGCAGGACGCCCAGCTCGTCGTCAGCGAACTGCTCACCAACGCGGCCAAGCACGCGCCCGGCCCCTGCGCCCTGCGTCTGGAACTGCTGGCCGGCGCGCTGCGCGTCTCCGTCACGGACACCTCCCGGGAGGCGCCGCGGCGGCGTCCTCCCGACCCCGGGCGGGTCGGCGGCCACGGGCTGCACCTGGTGGCGATGCTCTCCCGCGGCCTGGAGGTGACCTGGCTGCCGCAGGGCAAGCGGGTCAGCGCGATCGTGCCGTTCCTCGCGGCCGGGGTCGCCTGAGCGGTCCGCCCGGACGGACCCGGCCGCGGGCACCCCGCCGCCCGGACGGGTCCGGGCGGGTCAGGCCACCCTGATGCCGATGATGCAGGTGTCGTCGTCGGTGTCCGACCTGCTGTAGGTGAGCAGCCGGTCCAGCTGCTGGTCGAGGGTGGTGGAGACCGCGCCCGCCGTCTCCAGCAGATGGGCCACGGACTCCTCCACCGAACGGTCCCGGCGCTCGATCAGGCCGTCGGTGTACATCAGCAGGGTGTCCCCCACGGCCAGCTGGAGTTCCTCCTCGTCGTAGCGCGCCTCGGGCACGGCGCCCAGCAGCAGCCCCTTGACCGGGGGCAGCGCGGTCGCCTCCGGTCCCCCGGGCGTCTCCGTCTCCCGCACCAGGACCGGCGGCAGATGGCCCGCCCGCGCCCAGCGCAGGGTGCGCCGCTCACCGTCGTACAGACCGCAGACGGCGGTCGCGGTGACCGCCCCCGTCAGATGGTGGGCGACGATGTTCAGCCACGACAGCAGCTGCGCCGGGCCGGCGCCGGTCACGGCGAGGCCGCGCAGCGCGTTGCGCAGGACGACCATGCTGGTCGCCGCCTCTATGCCGTGTCCGGCGACGTCGCCGACGCACAGCAGGATCAGCCCGGAGGGCAGCACGACGGCGTCGTACCAGTCGCCGCCGACCAGGTGTTCGGTCTCGGCGGGCCGGTAGCGCACCGCCACCTGGAGGCCGGGCACCCGGAGCGGGGCCTGCGCCGGCGGCATGATGGCGTGCTGAAGCTGAAGGGTGAGCCGGTTGCGCTCCACGGCCTGCTGCTCGGTGTGGGCCAGCTGGTCGCGGGTGGCGGCGAGCGCTACCTCCGTCCAGTGCTGCGCGGAGATGTCCTGGTAGGCGCCCCGGACGACGAAGAGCTGGCCGTCGGTGTCGAGGACGGGCTCGGCGACCACCCGCATGTGCCGGGTCACGCCGTCCGGGCGCAGCAGCCGGAACGCGGCCGAGGCGGGCCTGCGGTGGTGCATGATGGTGCGCAGGAAACGGCCCAGGGCGACCGCGTCGTCCGGGTGGGCGTGGGCCGGCAGGTCCTGGAGGGCGACCGGCATGCTGGTGCTGGGGCGGCCGTACAGGCTGAACAGCTGGCCGTTCCAGGTGATCTCGCCGGTGAGCAGGTTCTCCTCGAAACCGCCGATCCGGCCGAGCCGCTGGGCGTGCTGGAGCAGGCTGGCCAGGCGGGCCGCCTCGTCCTCGATGCGCCAGATCAGCAGCACACTGGAGCCGTGCCGGCTGATGCTGATGTCGGCGACGGCGGACAGCGGCACGTCGTCGACCAGCGCGGTCAGCCGCATCCGGTGGGCGCGGAACGGTTCACCGGTGGCGTAGACCCGCTCCACGCGCTGGAACAGCTCGCTGCCGCCGGCGGCCATCGGGTAGGCCTCCAGCAGCAGGGCGCCGCTCACGACGGCGCGGGGCCGGCCCGCCGGGTCGAGGAAGCGGCTGTTGACGTGGTGGATACGGAAGTCGACCAGCTGACCGGTGTCGTCCAGGTGCGGCACCAGCACCAGGGCCGGGTCGTGCAGACCGTCCGCGAGATCCGTCAGTTCGACCACGTCGGGCAGCAGCCGGGGCTCCTGTTCCGTGCCGAGCGGCGGTGCGGTGGTCTCCAGGGAGTGCGCGCACAGCTCGGCGAGTGCCTCCACCTGCCGGACGACGGGGCGCGGCAGCGGGCCCTCGGGCTTGGGCCAGGCGATCTCCAGGACGCCGTAGATCCGGCCGCCGGCGCCGGCGGGCAGGGCGATCCGCGCTCCGTCGGCGTACTCCCGGCGGCCGATGGTGGGCAGCCCGGACCCGGCGAGCGAAGGCAGCCACTGCCCATCGGGCTGGTTCAGGCCGCGGCGGGCCACGGTGGCCACGTCGGGCGGGACATAGCGCCAGCGGGCCGCCTCACCGGGCGGGAAGCCGGCGCTGCCCGCGAGGGAGAGGGAGCCGTCCGAGCCGGCGGCCCAGATGGCCACGGCGACCGCGCCCAGCGGGCGCAGGGCGTGGTCGAGCAGCGAGTCGGCCATCGCCTGGGTGTCGTCGGCGGCCAGGACACCGCTCTCGGCGGCGCGCAGCCGCACGGCGGCGGACTCCTCGACGGAGCCGGCCGGGTCAGCCGCGGCCGCGGCTGACAGGAACGCCTCGGTGACCTCCGAGACGCGGTCCCGGGCGGCCTGGTTGATGACCTCCACCGCGAACTCCAGCGGGGTCATCCGGGCCTGCTCGGTGAGTTCGGCGAGCTGGCGGGCGGCCTGCGCGGGGCCGCAGCCGAGGCGTTCCACCAGGATGCCCTTGGCGAGTTCGACCAGCGCCCGGCCCTCGGCCTCGGCCTGCGCCGCCCGCACCTCCCGGCGCAGCCGCTCCACGGTGGCGGCGAGCCGGCCGACCGGAGAGGTGGCGGGCACGTCGGCGGCCGGGATCTCCGGCAGCACGACGTCGACGGCCGGGACGTCCGCTGCCGGGATACCCGGCAGCGCCACGTCGACGGCCGGGACGTCCCCGAGGGGGACGCCGGGCAGCACCGCGTCGGCGGCCGGGACCTCCCCGGCCGGCAGCTGGGAGGGCATGCCGGCCGGCAGGTCCGGCCCGGTGGGCGGTTCGGGCTCGTTCACCGGATCCGTACTCCTAGGCCTGTGGACGGACGGGCTCGCCGTGTGCTCCTCATGCGGGGAGCCAGCGCCGGACACAGGCGATGAGGTCATTGGTGTCCACCGGTTTCGTGACGTAGTCGCTGGCGCCGGAAGCCAGACTCTTCTCCCGGTCGCCCTGCATGGCCTTGGCGGTCACCGCGATGACCGGCAGATCAGCGTACTGCGGCATCTTGCGGATCTCCGCCGTGGCCGTGTACCCGTCCATCTCGGGCATCATCACGTCCATCAGGACGATCTCGACGTCCGGGTTGTTCACCAGGGTGTCGATGCCCTTGCGGCCGTTCTCCGCGTGCAGCACCCGGAACCCGTGCAGTTCCAGGATGCCGCTGAGCGCGAACAGGTTGCGGGCGTCGTCGTCCACGACGAGGACGGTACGGCCGCGGGTGTGGTCGTCGACCAGATGCGGCGCCGTGTGCTGGGGCTCGTCCCCGCGGACGAGGGTGAGCACCTCGCCGGGCTCCTCGGCGGACAGGTGCAGCGCGATCCGCTCGCGCAGCTCGTCGAGGCTGAACAGGTACTCCAGCGAACCGCCCGCAGGCTCCTCGGTGAGGGGGTCGGTGCGGTGCGAGACGTGCACCAGCACCGGGACGCTCGTCAGGGCCGAGTCGCCGCGCAGGGCCTCCAGGAAGCGGGCCGACTCCCCGTCGGGCGTGCCGAGTTCCACCACGACACAGTGGCACGGCTCGTCCGCGAGGGCACCGGCCGCCTCCTGGGCGCCGACCGCGGTGATGATGTCGACGGGCGTGCCGCCGCCGTCGGCGCGGCTGTGCGCGAGGTCCCCGATCACGCTCTCGGCGACCAGCGTCAGCAGCCCGCGCGGGCGTTCCTCCACGACGAGCAGGCGGCGCGGGCGCTCCCGCCTCGCGATGGCCGGCGGCAGCCCGAGGGGCGCCTCCTGTCCGGGCGTGGGGTCGGTCCGCTCCGGGTCCGCGGCGTGGGGGACATGGCGTCCGCCGCGCAGGTGCTCCTCGAAGTCCGGCCGGGCGACGGGCAGGAAGAGGGCGAAGGTGCTGCCCTTGCCGGGGGTGCTGTCCACGGTGACGGCGCCGCCGAGCAGGTGGGCGATCTCCCGGGTGATGGACAGGCCGAGCCCGGTGCCGCCGTACTTGCGGCTGGTGGTGCCGTCGGCCTGCTGGAACGCGCCGAAGATGGTCTCCAGCTGCTGCTCGGGGATGCCGATGCCGGTGTCCTTCACCCGGAAGGCGACGATCGCTCCGCCGCGCATCACACCGGGGGGCACCTCGTCGTCCGCGGCGGGTTCGACGCGCAGCTCGACGCCGCCCTGTTCGGTGAACTTCACCGCGTTGGACAGCAGGTTGCGCAGGATCTGCCGGAGCCGGGAGTCGTCGGTGAGCAGGTCGCCGGGGGCACCGGGCGCCGTGGTGATGGTGAAGTCCAGGCTCTTCTGCGACGTCATCGGCTGGAAGGTGGCCTCGACGTACTCGATGAGCTGGCGCAGCGGGACGCGCTCGGGCGTCACGTCCATCTTCCCGGCCTCGACCTTGGACAGGTCCAGGATGTCGTTGATCAGCTGGAGAAGGTCGGAGCCGGCGGAGTGGATGATGCCCGCGTACTCGACCTGCTTGGGGGTGAGGTTGCGGGAGGGGTTCTGGGCCAGCAGCTGGGCCAGGATGAGCAGGCTGTTCAGCGGGGTGCGCAGCTCGTGGCTCATGTTCGCCAGGAACTCGGACTTGTACTTCGAGGCGAGCGACAGCTGCTGGGCGCGTGCTTCGAGCTCCTGCCGGGCCTGCTCGATCTGGAGGTTCTTCGCCTCGATGTCCCGGTTCTGGTCGGCGAGCAGGGAGGCCTTCTCCTCCAGTTCGGCGTTGGACTGCTGGAGTTCCTCCTGGCGGGCCTGCAACTCGGCGGAACGGGACTGGAGTTCGCTGGTCAGACGCTGCGACTCCTGGAGGAGTTCGTCGGTGCGGGCGTTGGCGACGATCGTGTTGACGTTCACGCCGATGGTGTCGACCAGCTGCTGGAGGAAGTCCCGCTGGACGGTGGTGAACCGGGTGACCGCGGCGAGCTCGATGACGCCGAGGACCTGCTCCTCGAAGACGATGGGCAGCAGCAGCAGCGCGGTGGGCTCCACCCGTCCGAGCCCGGAGGAGATGGTCACGTATCCGGGCGGCAGCTGGTCCACGGCGATGGTACGGCGGCTGCGCGCGGCCTGGCCGACCAGGGAGCGGCCGAAGGGGATGCGGACGGGCCGGGAGTCCGCCTCGGGCCGCCCGTAGGCGCCGACGAGCCGCAGCTCGGGTCCGGCCGCGCCGTCCTCGGCGAGGTAGAAGGCGCCGTACTGGGCGGACACCTGCGGCACCAGCTCGTCCATGATCAGCTCGGCGACGACCGGCAGGTCGCGGTGGCCCTGCATGAGGCCGGAGATCCGGGCGAGGTTGGTCTTGAGCCAGTCCTGTTCCTGGTTGGCCCGGGTGGTCTCGCGCAGGGACTCCACCATGGAGTTGATGTTGTCCTTGAGGTCGGCCACCTCGCCGGAGGCGTCGACGGTGATGGACCGTGTCAGGTCGCCCTCGGCGACCGCGCTGGCCACGTCGGCGATGGCGCGGACCTGCCGGGTGAGGTTGCCGGCGAGTTCGTTGACGTTCTCGGTGAGGCGCTTCCAGGTGCCGGAGACGCCCTCGACCTCGGCCTGGCCGCCGAGCCGGCCCTCGGTGCCCACCTCACGGGCGACGCGGGTGACCTCGTCGGCGAAGGCGGAGAGCTGGTCGACCATCGTGTTGATGGTGGTCTTCAGTTCGAGGATCTCGCCCCGGGCGTCGACGTCGATCTTCTTCGACAGGTCGCCCTTGGCCACGGCGGTGGTCACCAGCGCGATGTTGCGGACCTGGCCGGTGAGGTTGTTGGCCATGGAGTTGACGTTGTCGGTGAGGTCCTTCCAGGTGCCGGCCACGTTGGGCACGTGCGCCTGGCCGCCGAGCCGGCCCTCGGTGCCCACCTCGCGGGCCACCCGGGTCACCTCGTCGGCGAACGCCGACAGCGTGTCGACCATGGTGTTGATGACGTCGGCGAGCGCGGCGACCTCACCCTTGGCCTCGACGGTGATCTTCTGCGACAGGTCGCCCCGGGCCACGGCCGTGGCGACCTGGGCGATGGAGCGGACCTGGCCGGTCAGGTTGGAGGCCATCACGTTGACGTTGTCGGTGAGGTCCTTCCAGGTGCCGGCCACGCCGCGGACCTGGGCCTGCCCCCCGAGCCGGCCCTCGGTGCCCACCTCGCGGGCCACCCGGGTCACCTCGTCGGCGAACGCGGAGAGCTGGTCCACCATCGTGTTGATGGTGTTCTTCAGCTCCAGGATCTCGCCCCGGGCATCCACCGTGATCTTCTGCGACAGGTCGCCCTGCGCCACCGCGGTGGCCACCTGGGCGACGTTGCGGACCTGGGCCGTCAGGTTCCCGCCCATGAAGTTCACCGAGTCGGTCAGGTCCCGCCAGGTGCCCTTGACGCCCTTGACGTCGGCCTGCCCCCCGAGCCGGCCCTCGGTGCCCACCTCGCGGGCGACACGGGTCACCTCGTCCGCGAACGCGGAGAGCTGGTCCACCATCGTGTTGATGGTGCTCTTCAGCTCCAGGATCTCGCCCCGGGCATCCACCGTGATCTTCTGCGACAGGTCGCCCTGCGCCACCGCGGTCGTCACCTGGGCGACGTTGCGGACCTGCGCCGTCAGGTTCCCGGCCATGAAGTTGACCGAGTCCGTGAGGTCCCGCCAGACGCCGGCGACACCCGGGACCTGGGCCTGCCCGCCGAGGCGGCCCTCGGTGCCCACCTCGCGGGCGACACGGGTCACCTCGTCCGCGAACGCCGAGAGCTGGTCGACCATCGTGTTGACGGTCTCCTTCAGCTGAAGGATCTCGCCGCGCGCGTCCACGTCGATCTTCTGCGACAGGTCGCCCTTGGCCACGGCGGTGGCGACCTGGGCGATGTCCCGGACCTGCGTGGTGAGGTTGCCCGCCATCGCGTTGACGGAGTCGGTCAGGTCGGCCCACGTGCCCGAGACGCCCGGCACCTGCGCCTGCCCGCCGAGGGTGCCCTCGGTACCCACCTCACGGGCCACCCGGGTGACCTCGGAGGTGAACACGGACAGCTGGTCGACCATCCCGTTGAAGACAGTGGCGATGTCGCCCATGAGTCCGGTGGAGTCGTCGGGCAGCCGTGTGCCGAAGTCTCCGTCCCGCACCGCGGTCAGTCCCGCGAGCAGTCGTCTCAGTTCGTGGTCACCCGGGACCGCTTCGGTCGTCCCGGTCGCCTTGCCGGCCATGCGCACCCTCGATCCGCTCCCCTAGAGCCCTCGCGCCGAGGACTCGGAACCGCGGCCGGGAGCGTGCTGCGACCCGACCGTTGGTGTGTGCATTTCCGCAGTTCACGGATTTGCATGATGAGAAAAATACGCCGCAGGCTAACCCACTTCCGCAGGCTGGGACAAAGTAATCGGCCAACCCTTCCCGCGAGGGAAACAAACTCGCACAGCACAGGTGTGAGAGCCAGGAAGCGGGGTATTAGATGAAGTTTTCGCCCGGGTCGGGGGTGCGCGTCGGATGCGCGTCTGCCTCTCCCGCCAGGGTCGCCGGAGTCCCGCCGCCGTCCGGTCTCGGCGGGATATCGCCGTCCGCCGCGCCCGGCGGCAGGGCGAACCGGCGGTCCGCCCTGCCGCCGGGCGAACCGGCGCGGGGACCGTCGTCCCCGGCGACGCCCCGCCCCACCGCAGTGAGCAGCGTCACCCGAGCATGACGTCGTCCGGGCGCGCGTCACCTGAGCACGATCGACCGGCTCCCGAGCGGCACCAGCTCCCCCACCACCGGCGCCCCGGGCACCTCCCCGGCGACGAGCAGCCCGCCCGAGGTCTGCGCGTCGGCGAGCAGCAGCCGGGTGTCCTCGTCGGTGTCCCCGAAGTCGGTGTGCGGCGCGACCCACTCCAGGTTGCGCCGGGTGCCGCCGCTGACGTACCCGTCCCGTACGGCCTCCCGGGCGCCGTCCAGGTAGGGGACGGCGGCGGTGTCGATCACGGCGGTGACCCCGGAGGCCCGGGCCAGCTTGTGCAGATGGCCGAGGAGACCGAAGCCGGTGACGTCGGTGGCGCAGACGGCCCCGGCGGCCAGGGCGGCCTCACAGGCGTCCCGGTTGAGCGCCGTCATCGTGGCGACGGCCTGCTCGAACCACTCGCCGGTGGCCTTGTGCCGGTTGTTCAGCACGCCGAGGCCGAGCGGCTTGGTCAACGACAGCGGCACCCCCGGGCGGCCGGCGTCGTTGCGCAGCAGCCGCCCGGGGTCGGCGATGCCGGTGACGGCCATGCCGTACTTCGGCTCGGGGTCGTCCACGCTGTGCCCGCCGCCGACGTGGCAGCCGGCCTCGGTGGCGATGTCGAGGCCGCCGCGCAGCACCTCACGGGCGAGGTCGAAGGAGAGCCGGTCGCGCGGCCAGGCCAGCAGGTTGACGGCCAGCACGGGCCGGCCGCCCATCGCGTACACGTCGGACAGGGCGTTGGCGGCGGCGATGCGGCCCCAGTCGTAGGGGTCGTCCACGACCGGGGTGAAGAAGTCGGCCGTGCACACCAGGGCGCTCCCCCGGTGACCGACCACGGCCGCGTCGTCACCGGTGGCGAGCCCGACGAGCAGCGGGGTGTCGCCGCCGGCCGGCGGTGCCGCGGTCAGTCCCGCGACCACGTCCTCCAGTTCGCCGGGCGGGATCTTGCAGGCGCAGCCGCCGCCGTGGGCGAACTGGGTGAGCCGTACGGGCGCCCGGTGCGTCGGTGTCGGTGTCATACCGGTGATCTCCTGGGGCAGTAGCCTGTCGAGCGGTGGAGGCGTGTGGGTGCCTGGTGGCCCTCCCGGTCTTCAAAACCGAGGTGCCCGAGGATCTCGGGCAGGCGGGTTCGATTCCCGTCCGCCTCCGTCCCCCGCCGGAGCCCGGCAGCGCCGGCGCTGGTCGTCGACGCGTTCGGTCCAGCCCCCGGCGTCCAGGAACTCCAGCAGTGGTACGGCCACCCGGCGGGTGGTGTCCAGGGCGCGGCGGGCCTCGCTGAGCGTGAACGGCTGCGGCAGAGCGGCCAGGACGGCGGCGGCCCCGGCGTCCGCGCCGGGCATCAGCACGATCCCGTCGGCGATGCGCAGCAGCGCCCCGGCGGCCGCCGCGGCGGCCAGCGCCCGCCGGTCGAGCCCCAGCTCGGCCAGCCGCCCGGCCTCGGGCGCGCGGAACGGCGTACGGGAGAGGTCCCGGCGTACGGCGTCCACAGCCGCCCGGACCGGTCCGGGCAGGGCGGGCCGGGGACGGTCGGCGGGGTACAGCCGGCCCTGGCGGGCCTGGACCCGGGGCTGGGCCGCGGCCAGCGCGTCAACGAGGGCCCGGTCGGGAAGGCCGAGCAGCCGGCGGGCCGCCTCGGCGGGCAGGCCGGGCTCCAGCGGGTGCGCGCGGGCGTGCACGGCGGTCTCCTCGGCCAGCCGCTCCGCGAGGGCCTGCCAGTGCGCCGGGTCGGCCAGCCAGTCCCCGGCGACGGGGTCGCCGGGCGCCGGGACGCCCATCGCCCGCAGGTCGGCGCGCCGTACCAGCTTGCGGCGGCGCAGCTCGGCAGCGGCGTCGGGGCAGCCGGTCATGGTGTCCAGCTCGGCCGCGCGGGCCCGGCCGGCGCCGCGCCGGGCCAGCCCGGGCGGCCGTACGTCGAGGACGGTCACCCCGCAGGGCAGGCGGCCGCCGCCCGGTTCCCGCAGCACGGCGCGGTCGCCGGCCCGCAGGGGCAGGCCCCGGCGGAGGGTGAGCCGGGCGGTGTCCGGGCCGAGCGGGCGGACGGCCACCGGCACGGCCGCCGTCCCGATGTGCAGGGTGACACTCCGGGGCAGGTCGGCCACCGGCTCGCCGGTGACCCGGACGTCGGTCACCTCGGCCCGCAGCCAGCGGTCCGGGGTCAGCAGGACCTGGCCGCGGCGCAGGCTGTCGGCGCCCGGACCATGCACGTTGACGGCGACGCGGGCCACCGCGCCGACGGCCGTCCGCTCCTCGTGCAGGCTCTGGAGGCCGCGGACCCGCAGCACGGCCGGCCCGTCCCCGGTGACCAGCCGGTCGCCGACGCGCAGGGTGCCGGTCCCGAGCGTGCCGGTCACCACGGTGCCGTGGCCGCGGACGGTGAACGCCCGGTCGAGCCACAGGCGGACGTCGGCTCCGGTGTCGGGTACGGGCAGCCGGCCGGCCATGGCGGCCAGTTCGGCCCGCAGGTCGTCGAGCCCCGCCCCGGTGACCGCGCTGACGGCGACCGCCGGGGCCTTGCCGAGGGAGGTCGCGGCCAGGCGTTCGACCGCGTCGGCGCGCACCGGTCCGGGGTCGGCGAGGTCGCTGCGGGTCACCGCGAGGACGGCGTGCCGGACGCCGAGCGCGTCCAGGACGGCCAGGTGTTCGGCGGACTGCCGCTGCCAGCCCTGGTCGGCGGCGACCACGAACAGCACGGCGGGCACGGGCCCGGCACCGGCCAGCATGGTCGGTACGAAGCGCTCGTGCCCGGGTACGTCGACGAAGGCGAGGGTCTCCTCCCCGACGCGGGTCCACACGAAGCCCAGGTCCAGGGTGAGGCCGCGGCGGCGCTCCTCCTCGTACCGGTCGGGCTCCATCCCGGTGAGCGCCCGGACCAGCGCGGACTTGCCGTGGTCGACATGACCGGCGGTGGCGAGGACCCGCATCACCGCCCTCCTTCCACGGCGGCGCGGGCCGCCCCTACGGCCTCCGCCAGCCGTGCGTCGTCCTGCGGGGGCACCGCCCGCAGGTCCAGCAGGCAGCGGCCCGCCTCCAGGCGCCCGACGACCGGGGTCCGGCCGGTGCGCAGTACGGCGGCGTACGGCGCGGGCAGGGACAGTGCCGCGCTGGGCAGGGTGACGCCGGGGGCGCCTCCGCCGCCGACCGTGGCCGCGCTGTCGACGGGTCGCGCGTCGACTCCGGCGGCGGACAGGTCCGCGGCGAGGCGGGCCGCGCGGGCCCCGAGGACGGCCGGGTCGGCTGTGAGGGCGAGGGCGGTCGGGGTGGGCGGGCCGGTGAGGGTGGCCTCCAGGGCGGCCAGGGTCAGTTTGTCGACACGGAGCGCGCGGGCCAGGGGATGCCGGGCCAGCGCGCCGACCAGGTCCTCACGGCCCAGCAGCAGCCCGCACTGGGGGCCACCGAGCAGTTTGTCGCCGCTGGCGGTGACGAGGGCGGCGCCCGCGCGCAGCTGCGTGTCGGCGTCGGGTTCCTCTGGCAGGGCGGGGTGCGGGGCGAGCAGACCGGAGCCGATGTCGACGACGACGGGGACGCCGAGCCCCGTCAGGTCGGCGACCTCGGCGGACCGGGTGAAGCCGGTGATGCGGAAGTTGGACGGGTGCACCTTGAGCACGAAGCCCGTGTCGGGGCCGACGGCGGCGGCGTAGTCGGCGGGGGCCGTGCGGTTGGTCGTACCCACCTCGCGGAGCCGGGCCCCGGTCGAGACCAGCAGGTCGGGCAGGCGGAATCCGTCGCCGATCTCCACCATCTCGCCCCGGCTGACGATGATCTCCTTGCCCGCCGCGAGGGCGGTGGCGGCCAGCACGAGCGCGGCGGCCCCGTTGTTGACGACCTGCGCGGCTCCGGCGGCCGGCACGCCCGCCCGCAGCGCGGCGAGCGCGGAGCGCCCCCGGCGGGCACGCACCCCGGTGGTCAGGTCGAGTTCGACGTCCGTGGGCCCGGCGGCCTCCACGACGGCCTGCCGGGCCGCGGCCGACAGCGGGGCGCGCCCGAGGTTGGTGTGGAGCAGCACCCCGGTGGCGTTGATCACCGGCCGCAGCCCGCCCGCGCTCCCCGGCAGCAGGCCCAGGGCCGTCTCCGGCACCAGCTCCACCGGCACGCTCCCCTCCCGGGCCCGCTGCTGCGCCTGCCGGACAGCGGCCTTCACCAGGCCGGCACCGAGCCGCTGGACAGCCGCGGCCAACCGGGGCTCCCGCAGCAGCACATCGGTACGGGGAACCCGACGCCGCACGTCTCCGGCACCGGGGCGGGGGGCGGGCGTGCTACGCCTGACGCCGGCGTGGGGCGAGGACCGGTCGCCGGAAGGCGGGGAACTCGGCGCCGTTCCCCTGTGGGGGTGCCGGGCTGTGGACCGGCTCGCGGGTGCGGCGGGCTCGGCGGTGTGCGGGGGCACGGGCGGGCTGCCGGGGGCCGGGGAGCTTGGGGTGACGGGGCCGTCGGCGGGCGGGGGGCGGTCGCCGGGCTCGGGGGCGCTCGGCACCTTGCCGCCGGTGGGGTCCGGGGGCGACAGCCGACCGCCGGACGCGGCGACGGCCGGACTCGCGCCTTCCCCGGCGCCCGGAGGCGAGGGCCGACTCGCGGGTGCGGGAGGCTCGACGCCGTTCGGCGACGCGGGCCGGGTGCCGGAGGCCGGGGCACTCGGCGTGGCGCGGCCGTCGGCGGGCGAACGGCTGCCGGAATCGGGGGCGCTCGGCACCTTGCCCCCGGTGGGGTCCGGGGGCGACCGCCGATCGCCGGACGCGGCGGCGCCTTCCCCGGCGCCCGGAAGCGACGGCCGACTCGCGGGTGGGGGAGCCTTGGCGCTGTGCGGCGACGCGGGCCGGCTGCCGGAGGCCGGGGCACTCCGCTTGGCGCGGCCGTCGGCGGGCGAACGGCTGCCGGGCTCGGGGGCACTCGGCACCTTGCCCCCGGTGGGGTCCGGGGGCGACGGCCGACCGCCGGACGCGGCGACGGCCGGACTCGCGCCTTCCCCGGCGCCCGGAGGCGAGGGCCGGCTCGCGGCTGCTGGAGCCTTGGCGCCTTGCGGCGACGCGGGCGAGCTGCCGGAGGCCGGGGCACTCGGCGTGGCGCGGCCGTCGGCGAGCGAACGGCTGCCGGGCTCGGGCGCGCTCGGAGGCGCGCCTTCCCCGGCGCCCGGAAGCGAGGGCCGGCTCGCGGCTGCTGGAGCCTTGGCGCCGTGCGGCGACGCGGGCCGGGTGCCGGAGGCCGGGGCACTCGGCGTGGGGCGAGGACCGGTCGGCACCTTGCCCCCGGCGGGGTCCGGAGGCGGCAGCCGACTGCCGGACGCGGCGGCGGCCGGACTCGCGCCTTCCCCGGCGGCCGGAGGCGAGGGCCTGCTCGGGGGTGCGGGAGTTTGCGGGGGCGGGGTGGGCGAGGTCCTTGTGCCGGCCTCGGTCGGCCTTTCTGTCACCGGCCGCTGCTCCATTGCCGCCCCTGTTCCTCCCGGTCCGGCCCCGTGCCCGTACGGGCTGTTTCCATCGTCTCCCAGTGCCCCGGGGCGGCCGGTCGACACGCCGGGGACGGACGTTGGCGGCGGCCGTCGCGCGGGTACCCGGCGTCGTATGAAGGACGACGACCGTGACCGACAGGACGAGAACGCGGCGGCGGCCGAACGGGCCGCGCGCCGGCAGCTCGAGGCGGACCGCGAGCGTGCCTCCGCCGAGCCGTTCGACTACCCGTACCCGGAGCGACGGGCCGGGGTCAGGGCCCGGCGCCACATCAGCGAGGCGGCGGCCGCCGCGGACACCCCGCCGGGGATCCCCGGGGGCTACGGCACGACCGGCGGCGGCCGGCCCGGCGCCACCGGCGCGGCGTACCCGCCGTCCCGCTCCCGCCGGGACCCCGGGGCGGCGACGCCTGCCGCGGAGCCGGGCAGCGACGACGAGGGGCCGGTGAACCGCTCGGAGGACTGAGGCCGGCCGACAGACGCCGGACCGTGGTCACGGTGCCTCGGGCCGGCGCCCCCGGTCGTCGGCGGTTCCGCTCTGCCCGTTCTGCGGCTTCGGTGGCGGGGCCTCGCCCGCGGTGAGGTGTTCCAGTACCTCGACCAGCTCCTGGCAGGCCCGCTCGACCGAGCGCCGGGTGTTGCGCTGCTCGATGATCACGGCGGACAGCAGCAGCGCGGTGAGGGCCATGGCACCGTTGAACGCCTGGAGTTTGACCAGGACCTCGACCCGGCTCAGCCCCGCGAACGCCCCCACCCCGTCGGTCGCGGCCAGGGTGGCCACGACGGAGGTCGCCAGCGCGCACAGGACGCTGCCCGCCAGCTGGAACCGCAGGGCGGCCCAGATGATGAGCGGGTAGACGAGGAAGAGCAGGCTGACCGAGCTGTAGGCCGCCAGCGGTACGAGCGCGCAGGCGGCGAAGAACAGCGCGGTCGCCTCCTTCCACCGGCGCAGCGGCAGCGGCCGGCGGACGCCGCGCAGCAACAGCAGCAGGAGCGGGGTGACGATCAGGACACCCATCGCGTCGCCCACCCACCACGCGAGCCAGACGATCCAGAAGTTGTGGCCGGCGAGGCTGCCCGCCAGCACGAGGAGGCTGACGCCGATGGTCGCGCTGATCAGCATGGCGGTCAGCGCGCCGAGGAACACGAGGGCGAGTCCGTCGCGCAGCCGGCTGAGGTCGGTGCGGAAGCCGGCCCGGCGCAGCAGGAGCGCCGCGCACACGGGTGCGGCGGTGTTGCCCAGGAGCACGCCGAGCACCTCGGGGCCGGGCGTGGTGAGGGACAGGACCGCGAAGAAGGCGCCGAGTGTGACTCCGGGCCAGCAGCCCAGTCCGAGGATCAGCAGGGCCGCGACGGCGACGCCGGTCGGCGGCCAGATGGGGGTGACGACGGCTCCCCCGACCGTGAGATCGCGCAGCAGGCCGAGCTGGGCCGCCGCGTAGTAGCAGCCGGCGACGCCCAGAATCTGGACGGCTCGGCCGCCCGGCCGGCGCGGCTCCTCGATACCCACCACACCAGCCATCCCACACCGGCGGGTCCGGCTCGGCGAGGCGGGAGCGGGTCCGGTCCGGCCCTATGGCTGACAGGGGGCCGGCTCAGCCGCCGCGCCCGTACGCCGCCCGGGCCGCACTGCCATCGCACGCGACGGCGATGCCGGGCCTGCCCCCTCACCACGTCACGGCATGCCGGCCGGCCTCCGCGCCGGGGTGGTGCCGGGGCCGTCCAGGCCCAGGACGAGGACGGCGGCGTCGTCCTCGTGGCCGACGCTCTCGGCGCCCTTGATCACGGCCGCGGCGAGCGCATGGGCCTCCAGGCCGGCGACAGCGGCGATACCCGCGAGGCGTACCACCTGTTCGAGGCCGTCCTCCATGTCCAGCGACGGCCCTTCCACGACACCGTCGGTGACCAGGACGAACACTCCGCCGGTGGTGAGCCGGTGCCGGGTCACCGGGTACTCGGTGCCCCGTTCGATGCCGAGCGGCGGGCCGCCTTGGTCGTCGACGACGCCGGACTTGCCCTCGGCCGTGGCCCAGACGAAGGGGATGTGCCCGGCCCGGGCGCTCTCCAGCACGCCGGTGGCCGGGTCGAGCCGCATGAAGGTGCAGGTGGCGAACAGGTCGCCGCCCAGGGAGAGCAGCAGGTCGTTGGTGCGGGCCAGGAGTTCGCCCGGCTCGCCGGTGACGGAGGCGAGGGCCCGCAGTCCGGCCCTGACCTGGCCCATGAAGGCGGCGGCCTCGATGTTGTGTCCCTGGACGTCGCCGATCGACAGGCCGATCCGGCCGTCGGGCAGGGTGAAGGCGTCGTACCAGTCGCCGCCCACGTTGAGGCCGATGTTGGCCGGGGCGTACCGCACCGCCAGGTGGAGGCCGGGTGCGGTGGGCAGGTCCCGGGGCAGCATGCCGCGCTGGAGGGCGATGGCCAGTTCGACCTGGGTGCGCTGGAGCTGCGCGCGCTGACGCGCCTGGGCGGTGAGCGAACCGAGTCTGGCCAGCAGCTCGTCGCCTTCGTCCGTGGAGCGTTTGCGGGGCATCGATCACTTCCGCCGGGGCGGTGGCGCGCGGCCGGCCGGCCGCCTGGATGTTCGACGAACCCCTAGATTTTACCCGTACGGGGTCATCGTGCCCCGGCGGCGGCCCTCGGGCCGGGACCGCTACCGGTTCCGGCCCCGCTCCCGGCCCGTCCCGGCCCGCGTCAACGGACCTCGGAATCGATACCGGTGATGATCGTCGGCCCGAGCGGCGCGTTCTGCTCGTCCAGGCCCGCGTCCCGGAGCGCGGAGTCCGCCAGCCGGCGCGCCTCCTCCTCGGCGTGCGGGCCGGTGTCCGCCTCGACGGTCAGGCGGAGGGTGAAGGTGTTGTCCTCGTTGAGGCTGAGCACGTCGAGGTCCTCGGCGTTGCCCATCCGCGTGCCGTGCGGGTCGGCGGGCCGCAGCGCCCGGGCCAGCCGGGTACGGGCATCGTCGCCGATCCCACTGGTGAAGGTGCCGGGCACGCTGATCACGTAGGTCGTCATGAGACGGTCCTTTCCTTCCTCGGGCGTCTCGCCTACCCCGATCCGCGGCCTTCGCACAGCTGGTCCCCCGAAAGGAGGCCGGTACCGGCCGCGTTCGTCGGGGCACGGCCGGGCCAGCGGACGTACAGCGGTGGGGCGCGAATTCCCCTCCGCCCTCACCCGGACGGTGGACGTGCCCGTGTCGGCTGCCGGGCCACGCGGGGGCGGAGTGGCAGATTACGGGTGCGGCCCGCCCGCTCCCCCATCCCTCGTCGAAGGACACCGCCATGCGCCTGTGTCGTCCGCTCGCCGCCGTACTCGGCGGTCTCGCCCTCGCCCTCACCGCCGCCGGTCCGGCGCTCGCCGTCGACGGCACGTTCACCTGGGTCGGTCCGCACGGCAAGGCGTACGCCATCACCGATCCGCCGGGCCACCGGTGTTTCGACATGGCCCAGGAAGCGCGCGGCGCGCACAACGGGACGAGGAAGCCGCTCGTCGTCTACACGCGGAAGAAGTGCAAGGGGACGGCGTTGCGGCTCGCCCCCGGCCGGTCGGCGCCCGCCGGCGCGCGCTTCGCCAGCATCGTCTTCGACCCGCGCTGACCCCGCCGGCCCTGATCGCGCGCCGCGCGGGGGCCCCGACCGCTGTGCCGTCGCGACCGCTCTGCCGTCGCGACCGCTCTGCCGTCCCGGGCGCGCCGCCTTCTTCCCGGCCCGTGCCGCCTTCGGGACCGGCGCCGCCTTGCCGACCCGCGCCGCCCTCCTGGCGCGCGCCGCGACGACTCTCCGGGGGCTGGTCAGATCCAGCCGTCGAGCGCCCCCATGAAGCCCTCGAAGTCGTCCCGGTACAGCGTGTGGCCGGCGCCTTCGACGGTGCGGATGTCGAAGCCCCGCCGGGTCAGCTCGGCGTCCAGGCCGGCGCGGTGGAGTTCGCCGGCACCGGCCAGTACCACCAGCGACGGCACCACCGGGCGGGCCGGTGTCCGGGCGACCGCGTAGATGCCGGGCAGGACGGCGGCCGTGGCGGGGTCCCAGGCGGCCAGTGTGGCCAGTTCGATGTCCACGTCGACGTCGTCCCAGCGCGGATTGAGGCTCCGGATCATGGCACGGCCGGCGGTCTTGAACGCCGCGAAGTAGGCGGAGGCCGCGACCAGTTTCTCGCGCACCTCCCAGGCGGGGTCGCAGTAGACGGCCCGGGCGGGCGCCAGCCGTTCGACGGCGCCGGCCAGGACCATGGCCCCGAGCGAGTGGCCGATCGCCAGCTCCGCACCCGCGGGGAGGGTCTCCACGAGGTCGTCGGCCCAGTGCTCGGGGCTGTACGCACCCCGGCCGCTGGCACCGTGGCCGCGCAGGTCGACGGCGATGACGCGGTATCCCTTGTCCGCCAGGACGGGTGCGACCCGGTTCCAGGTGCGGTGGTCGGACATGATCCCGTGCACCAGCACGGCGATCCGGTCGCCGGTCCCCCACTCGTGCGTGTGCAGCCTCATCGGCGGTCTCTCCCCCCGTCAAACCTCTTCGGACCCGGTCGGATCATGTCATCGCGGGCCGGGCCGGATCCACCCCTGCGGAGACCTCGAAGAGGGTGTGGTTATCATATGAGCGCTGCCTAGCTCGAAAGATGGATCTGTGACTGTCAACGACGACTCGTTCACCAACTGGAAGATCCGCGAGGAGATCGCGGAGTCGATGATCCCGCTCATCGGGAAGCTGCACCGCGAGCGGGACGTGACCGTCCTGCTGCACAGCCGCTCCCTGGTGAACAAGTCGGTGGTCAGCATCCTCAAGACCCACCGCTTCGCCCGCCAGATCGCCGGCGCGGAGCTCTCGGTCACCGAGACCATGCCGTTCCTCCAGGCGCTGACCGCCCTCGACCTCGGGCCGTCGCAGATCGACCTCGGCATGCTGGCCACCCTGTACCAGGCCGACGAGCGCGGCCTGAGCGTGGCGGAGTTCACCGCCGAGGCCGTCGCCGGTGCCACCGGCGCCGACCGGGTCGAGCGCCGCGAGCCGCGCGACGTCGTCCTGTACGGCTTCGGCCGCATCGGCCGGCTCGTCGCCCGGCTGCTCATCGAGAAGTCGGGCTCCGGCAACGGCCTGCGGCTGCGCGCCATCGTCGTGCGCGGCGGCGGCCGGGGCACCGGGGACCTCGTCAAGCGCGCCTCGCTGCTGCGCCGGGACTCCATCCACGGCCAGTTCCAGGGCACGATCACGGTGGACGAGGACAGCAGCACGATCGTCGCCAACGGCAACGAGATCAAGGTCATCTACGCCGACGACCCGTCGCACGTGGACTACACCGAGTACGGCATCCGCAACGCCATCCTCATCGACAACACCGGCAACTGGCGCGACCGCGAGGGCCTGTCCCAGCATCTGCGCCCCGGTATCGAGAAGGTCGTGCTGACCGCGCCGGGCAAGGGCGACGTCCCGAACATCGTGCACGGCGTCAACCACGACACGATCAAGCCCGACGAGCAGATCCTGTCCTGCGCCTCCTGCACCACCAACGCGATCGTGCCGCCGCTGAAGGCGATGGACGACGAGTACGGCGTGCTGCGCGGGCACGTGGAGACCGTCCACTCGTTCACCAACGACCAGAACCTGCTGGACAATTACCACAAGTCCGAGCGCCGTGGCCGCTCCGCGCCGCTCAACATGGTGATCACCGAGACGGGTGCCGCCTCCGCCGTCGCGAAGGCGCTGCCGGACCTGAAGGCGAAGATCAGCGGCAGCTCGATCCGGGTGCCGGTGCCGGACGTCTCCATCGCCATCCTCAACCTCCAGCTGGCCCGCGAGGCCAGCCGCGAGGAGGTCCACGAGTACCTGCGCGAGGTGTCGCTGACCTCGCCGCTGAAGCGGCAGATCGACTTCATCACGGCGCCCGACGCGGTCTCCAGCGACTTCATCGGCTCGCGCCACGCCTCGATCGTGGACGCCGGCGCCCTCAAGGTCGACGGCGACAACGCGATCCTCTACCTCTGGTACGACAACGAGTTCGGCTACTCCTGCCAGGTCGTCCGCGTCGTCCAGCACGTGTCGGGCGTGGAGTACCCGACGTACCCGGCCACGGCGGTCTGATCCCCGCGCCTCGCGTACGCCTGCCGCCGCCGGCCGGGATCCCCGGCCGGCGGCGGTCGTGCCGGGCGCGTGCGGTCAGGTCACGGCCGGCCGCGCGCAGGCGCCCGCCGCGCACGCGGTGAGCCACTGGTCGAAATCGGCGTCGTAGCGGGTGCCGATGCCGTCGTGGTAGACCGCGTAGCCGCCGGCGTAGTCACCGACGCGGAAGCGGGCGAGCATGCGCTGGACGTCGTCGGGGTGCCTGTCGAGCATGTAGCGCACGGCGAGGTAGCCCCACGGGTAGGTGCGGGTGACGTCGCTGTTGTCGTAGGTGCTGCCGAACAGGGTGCTCAGCCGGTACGTGTGCTTGCCGGCCTCCCGGGCCGCCTGGTCGTAGGCCAGGCCTCGGTAGCTGTAGGAGACGTACTCGGCGAGGCCCTCGATCCACCACACGTCCGGCACCGAGATCTGCCGGCCGAAGTCGCCCAGCATGTCGTCGCGGGCGTCCAGGAAGTGCGTGTACTCGTGGTTGAGGTTCCAGATCCGGGCCGCGAAGCCGTCGTCCTGGTCCTTCTGGTACATGACCGACATCGGCTGGTTCGCCGGGTCCGACGGGTCGCCGCCCAGCGTCATGCCGCCGTTGTCGGTGCTGATGCCGTACATGGGACCGGCGTACGTCTGGTAGTCGGCGCGGCTGGCGAAGACGACGAGCTGGAGCGTGGAGGCGTACTGGCCGGGTATCGCGCCGTCGGCCCGCACGATGCCGCGGAAGTAGGCGTCCTGGCGCAGCACTGCGGCGCAGGCCGCGTCGAGGTCGGCGGCGGTGAGCGCCTGGGCGTGGACGGTGACGTTCGCGTCGCAGTGGCGGGTGACGGGCAGGACGGCGCGGGCGAGCTTGTCCGGCAGGCCGCACACGTCGTAGTAGCCGCAGTCGGCGCTGTCGTAGGAGGAGGCCTGCGCGGCCACCGCCACCCACAGTCCGGCCGTCGGGCCGGTGATCGCGGTCCGGTCCAGCAGGTCCTTCACCAACGGCCGCACGGTGTCCCGCAGTTCGGGGTGCTCGGTGTAACGGGCCAGGTTCATCCCGGCGTTGGAGTCCAGGAAGGCCAGGGGCGTGCCGAGCCGGTCGGTGTGGGCCAGCGCGAAGTCGTACAGGGTGCCGGTGATGCGCGGGTCGGCCGCGACCGCCCGTACGTACTCCGGGTTCCAGTTGCCGCGCCACAGCGGCGTGTAGACGTCGTTGACGGCCCTGACCATGCTGTCGACCGGGTCGTACGTGCTGTCGTAGGCGGTCAGCAGCCGCCGGTAGACGGGGAGGTAGCGGCCCTGCCGGTCGGCGCTGTCGGTGAGGATGACGGTCTCGCCGAGGATGTCGCCGTTGGCCGCGGAGACGTCGCGGGAGTGCGGGCGGGCGAAGAAGGTGTCCATGCCGGCGGTGACGGCCGTGGTGAGGCGCGGGGTGTACGCGCCCACGTCCCCGGGGTGGTTGAACTGCACGTAGTAACCGGCGCGCAGGAAGAGGACCAGCTGGAGCAGGCTGCCGGAGTTGTCGCCGCGGTAGCGCCCGGCGGTGCGCGTGAACGCGTTCGCGACGGTCAGCATCTGGGACTGGCGGAAGACGTCGTACGCGTCCTTGCCCGTGACCGGGAAGAGGGTGTTGACGCAGTCGGCGGTCGCGGCCTTCACGTAGGAGACGAGCGCGGTGCCGGTGCGGCTGCCGAAGTCGGCCGGGGTGCAGGAGGCGGCCTTCGCCGTGCTCGCTCCCGGCCGGGTGAACGCGGGCTGCTGGGGCCGGAGTCGGGCCGGGCTGAGGCGCCGGGCCTGGACCGCGGGACGCTCGGTGGGGAGGGTGGTCGCGGCGGCGGGTGACGGCACGGTGAGGTGCGGACGGGCCGGGGCGGCCGTGCCGGGGCGGGCCGGGGGTGCCGCGAACGCCGGGGTGGACAGCAGGCCGGCCAGGGTCGCACAGACGGCGGCTGCGCCGGCCAGCCGCGTGGCCGGACGGCCGGTTCCGCGGCCGGGCAGCGCGAATCGATAGCGCATCGGGATTCCTCCACGAAGGGATGCGCCCCGGTGGGGTGTCGAGGCGTGTGAGGCACTGTCTCAGCGCGCCTTCGCCCCAACAATGGCGTGTGACATAGCACATGGCACCGATCGCTCATAACATCGCGGCGCGCCCCGCCCGGTCACGCCGGGGCGCGTAGCGCGCGCCCGCCCCGGCGTGCTCGCCGCTGTCGCGGTGCCTATCCGCGCCAGGGGCCGGTCACCGCGAACGTGGTGCCGGGGGTGTAGCAGTTGACGAACATCGTCCTCCCGTCCGGGGCGAAGGTGACCCCGGCGAACTCGCCCCACTCGGGCGCCTGCGCCGTCCCGATGTTCTGCCGGCCCCGGGCCATCGCGTACACCTCGCCCGTGCGGGTCACGCCGAAGACGTACTGCGCGCCGTTGCCGTCCTCGCACACCATCAGGCCGCCGCCGGGGGCGAGGCAGATGTTGTCCGGGGACTCTCCGGGCAGCCGCACGTCGGTGTCCGGGCCGAACACGACGACCAGGGTCAGCCGGCGGCGCGCCGGGTCGTAGCGCCAGATCTGGCCGTAGTGGTCGGCCGCCGAACCGTCCGCGCCACGGGCGAAGGACGACACGAAGTACACGCTGCCGCCGCCCCAGTAGCAGCCCTCCAGCTTCTGCGCGTGCGTGATGCCCCCGGCGCCGTAGTCCTGGAACCGGGTGGGGGTGGTGGCGGCCGACGGGTCGGGTACGTCCACCCACTCGATGCCGTCGAAGCGCGCCCCGGTCTCCTGGATCGTGGACAGGTCCCGGACACCGGGGACCCGCATCGCCTGGAGCCGGCCGCCCGCGCGCAGCGAACCGACGCCGCCCAGCGGCTTCTTCGGCAGGAAGCGGTAGAAGAGGCCGAACGGCTTGTCGAAGGCGTCCTCCGTCTCGTAGACGACGCCGTGGCGCGGGTCGACCGCGATCGCCTCGTGCTGGAAGCGGCCCATCGCGGTCAGCGGGACGGCGCCGGTGCGGTGCGGGTCGGTGGGGTGGACCTCGAAGACGTAGCCGTGGTCCTTGGTGTAGCCGTTGGTGCCCGCCCTGTCCTCGGTCTCCTCGCAGGTCAGCCAGGTACCCCAGGGGGTGTGCCCGCCCGCGCAGTTGACGGCCGTGCCCGCGAGGGCGACCCGTTCGGACAGCACCCGGTGGTCCCCGTCGAGTGTGAGGGCCGTACAGCCGCCCTTGCCCGCCGGGTCGTAGGTGAGGCCGCTGACGACCGGTACCGGGAACTCGGCGGTGACGCGGTTCTCGTGGTTGCGGACGAGGTGCGTGCGGTCCCCTCGGCCGGCGAAGGCGGCCATGCCGTCGTGGTGGGAGGGGACGGGGCCCTCCCCGGAGCGGAGCCGGTCGCCCTCACGGGAGAGCACCGTGTAACGGAAACCTTTCGGCAGGTCGAGGAGGCCGTGCGGGTCGGGGACGAGGGGGCCGTAGCCGGTGTGGCCCGGGTCGTACGCGGCGGCGGTGCCCGCGAATAGCTCGGACAGGGCCCCGGTGAAGGCGATGCCCGTTCCCAGGGCGCTCGCCCGGGCCAGGACCTGACGGCGTGTTGCAGACATACGGCGGCAGCCTTCCTGCTGGCGGACAGGAACTGTGACCCCGCCGTGTCTACCACCTGGTGCGGGCCGCCGGAACCACGCGCGGAGCACGCGTCACCTCCCTACGGCGCGCGGTCCGCGTGCGTCTACGCTCCGACGCTCCAGGTCCGGGAGGCCCAGGTGCGCAGGTGCGGGGCCTGGGCGACGAGGTCACGGTACGCGGCCGTGGCGGACCCCAGCAGTGTCTCCGCCACGGCGTCGCTGACGGTGTCCGGCCGCCACGCGAGGACGTAGCGGCACCACAGCGGGGAGCCGGCCAGCGGTTTCACCAGGATGTGCGGGACGGGCCGCAGCGTCGGCTGGACGAGGGAGACGCCGAGCCCGTCGGCGATCATGCTCTGCAACTGGGTCTGGTCGCCGAGGAACTCGTGGACGGTGAGCGGCGTGAAGCCGGCCGCCGTGCAGGCGTCGTAGAACACCCCGGGCCAGCCCGCGCCGTCGTCCGGGGTGACGAACCAGGCGTCCTCGGCCAGGTCGGCGAGCTGTATCTGCGCGCACTGCCGGAGCCGGTGCCGGGCCGGCAGAGCGACGAACGTCGGTTCGGTCACGATGCCTCGGTGCCGGACCCCGGCCGAGTGCCGCAGTTCCATGCCGGGGTAGTCGGCGGCGATGGCGGCGTCCACCGCGCCCTCCTCCAGCAGCTCCACGATCCGCGAGGAGGCGTAGACGCTGGTGACGGCGAGGGACAGTTCCGGCAGCCGGGCGCGGACGCGGGAGACCGTGCCGGACAGCATGGGTGAGTTGGTGGCGGCCACCCGCAGGGTCCCGTGCGCAGGGCCGGCGGCGGGACGGTGTCCGATCGCGGCGGCCCGGGTGAGCACGTCCCGGGCCTGCTCGACGACCTCGGCGCCGTACCGTGTCGGCCGCACTCCGCTCGGGCCGCGTTCGAAGAGCGGCTCGCCGAGGTGGCGTTCGATGCGCCGCAGCTGGGTGCTCACGGCGGGCTGCGAGTACCCCAGCTGTACGGCGGCACGGCCCACGCTGCCCGCGTCCGCTATCGCGCACAGCACGCGCAGGTGCCGCAGCTCCAGCTCCATCGCTCCACTCCCCGTTCGTTCCCGCGGCCGGTCGCACGCCCCGGCCCGCGCCCCGTGCGCGCGGGCGGCGGACCGAAGCGTTCCATGGCGCTCTCCGCGGCACAAGCCGCAGGTCCGCCAGGGTGCGCGGGGTCACGCCGGCCGGAGCCGCCCGCCGTGCGGGCGTGCGGCCGTGCGGCCGTTCGGGCGTGCGGGCGTGCGGGCGTTCGGGGCGTGGCGTCCTCGGCCCGCCCGGACCGCACGGCCCGGCACCCGCGCGCCCCCTGTGACCGCGTCCGGGGCCGTGGGGGCCGGGATGGACCCGGCGGGACCATGGCCGCCACGGCGCGCGGGACGCCGGCGCCGGTGCCGGGCGCCCTCGGCGTCACACCCCTGTCGCCGCCGGCTCAGACCAGATGGGCGAAGACGACCAGGTTCTCGGTGTAGTCCCGCACCGAGTGGTCGTAGGCCCCGGAACAGGTGATCAGCCGGACCTCGGGGCGGCTGGCGTCCGCGTACACGCGTGAGCTGGGGAAGTCGTCCTTCGGGAAGGACTCGGCGTCGTCCACGACGAAGTCGGCGGTACTCCCGTCGGCCCGCTCCACGGAGAACCGGTCGCCGCGCGTCAGCTGGTCGAGGCCGGCGAAGACCGCCGCGGAGACCGCCGTGTCGACGTGCCCGGCGATGACCGCGGTGCCCTTCTCGCCCGGTGAGGCGCCCTTGGCGTACCAGCCGACGAGATTGGTGTCCGCGGCCGGTGGCGGCTCGAGCTGGCCCGAGGCGGTGAGGGAGAGGGTGGTGAAGGGGGCGTCGACGGAGATCTTCGGGATGAGCAGGCGGGTCGGCTCGGACCGGGGCAGCGCCTCGCCGACCCGGTGCGGGTCGGCCGGCGCGGCGGCCGTCACGCTCGGGGGACGGGGCAGTGCCCCCGGCGTGGGGGCCGGCCGCTGGTGACCGCCGAACATGCTGACGGCGAGGACGGCCACCGCCACGCCCCACAGCGTCAGCCGCCCGCCGTGGCCGGAACCGTGTTCGTCCGGCGCGGAGGCCGGGGAGGACGAATCTGCTGCCATCGGACACCACCTCACTCGGGCACGGCAGCACGGGACTCGGGGCTGGGAAGGCACGCGCCGCGGGGACGGCGCCCGGGGCCGGGCACGGGCCGCCGGCACGAAGGTGCGCCGGCGGCGTCCGCAGCCCCTGGGACGTGCCGTCCCTCAGGACGCCGGCTGGACGGCCTTCTTGCGGCGCAGCGCGTACGCGCCGGCGGCGCCTACGGCCAGGACGGCGATGCCGCCCGCGGTGGCGCCGGGAGCGGCGAGCGCACCGCCACCGGTGTGCATGCCGCCGCGCGGCTTCTCGTGGTCGTCGCCCCATCCACCCTTGTCGTGACCGCCGCCGCCGCCCTTCTCACCGCCGCCCTTCTCCCCCTTTTCTCCCTTGTCTCCCTTGTCTTCCTTGTCCCGGTAGGTCTCGGGGTCGAAGCGGCTGTCGTCGCGGTCCGAGCCCCAGTCGTCGCCCCGCACCGCGGCGAGTGCTCCGCCACCCGTGTGCATTCCGCCGCGCGGCTCGTCGTGCTCCCGGCCGCCCTCGTGCTTGTTGCCGTAATCCTTGTCCTGATCCCTTCCGGAGTCCTTGTCGTGATCCCCGCCGGAGCCCTTGTCGTGATCGCTGTCGGAGTCCTTGTCGTGGTCACGGCCGGAGTCGCTGTCGTGCTCCTTGCTGTACGAGGAGTCGTCGTGATCGCCGGCGGGGACGGCGAACGCGGCTCCGGGAGTGGCGAAGGATAGGGCGGCGGCGGCAGCCGCGGTCGCCAGGAGCATGCGGGCAGAGCGCATAGTGATGTCCTTCCGCCATGGCCGGTCAGCGGATACCTCATCAGCTGGGTGGACCGGCCCTGACATGAACCACCGTCAGCGAGGCCGTCCTCTCCCACCATCCGGGCCGTCCAGCCGGGTCACCACGCCACCCGTCTGCCCCAGTGCGGCTGCCTCGCGGCCCCCCGGACGGGTCAATCGGGGAGGCGGGCGCCGCGTGCCGTGTTGCACTCCCGGGGTGCGGACGGTCCGGCGACGGCTGCCGGCCCTGCCGGCCGCCGCCCCGGTGGCCCTGGCCTGCGTCGCGGCCCCGGCCCGGGGCCGGGGCCGGGGCCGGGGCCGGGGCCGGGGCCGGGCGGAGGAGGTGACGGAGTATCCGCTCACCACGGTCATGGCCGGTCAGCGGATACCTCATCAGCTGGGTGGACCGGCCCTGACATGAACCACCGTCAGCGAGGCCGTCCTCTCCCACCATCCGGGCCGTC
>NZ_JBEXRO010000045.1:0-34166 GCF_040613095.1 Streptomyces sp. NPDC006309 | reverse complement strand
CCCATTCGGCATTGGTCAGATCACCCCGCCCCATGCAGGGCACAACGAGCAAAGGATCCGACAGTCACATGATCCGCCGGACAGAACCTAGCCGCTGGGCGGGAAGCGGTCAGCGTCGTGCAACCGGTCGGCGGCAGGCAGTCGACACGTGGGTGCATAGGTCGTTTCCAAGAACGGTCGTTTGCGGCTTCCAGGGGCGGCGTCCGGAATATCGGCGCGGTAGACGATCGCGAGTTTGTCGTAACGGGTGGCCATGCCCCGCCACTCCCTTCGATGATGCGACGGTGGTCGGCGAACGGGCGCCCTGCCTTCCCCGCGCTGCGGGGAAGGCAGGGCGCCAGGCGTGCCCATTGCTCGTCGGTCAGCAGGCGCGTGCGCCCGCTCGTGGCCACCGAGGCTGGTAGGCGGTGGCCAGCACGGAGACAGTGACCTGATCGGGCAAGACGCCGTCGTCGTTCAGGTCTGCACGACTCACGTAGCGTGCACTCGGCGTCATCGCAACCAGGTCCAGGACATCCAGCCTGGTCAAGGAGGCGGAGTACTCAACCTGTTCGGTAACGGCGACCTCGAAGAAGGGGTGGAGCACCCGGTGCAGGCGCTGTTCCTTGGCCGGGTCGATCGTGACCATCGCAGGCACCTGGCCACGCAGTTCGGCCAAGTGCTCGCCGGTGGGTCGGACCACGATCAGCCGGCCGGTCGGGCGCAGTACGCGGTGGAACTCGGCCGGGTTGCGTGGGGCGAACACGTCCAGCACGACATCGGCCGCCCCGTCGGCCAGTGGGAAGGGACGGAAGACGTCCCAGGCCACCGCGGCGGCTCGGTCGTGGGCACGGGCTGCCGAGCGCAGTGCGCGCACCGATGTGTCCAGCCCTAGACCACGGGCGCCGGGCAGCTGGTTGAGTACGCCGGCCAGGTAGTAGCCCGTGCCGCACCCCACGTCCACCACCGTGCCCTGCTCAGACACGGCGTCGGCCGCCAGGCGGGCCCCGACTTCGCGGATGGGCGCGTAGGCGCCGGTGGACAGGAACTGGCCCCGGGCCTGGACCATGGCTGCGTCGTCGCCGCTGGTGGCGCGGGTGCCCGTCAGCAGGCTGGCATAGCCGTGGCGGGCGATGTCGAAGGTATGGCCCACTGGGCAACGCAGTGCACCGTGGTCGCGGTGCAGGCGGCGCGTACGGCACGTCGGGCAGCGCAGAAGGTCGAGGGACAGATCGAGGGCAGGGGGAAGCGACACGGGCACGAGGCACTCCTGGCAAGGGGGAAGGGGAGGGATCGTGCCTGCGCGATCAGAGCGTCACTGCCCCAGGAAGGAACGGGCAGCAAAGGGACGTGATTCACGCAGCAGGCACACCAAGGAAGGCGACGCCGGCCGGCATCGCCCTCAGCGCCTTCCGATCACAGGAAGCAGCAGTGCGGGGTGCTCATGAATGCCACGTCATAAGTCTACGAGCACGGCGAAGCCCTTCAGGCGTCTGTGCCCAAGGTTGGGAGACACGATCTTAGGACGCCGGCAGTGGTCTCCCTCGGTCAGCGGTTGTTGGGGCTCAGCAGCGTGGCGGCCGCGGCGACGAAGGCCACGGACGCTTCCTTGGCCGCATGCCGCAGGGCGTCCAGCTCGGTGCGGCTGGCGGCCTTGCGCAGCGAGTACGTGGCATCTGCGGCCTGCTGGGCGGGGCCGACCAGCTCGGGGACCAGGACCTGAAGGCGGATGTGAGGCGCGGTGATCGCCGCCCGGGTGTCGTGGGACCTCGTCTGAGCCTCTAGCTGGTGCTCAGTGCCTGCCTCGGTCAGGGCCAGACGCTCCCGGTGGAACATCGCCGAGCGGTGCGCGTCCAGGGCGGCCGCGAAGTCGTGACGGCGGTGAGCTGGTCTTGGCGGTGGCTGTCCGCGCGCTGCTCGGCGCGTGCGGTGCGTGCCGAACGGTGCTGGAGCAGTCCGGCGGTCAGGGCACCGGCGAGGGTACCGAGTACGGCAACGATCGAAGGCCATATGGACATCAGGTGTTGCCCTGCCCTCCCTTCAGTGGTTGTCCAAGCTGAAGGGGATGGATCCCTCTACGGATGGCTGAGACGGTCCCAGGCGCTGGCTTGTGGCCGGGGTGTGGGGAGAGCAACACGAGCGGTTGACCAAGCCCGAGCGGGGCACGGCGCTCGCCAAGGTGATCAAGCGGTGGAACGCGGACGGGGCGAGCGCGTAGCGCGAGACACCGATCCGGTGCCGGCGCCGCGCGCCCAGCTCGCCGCCGAACGCCTCCCGTCCGCCCCGGCCGCCGAGCCGAAGGCGCGCCCGGCCGCCGGGCGCCGGATGCTCGCGGCCGGCCCCGCCGCGCCGGGCAGTGACCGCGGCTGCGACGGGCGCGGTGACACCGGGCCGTGACGCCCGGATCCGGTCCGGCCCGTGCAGGACGTGTGGGTGCCTACACGCCCGACCTCGACCCGCAAGAGAGCATCTGGTCGCTGGTCAAGCGCGACATCGACAACCTCGCCGCAGTCCACCTCGGTCAGACACCCGGGCCGCCAGGCGCAGACTCAAGCAGATCCAGTACCACCCCGAACTGGTCGACGGCTGCCTCGCCGAGACGGAGCTGATCATGGACGGCTGACCCACATCGCCCAAACGATTCCAGTAGTACTCCAGTAGCAATAGGGAAATTCTGCTGGAGTAGTAGGGGCGTGTTCGGCGGTCCGCCGCAGGAGAATGCATAAATTCACTTAAGGCCAAACTTCAGGCAAATAGCTTATTTGTAGCCAGTGGATCATTCCGTGGAGCGTGGTGCGGGCCCGTTGCGGTCTACGTTGATTGTGTGTCGGCCGGGGAGCATCTCCGGTCGCGCAAATCGAGAGGTCGCCCTCATGCGCTTCACGCGCACTCCTGCTGTTCCCCGGACCCTTTTGGTCGCCGCGATCGCCGTCGTCAGCCTCGCCGTACCCACCCTCGCCTCGGCAACCCCGCGTGTCGATGCGGGCCGGACCGAGACCAGCTTCGGCGTCCTCGGCTTCCCCGGCTTCAACGGAATCAACGGAATAGGGATCAACGGCGGCCTGGGCGGCCTGGGTGGCACCGGCGGCGCTGCCGGCGCCAACGGCATTGGCGGTAACGGTGGTAACGGCGGTAACGCCGACGGCAGCGCGAGCGTCGGCGGCAAGGGGGGCACCGGCGGAGCCGGGGGTGCCAACGGCAACGGCGGCGCCGGGGGCACCGGCGGCAAAGCCACCCTCGGTGGCACCGGCGGCAAGGGCGGTGTGGGCGGCGTAGGCGACGCCGGGGCCGGCATCGCTGGCGGTAAGGGCGGCAACGGCGGCGCCTCCACGGCCGGCGGCGGCCACACGGGCGGAACCGGTGGCGCCGGCGGCGCCGCCAGCCCGGTATGTCCCGGCAAGCCCGGCGGCAACGGCACCAACGCCACGTTCACCGCGGACGGCATCACCGGCGCCACCGGCGCCGCCGGCAAGACCACCCTCCCCTGCTGAGGATCAAGTGTGACCAGGAGACGCGTCCCCAGGGCGCCCCGTGATCACTGATCACTGACGGATGGCAAGTACGTTCGGACACGCGCTCGGCCGGGATTCCCGGTCGAGCGCTTCGTGTCGGGCGAGCCATTTGACCGCATGGCGTCCCGGTGCCGCAGTGAACGGGACGGTTGGCTGTTCAGGCAGGTGCCGCCCATCGGGCCGTACCGCACCGGCAGCCAGCCCGCGCTCTTCAGGGGTGCCGGAAGCCGGTGGCCACGTAGTCGCCGCTCACCCTTCCGGGCACCTACAGGTCGAACTCCAGCTGCTCGACGTCGGTGAACCCCACCATCAGGTCCTGGGCGCGCCGGCCGCCGTCGCGGAAGTACACGTGGGCGAGGCCTTCGGCGGTGATGGCGCGCAGCTGCTGCTCGCCGGCGCCGGCCTGCTGGGCGTCGAACAGGCGAGCCGCGTAGTCGGGCGGCAGCGCCGGTCAAGGAGGTGCTCGGCGGCCTGGCCGTGGTCATGCACCGGCTGCCCGCGTTCACCCCGCACCGCAAAGGCAAGGTGGAGACGGTCGCGGAGGGCCCTGAGGTGTCGGAGCGGACGGTGTGGCGCTGGCTCGCGCCGCCGAAGCCGACTGCGCCCGCCGCCCGTGCGGGCTACGAGCTGAGCGAGGCCGACCGGGCGGCGCTCGCCTTCTACCGGGGCAACGTCGCCGCGGTCCCCCGCGCCCGGCGCGCGGTGACCGACGGGGAGGGCACGACGGCCGGGGCGCCGGTGCCCGACTTCCTCGCCGAGGGCTGGGCGAGCGCGAAGCCGGTCGCGGCGCTCGCGCCGTGGCTGACCACCGTGGTGGACGACGGCACCCGGGCCCTGCTCGGCTGGGCCATCGCCGACGCCCCGACCTCCGGCACGGTGCTGACAGCGATGCGCATGGCGCTCACCCACGAGCCGGACGTCTCGCCGTTCGGCGCGGTGCCCGAGCTCGTACGCATCGACCGCGGCCTGGAGTTCGCCGCCGGCACGGGTGTCGGCGGAGAAGCGCCGGGCGGCCGTCTACCGGCTGTCCCGGCTGCGCGAGGACGAGGCGTTGACCGCGGCGCACGTGCCGGATCCTGCCGGTGGCCCGTCACGGATCAGGAGCCGGCCGGGTTGCGCCGGGAGGAGATGTTTACTCGGACGCGCTCGGTACAGACGAGGAGCTAACACAGTCTTTATACGACGACGAAGCGGAGACGCACCATGGGCATCATCGCGTGGATCATCATCGGCCTGCTCGCCGGCGCCATCGCCAAGGCCCTGATGCCGGGCAAGGACCCCGGCGGCATCATCGTCACCATGCTCATCGGTATCGCCGGCGGTCTGCTCGGCGGCTGGCTCGGCAAGGTGATCTTCGGTGTCGACTCCATTGACGGGTTCTTCAACCTGTCCACCTGGATCGCCGCGATCGTCGGCTCCCTCATCCTGCTGCTCGTCTACCGCCTCATCACCGGTAACCGGCACTCGCACCGGCACGCATGACCCACTGAAGTCACACGCCTTACGACGCACCTGGACGGCTCCCCCCTGCTCGCAGGACGGGAGCCGCCGGCGTGTACGGCCCACCCCGCTTCAACCGGCCGAGCACAGCCACGAACCCACCCCACCGTGGCGGCCCACAGCTCGCACAGACTGCTCCTCACGCCCGCGGGGACAGACATGCTCACTTGGATTCCTCACGCTGGGACAGGCGGTGGGTACACCGATGGCGAGAGCGGAGGTCGCCGCTGCGCGGGTCGGCGAGGAGAGCAACTGCCTATGGCCTACCTGACAAATGATCATCTGGCGGGTTCGTCGGACCAGAAGCGCGGCCAGGGGTCGGCCTCGACGCAGAACCGCCGGCTCGCTGGATACGGAGAGCGAGCCGGTCGGCGGTTGCCCGGCTATCGATGTAGTCGTCTCTGATCGTGCGGAGGTCGTGAGTTCGAGCTCTGACCAGGTAGACGGTCGGCTTGGTGACGCCCCGAGGCCGCCTCGCGGGTTTGAGCCCGGTGCTGCGACTGACGGACCTGGCGAAGAGTCGTGTCCTACCGGCTCGAGGCGCGGTCACCCCCCCCCCGCTACGTCCTACTTCTCCTCCGGCTCCCAGGCGCGGAGCAGGTCGAGCAGCCCTGCGTCTCCGTCAACGTGCAAGGAGTCGGCCTGGATCCGGTCGTACAAGTAAAGGACCAGCTCACTGGCCGTGCCATGGACGGAGGCGCCGACTGCGTCCGAGTCCTCGCCGGTCGCGGCAGTGGGCGCGGGGATGCGGGTGGAGCGTGCTCCGTCGCCGTCGACCGTGAGGCGCCAGGAGCGGCCCTCGGCGGCGTGGAAGTCGAAGGCCGTGGGCTTGTGCGGCCAGGCACTCGGCGTTGCGCAGACGGTGAACAGGAACTCCTCCACACCGTCGAGTGCCAGCTCGACCGGCAGTGGGGCGGGGCGCCCCCGGCGAGCTGGGCGTCGTAGGTGTGCACCGCGGTCTCCTGGACCCGGTGCCAGGCAGTGCCGCCGGCGGTCTGCGGTGACTGCGACGCGGGCCACCACGTCCAGCAACCGCTCTCCGGTCCCGCCGCGCGCAGGGCGCTCAGCAGAAGCTGCGTCGACGCGTCCAGCCAGGCCAGCAGGGCCTCACGCTCCTGCGGCACTTCCAGCGCGGCGCGCGCGGCGACGGCCTCGGCCGGGGGCGCGTCGGCGGGCCCCGCGCCGACGATGGCGGCCCAGAAGCGGTCTCCCCCGCCCAGGTGCTTCACCAGATCGAACAGCGTCCACCCGGGGCAGGTCGGCACCTGTGCGTCGAGACCGGGCGCGGCGGCGACCACGGCGCGGAAGGCGGTCGACCGTTCATCGATCAGTCAAGATTCTCTTCCACGCCGGATATCTATCACCGTGCTCCGGTGATCGGACAGCGATTTTCACAGTCGCCGCCGGTAGGCCATTGCGGACGTCGTCCTCGCCTCCCACCGCTCGGGCGACCAGCGAACGCGACCGCCTCCAGGTGGAGCGGGACGGCCTCACCGGGGGTGACGTGCCGCCGGACCCTACGGGGACGGGCGACTCCGGCCTTCGATGCATGCGCAACCAAGTGGGGACTCGAGAGCGGGCCTGGCCGTTTTCGCAGATCCTCATCAACGTCGGTTCGTGGCCCCGTTCGGTGGTCAGGGGGCCCCGCCCCTCTTCTTGTGGTGGGGTCATCATCGAGACCGGCAGAGACTACCTACCGCCTCGCCCATACCCAAAGCCAGGCCGAATTCACCCCAGGTCAAAGCGCCAATCAACGCCGAGATGGCTTAGCGCACGATCTGACATGGATGTTCCTCGACCCCCTTGCCGGAGCCGAAGCCGTCCTGCGACTGCGCGCCCTCGTCTCCAACGGCGACCTCGAAGCGTACTGGCGCTTCCATGTCGCATGCGAGCACCGCCGCCTCTACCCCACCCCTGACCAGGTCCAATACGAGCTCATCGCCTGATCACGAACCTCCCGAGGAAGAACCACAGCATGTCGATTCATGCCACACCGAACTGGAAGACCATGTCGGGCCAATTGGTGTCAGGCACTCCGCCGTCGAGCGCCTCGCTGATCGTCCGCTCTTCATAGCTAAAGTGGGATTCCATGATCGCCGCCAATCCGTCAAGCTCACGCCCGATCGCCTCCAGGACGGTGCCACGCGATTCGGCAGCCCTGTCAGCGAGTTCACGCACCGGGGACAGGATCGAGGAGATCATTCCATGATCCTGAACAAGGTTCGCGACCGTCGCTGTGAGATCCGGGCGTTCGCGCAGCAACTGGAAGAACATCCCGTCGTCCTCGCCCTGATGGTGCGACGTCAATGCGTCACAAAAGGCCAGGCAATGGGTGACAAGCGCGTCGTCGCTCAACCGGCGGTGTCCGAGATTTGTCCTGATCTCATTGATCTGGCGACGCAGTTCTTGATGTGCTTGGGAGAGCTGCAAGCTCAAGGCGGCTACACGGTCGCCGTCGCGGGAAGCCACGGATGGCGGTCCCTTCGGTTCCGCACCTCCATGCCTGACGCAGTCCGTCACCGGCACGCGATGCTGCCGCAATCTGATCACGCAACTCGGCGGCACGGCAAGCACGCTGCCCGAGCGCATCCAGGAACCGATCAGTCCCCATGACGTTCTGCCAGCTCAACGCTTCACTTCGGAAGAGCCGCACCCAAGTGAACTGCCGAAGCCAACCAGCAGCCCGGAACCCACGGGCTACTCTGCCTCCCGAGGCGCAGCCACCCTCCGGTTCTCTGGATTTCCCCTCCAGGAATCCACGAACCCGTCGGCTTGGCGCAGGGTCGAGTTCGACTGGATGGTGCGGCTCGGCTGGGTCCGCTCCCCGCAGTCGATCGAGGTCCGCTTCGGCACCAGCCGGGCCGGGGCCGTCGACGTCGCGCTCTACACCACGGCGTCCGTCGACGCCGTCGTCCCCGCGCACCCGGAGGTCGACCGGGAGCAGCTGCGCGCGGTGGAGAAAGGCCGGCGCTCCCCGCTCGCATCGCTGCGCCCGGCACCGGCAACCGCCTGAGCGCCCCCGCGCTGGAACAGCCCTACGAGTGCGCTCCCCCACCCGCCGCGTCCCAGCCGTCCAGAAAGGCGGCCAGGGCGCGGCGTTGCTCTTCCTCGCGGGCAATCTGCCGGGCGAGGACGTCGCGGTCGATGTACGGGTCGACGGCGGCGAGGACCAGGCGCCGGAGTTCGGCCGGCTCCAGCGCCTCAACCTCCTACTGCACCGGGCGGCGGGGGTCGAAGGCGTAGCGGCGGGCGAAGGCCGGTCACCTCGGATCACCGCGCTTGCCCTCGGTCGCGGGCAGCTCGTAGGCGCGCATCTGCTCGTAGGTCAGCAGCACCCGCTCGGTGTGGCTCCAACAGCCCGTGCGCGCCACCCAGTCGCGCTCGATGTCCTCGCCTGAGCAGTCGAAGTCGCCGACCACCAGGAGCACGGCGTCGCGCGGGTCGGCGGTGACGCGGTCGTGGACGACGTCGGCGTACGACTGCGAGCCGAAGCCGCGGACCACCAGGACCGGGATACCCGCGTCGGCGAGCCAGCCGGTCAGCTGCTGGCGCAGGGTGTCCTTCTTCGCCGCGACGTACAGGGCGTGCTCCTAGCCCTCGGTGCGGTCGAGGCGGAACCAGCTGGGCATCTCCGCTACGAACGCGTCCGCGCCCGTCCAGGCGGGCGGGACGTGGACCTCGCGGACGGTGTCGATCAGGTCGGGGAACCGGCCCTCCCGGCGGGCCTTGGCCAGCTGTGCGGACAGGCGGCGGTACATCGGCGCCGTGTGCGGCAGCGCGCCCTCGGAGACCAAGCGGTACATCACCTGGCGCAGCGTGACGCCGCCCTCGTAGCTCTCCACGATCTCCCGGGCCCGGCCCACCACGGCCGGCCACCGGATCCGCTCCGACGCCATACCGGTACATGTACCCATCGCCGCCGCCGTAGCGGAACCGGGGCTGGGACAGCGCCTCCGGGCGGGGGCGTGCCCGGCGGCGTCCTACTCCGGGCCGGGGTCGCGCAGCGGATTGCGGTGACCGCAGTCCCAGCACTTCACGGTCTCGGGGAGCCTCTCGTACCGCGTGCCGGGGACGCCGAAGGAGCCGTCGATGCGGAATCCACCGCAGCCCTGGCACGGGGTGGCGTGGAAGGGCTTGTCACAGCGGAGGCAGGTACCTTCCGCGCTGGTCTGGTCGAGGCGGGTAACTCGGGTGTCTGCGCTGCCACATCGCACGCAGAACGCTTCCTGGGTCTTCATGGTTCTGGTGTACAGCAGATTCGCGGCATCGTTCCCCCCGCTCCGATCCGAGGTGCCGGCGGGCGCGGGCCGCGCTGCCCGGGGGCGCGGGCCGGGCCCCGGGGACGCCATGGTTGTTCCCCGGGGCCCGTGGCGTGCCGGGTCAGGGTCGCCGGCGGAACCAGCCGCGGCCCCGCCCCGGCTCGGGGTCGTCCTGCGGCGCCGGCGGCGCGGCGGCCTCGAGGCGGGCGGCTTCAGCGGCGGCCTCCTGGCGGGCGACGTCGTCGGCGTGGCACGGGCCGCACACCGACTTGTCCCCGGCCCGTACGGCGGTCCGGTGCACGGTGATCTCCTCCCAGCGCGCGTCGGTGAACTTCCCCCCGCACCGCGTGCACACCGGGCGCTCCGCCTCCCTCTGCGCGGCGCGGCGCTGCTGGTCCGCCGCGTCGGCGCGGGCCTCCTGGGCGCGGTAGAGGGCGTGGCCGTCGGGGTTGTCGAGCGCGGCCGTCAGTGTCTGCTCCCCGGTCCGTCCCAGCCGCCGCCACACCGCCGCACCGGCGCCGTGCTCCTGGAGCTGCTCCAGGGTGGTGACGACGACGGGCACCGCCTGGCGATAGTCCCGCGCGGTGACCGCCTTCGGTAGAGGGTGTCGTACCGGCGCGGCGCCCAGTAGCGGCGGCCGGCCTCCTCCAGCACGGCGACCGTGTTGGCGACCTTCGCCTCGGTGGTGTCCGCGAACACGAACGCCACCGGGACCAGGCCCTCCCGGCCGGTCGGCGGGTAGACCCGGCGCCACAACCGCTGCTCATGGTCGATGCTCGCAATCGCGTCCGGCCGGGAGCGGACCAGGTCCGCGGTGTGCTTGTCCGCGCCCGGTGCCAGCAGCCGGCCCCACTCCCCGTACGGGCGCAGCTTGTGCACCAGGTCGTCGGCGTCCTCGGTACGGCGGTCGATCTCCAGCAGCATCACCGGCACCCCGGCCGCCGGCACCCGCACCACCAGGTCCGCCCGCTGCACGTACCCGCCTGCGAGCCGGAACGGGACCTCGGTCTGGAAGCCGAGACGGTGACCGATCCCGGCACGGTGCAGTTCGGCGGCCGTGGAGGTGACCGCCGCGGCGTGGTCACCGGAGAGCTGCCCGCGAGCAGCTCTCCGGTGACCGGTCGTACTTCTCCTCGCGCAGCGCCGAGACCCGTATGTTCTTCGGCTCCAGCAGCTGCTTCGCCTCACGGTGTCCTCGGTCGGCAAGCACCCACACCTGCCGCTGGTCATCCTGGACCGATTCGATCCTCACCAGGCGGTGGTCCTGAAAATCCTAGTGCGGCGCTGTTTCTCCTCACGCTCAGCAGCCCTCGCGTTCGGCACGCTGTGCGATCCGGCGCCGGATGGTTTCGAGCTGTCCGGCGTCGAGGGCGGGTGCGCTGCCCAGGACGTCGCAAAACTTGCTGATCAGGGTGTGTACGTTGTCCGCCGGTCCTGTCGGCCGCGCGTCAGGGCACGGCAGGTTTGCTGTGGTCACTGTGGGCGGCGGTCCGGTTGGTTGATCGCGGTCTGCGGTTGCGGCCTGCCATAGGGGGCGGAAGTAGTCAACGGATCCGCCCATGGCCTGTACCAGTTGCAGCAGTGTTGGCCAGTCGCACATGGTGGCGCCGTCGAGTACCTCGTTGACTTGGGCCGCCTGAAGTCGCCAGCGCGAGGTAATGCAGATCTGCTGGGCGGTGGGCTGTCCCGCCCGCACGTGCAGGGTCCGCAGGGCGGCCATGAGGCGCTGGACGGCTTGCGCCTGGGTGGTGACGCCGTCTAGGGAGTCAATCTCATGCTGGTCGGTGACCGGTCGACGCGGCTGGCGCCGGCGCAGTTGCTCGGTCTCCCACACCTTGCGCAGCACAACCGGGTCGGCAACGCAGGCCCGCGCGAACCGTTCACCCACAGAGCGGCGTCGCGGCGTCGCCCGCCGGCTCGTCCAAGAGGCGGAGCAGGAAGAGGACAGGATGGGGATGTCCTCGTACGGGGTAGGCGAGCGGGACGACGCGGGGCAGTCCGGCGCGCTGCTTGAGGGAGGGTCAACGTATGCAATTCGATGACGATGCTGCTCTGGACACGTCCGAGGTCGCGGACGGGCGGGGAGGTGCGCTGGGCGGGATCCCGGGCGGCGGGAAGACCATCGGCGGGGGACTGGTCGGGCTCGTGGTGCTGGTCGCGTCCGTGCTCTTGGGTGTCGACCCCGGCATGTTCGGCTCGGGCAGCAGCGACACGTCCTCGTCCGGCAAGTCAGCCGCGGACCTCGCGGCGGACTGCCGGACCGGTGCCGACGCCAACCGCAAGGAGGAGTGCCGGATCGTCGCCGTGGTCGACAGCGTGCAGGCATTCTGGAAGCAGACGGAGACAGCCACCGGCAAGCCCTACCAGCAGGCCCCGACGTTCCTGTTCACCGGCAGTGTGAACACCGGCTGCGGGAACGCGACTTCCGACGTCGGCCCCTTCTACTGCTCAGCCGATGACAAGGTCTATCTCGACCTCGGCTTCTTCAACGATCTGAGCAGCAAGTTCGGCGCCAAGGGCGGACCGTTCGCCGAGGCCTACGTCATCGCGCACGAATACGGCCACCACTTCCAGGACCTCAGCGGAACGATCTCCCGCGGCAGCGGAAAGGGCCAGAACAGCGGCTCGGTGAAACTCGAGTTGCAGGCGGACTGCTACGCCGGAGTGTGGGCCCACCACGCCACCACCACCCCCGACCCCAAGAGCGGTAAACCACTGATCACCGACTTGACGAACGACGACATCAACCGCAGGCTGGACGCGGCCGCCGCCGTCGGAGACGACCGTATCCAGCAGCGCTACCAGGGCAAGGTCACACCCGACACCTGGACCCACGGCTCCGCGAGCCAGCGCCAGCAATGGTTCTCCACCGGCTACCGCTCCGGCCGCGTCGCCAGCTGCAATACGTTCAGCTGACCACGCTAACAACCACAGCACG
This sequence comes from Streptomyces sp. NPDC006309, assembly GCF_040613095.1. Taxonomy (NCBI): domain Bacteria; kingdom Bacillati; phylum Actinomycetota; class Actinomycetes; order Kitasatosporales; family Streptomycetaceae; genus Streptomyces; species Streptomyces sp. NPDC006309. The sequence continues at coordinate 21,978 of NZ_JBEXRO010000045.1, read as the reverse complement.
ACGCCTGGCTGCGCTCACGACCGGACAGCCTCCGATGGCCGGACGGGATCACTGGACTGGCTCAGGGCTGCTCTGCCTTCTCCGGGCCCGCCCGCGAGGTGGTAGCGGCCCGCGCGGGTGCAGCGGATGACCAGCCGCAGGGCCGGGCGGCGCCGCAGGGACCAGGTGTGTGTGACCTCGGCGCGGGCGGACAGCGGGGCGGTCTTGCACCGGCCGGGAGGCCGCCCTGGCGCAGGCACGGTGGCGGGCGGCGAGCGCGGTGGCGGGTGAAGCGGCGTTCGCCTGCCGGCCGTGCACCGCTCGGCGCACCGGGCAGGCACAGCGGGCGGTGCGGTATGTGCCGCGCTGGCAGCGGGTGTGTGTCCGGCACGCACGGTGGCTGCTGGATGCGGACGCCGACCAGCCGCTGGAGTTCCTGGATCTGCGCCGGGCGCCGGAGATGGTCGCTGCGCAGCTGCGGTGGGCAGGTGTGGTACGGAGGGCGGACCGGGGTGGATCCGGAGCAGGCGTTCACGGTGGCGTACGCGGTGGTGGCCCGCTGGTGGGAGCAGGCCCTGTACTGGGAGCAGGAGGAGATCTGGCCATGCCGTCTGCGCCAGCTGGCAGACGGCAACGCCGGGACGGATCTGGAGCGGTGGCCGATCGTGGGCCGGGACGCGGCGATCTTCCCGGAGGTGGTAGCCGTGGCGCAGGCGCTGCTGCAGCCGGCGATGGCCGAAGTGGCCTGGCGTGCGAGCGGCGGAATGCGGCCGAGGGCGCGGGACACCGACGACGTGTTCTGCCGGCGACTGGGCGAACGGGTGGGCCGCGCCTGGCTGGGGCCGCTACGGCCGATACCGGCAGCCCGCTGAGCGACTTCACGGGCGCGGTCGTGCGCGCCCGCCGCCACGAGGCCGGGCCGCCGGGCTGGCGGGAGGATCCGTGGCACCTGAAGCGGGAACAACAGCCGCCAACCATGGCCGGCCAGCTGCGCATCCTGGCGGCCGAGCAGCAGGCCGGCGGCTCGGGCACCCGGTGACGGGCCACGGTGAGCGCCGAGCAGCGGTCCCGTATCACGCAGTTGGTCGACGAGGCCCGGGAGCAACTGAGGGACTATCCGTGACCGGGGACGGCCGCTTCCCTCCTGGGCGCCGGAACATTCCCCGTGGAGAGCGGATGCGGTTGATGAGCGCTTCCATACCGGTCAGCCCAGCGTCCAGGCCGAGTTGCCGCATCCACTTGTCGACCTGTTCGCAGCGCTCGGCTTCCATCCGCAGGCCCAGAGCGGGGTTCGCCATCAAGATCCCACCGTGTGATCCGCCCGAGTCTTCCGGCACCGGGGCCAGGCCTTCGGGACAGAGGAGAGCGACTACGGCGTCGCCGGTGACGAGGTGCAGCTGTTGGGGCTGGGCAACGAGAACCTCGTCGCACGGCGTGACCGGCGCGGAAACGTCTTAGCCCCGGCGACATGATCTATTTCAGATCAGCGGTCCACCGGGGCTTGTCGTCCATGACGATACCCGAACCTGTAGGGGAACAACGTGAGCGACACCTCTGCGGCTCCCGGTGCCGGGCCGTGGGTGGATACCTGATTCAGCCCGCCCCGTTACGGCGTCTACCTGAGTGAGGCCGGCGGTGACCGTGGCCGGGCCCTGGAGCGTGGACCTGCAGCGGGTCAGGTGAGCCGCCGCCCCATCTTCGCCGACCGCCGGTTGTGCCCCTTGGTGTCCCACCACTCCTCCAGATGCGCATGGACGAGGTGGACAAGCTGCCGGAGCCGGTCGGCAGGGGGCGCGGGCGAGGTGAGCACGTCCACCCAGGACCTGTCGTCCCAGGGCAGGGCGACCACCCAGCGCTCGTCCGGGTGGCCCTGGCGGCGTACGGTCAGTGAGTACGTCAACGTCATACCGCGGTCGGGACGGTGCTCGACCGACAACGAGACGACGTCGAAACGGAGCCCGTCAGCGGTGACGTACGAGCGACTCAGGGCCTGCTCGGCCGGCGTCCGTTCCTCCACGGGGATCACTCACCTTCTCACCTCGGCCCGCGCCTCGGCACCTAGCAGGCAACGGCTCCTGCGACGATCGGCCGGTCGACGTTGTAGGCCGTCAGCAGATCGTTGGTCCCAGCCGGAGTCCCGAGGATGGTGCGGAACTTCTCCACCCTGGGGCACTGGTTGAGATAGGTGGAGTAACCACCACGGCCGTTGGGGTCGCCGGTCCCGATGGCCGCGGTTATCTTCCGGTCCATCGTGCTGTTCCAGCCGTGCCCCAGCTTGATGTGCTTCCAGCCCCAGGTCTTGGTGCCACACCGCAGCGTGTAGAAGGTCGGAGGACCGACGGGCACCCGGCGGTAGTACTTCTTCAGGACGTACTTCCGGTTGTGACTGCGGCACTTGGCGTCGAAACTGACGGCCGTAGCGCTCCCTCCGGAGGCGGATGCGGAGGCGGAGGCGTCGCCGGACGTGTTGACGGACGTGGCGGACGCGGACCCGGCTGCCGGAAGCAGCAGAGCCGAACCCACGGCGACGGCGGACAGCGCCGCCTTGACGGACGTATGGAAAATCATGCGTTCCCCTCGTTGTTCCCCGTGGTCGACGGGGAGTTGACACCCACTCTCCCACCACCGACGGCACAACGGTCAACCTGATTAAGAGTCACCGACCCAGTGCCAGGGCCCCGGACGACATCACACGCCCCACTGCCGACCTACCGGCGAGCTGTCTCCAGGAGCATCCCGAGCCGCACAGTCCGCGGCGGCTCTCGGAATCCTCCTGGCCGCAAGCCCCCAACCGAGCGGGCGAGTTGTCCGTGAACCCGGGTGTGAGGATCGGAGGGGATGTGGCCGACTGGTCAAGGCTGCTGTCCCAGCTCGCGCAGGAACGCAGCGCGGAGCTGAACCGATACGGCTGCCTGCTGTGCGGCAACCGTGCGTAGGTAGGACGCCGACCTGGTTCAAAAGGCATTGGTAGGAGTCTTCTCCCGGCCCCGCCGTGCGTGGGAACTCGGTGAGGCAGAGGTGTACGTACGTCGCACGATGCCCAACCGCTACCTGCACCTGCACCGGCGCCGGACGCTCGCTGGATCCGCGCGCTTCCACGGCTCGTGTCACCGGAGTCGGTCACCGACCACAGCGCGGGCGTCCTGTACCGGGGCGACCTCATGGACGCCATGCGCGGACTGTCGCCGAGACAGCGGGCCTGCGTGGTGCTCCGTTACTACGAGGACATGTCCACCGCGGACATCGCGACGCGGCTCGGCTGCGGTGAAGGCACGGTCAAACGTCCCCTGAGCGACGCGCCGGTCCGGATCGGCGCCCAGTTGTGGCCACCCGCCCAGTACGTCGTGGAGGAAAGGCTGGAGACATGAAGCCAGAGGAACTGCGCGTACAGTCGCTGACCGCCGCGGAACGCACATCGCCGATGGAGATCCACACGGAGCGCGTCCGGATCCGGGTGCGCCGACGCAAGGGTATCCAGTACACCGCCGTGGCCGGGGCGGCCTCGGCCGTGGCCACCGCGGTCGTGCTGAACGTGCTGCCGTCCGTCTCGACGCCGAAGACCAAGACACCCGCGGACTCGGCCCCGCAATCTACCGGCTGCAGTGTCCTACGTGGGCGGATATCGGCGCGCTCGCGGCACCTGGGAACCCGCGGAGGAACTCAGCCTGCCGGCCGAGACGGACAGCATTCACCTCGCCACGCTCGACCCCGGCGACGTCATGGACGCATGGCCGGAAGAGGAACCACCCCTCCGCGTCCAGCCCCCGCTCGATCAGGACCGCTGGATGCGCATGCGCCCGTACTGCCACGCCGACGACCCCGAACCCGGCATCGGTGATCACGGCCAACGGCACCTGATCCAGCTCCGGCCCGCACCGGCCACGACACCCGTCCACCCCGCTCTCCGCGAGGAAGACCGCCAGGCACGCCTGCTGTACGCCGCGAACCGGCCCGACACCTTCATGAACTACACCACCGAGCTGCCCCTGCAGAGCTGACCCTCACCCGTCACACCAGATGGACACCGTCGCTGGCGACCGTCCCATTCTGCGGGGGTGAGCGCACCGCCACCTGCTCATGCGCGCTCCCTACGCGGCCCTGAGTCAGCGGCTAGCCACCGGTTGCACATTTCGGTGCCCGGGCCCGGGAACGAGTCAGTCCCGGTGATGACCCCGCGTGCCAAGGCGCGACGGTGATCCGCTGCGGGTCCGCGTGGTAATACGACTGCGCCTGCGGTGAGATCGCTCTAGGCTCTGCCGACTCGGCCGGCACCCGCACCGGCAGGGGCCAGAAGAGGGTGGGGCACACATGGGTGCAGGAGATACGGATCGGCTCGTCGCGGCCGTACAGCGCGGGACGCGGAACAGGTGCGGGAGCTGCTGGAGGTCGGGACCGATCCGGACGTCTTCGACGGCGCCACCGGTCTGCCGGTGTTGTGCCGGGCGATCGCCGCGGACGACCAGCCGGTCGCCGAGGCCCTGGTGCAGGCCGGGGCAGACCCGCTGCGGCGTCTGCCCGACGGCACCACCCCACTGCTGCGGGCGGTCGACGGCGGTTCCGCGGAACTGGCCCGGGCCGTCCTTCCCGACCTAGCACTCCATCCCGGCCCGCTTCGCGAGGAACTGCTGGACCACGCCCGCCACCTGGCAGGCATCGACCCGGAGGCCCAACTGCGGCGCCGTACCGGCGTGCCGGGCCCGGTCGTGCGGACCCGGCAGCAGGACACCAACGGCTGTGGTACGAACGGCTCACCCTGGGCGGGTTGACGCTGTGCGACGGGCACGCGGCCTTCCTCACGGACCTGGAAGCGCGACTGGGGCTGCGCACGCCCTTCGCCAAACTCCTCGCACGCGCCCTCATCCGGCCAGACCGCGACCACCCGGTGTGGACGCAAGTGGTGCTGGCGCTGGGCGAGCGGCTCGACGACGAGACCTGGGCCGAGGCCGTCCGGCTCGGCGCGACCCCGATCCGCTGCTCCGGCTCTTCGGGGTGGACGTGCTGCTGAGCACACTCATCGCGGACGCTCAGCGCCATAAGCCCGCCCTCCAGGACCCGGCCCGCGACCTCGTCCCCTGGGCTGCCCACGAGCGGGACACCGACGTGCTCGACGTCCTGCTCAACGGCCTGACATGGGTCGGCGGCCCGGAGGCCGACACCATCGGCCTGTCGCATGTCACGCACCCCGAGCCCGGATCCGCAGCTGGGTGCCCGAGCTGCTGGACGGCGGCGACGGTGTGCTGCGCCCGCAGGCACTGGCCGCCGTTCTCACCCTGGCCCACGACCCGGACCCCGACGTACGCGACCGCACCTGCCACTGGTTGTCGCACTACCGGGGTCCCGGGCCGGAGAACGGGGAGGTGCTGGTGGAACTCACCCACGACGAGCGGCAACGCACACGCGCGTACGCGGTCGCGGCGCTGGCCTTCCGCGATGATCCGTGCTGCGTGGAGGCCGAACAACGCATCGGCCCCCTGGAGCCCGGCATGGACACCGACACCCTGCCCCTGCTGGCAGTCTGGCGGTATCAGCGGCGTCAGGAGGAACGCAGGGGCGACGGCTAACCTCCAAGTAGAGCTGCTTGTCGAAGGCCGGCGGGCGCCCGCCTCGGCTGCCGCGTCGGAGCCGGTTGCGGATCTGGTCGGCCCGCTCGGGGATGGTGTGGCCGACGCCCCGCCGCCTGAGCCAGGCCCGGATCGCTTTGGAGCTGTAGCCCTTGTCGCCGATGACGTGGTCGGGCCGGACGCGGGGGCGTCCCGGTCCGAGGCGGGGCACCCGTATCGCGTCCATCACGGCAGTGAACTGGGTGCAGTCGTTGGTGTTCCCACCCGTGACGGTGAAGGCGAGCGGACGGCCGGCCGCGGCCTGGACCACGCCGAGCCCGATCAACGACAGCCGCGTCCATGACGCACGGGCGATCGCCTCCGGGAAGCGTCGCTCCAGCCCGGAGGCGTACCAAGCGGCGCAATGGCCACCAACTTCTCCGATCGCCGCTTCTCGCAGGAGTTGCGACGTTGCTGGGGTGGTGATGTCCTGGAAGAAGTAGACATTTCGCGCGCCCGGTTGGATGACTTCGCTAGCCACACGAATTGTAGATCTGACCCAACCAGGAAGATGGCGTACGACGCACCGGCGCCTAAATAGGTCGCGCCCAGGGCGCTCGGCGCTAGCCGCAAATTCGGGTCCGCGCGTGTGCCAACCGAACCCGGTCGGGGTAACGGGCGGTCTGGCCTTGAAGGAGCCGTCTGGCCCCAGCCGCTGAAGTCTGTTCCTACATAAAGAGGAATCACGATGACACCCCACGACGGGGGAATTCGCCCCTCGGCCCCCTGACGATCTCCTCCTGAGCTGGTCTCCTGAGCAGGAAGAGCTACGGCGCTTCGTCACAGACGCACGTACACATCCGGAGAACTACCCGCCCCTTGACCAGAACACCTCAGAAGCTACCATGCCGCCCGGCGTCCCAGACTTCCAGCTTTCAGGAGTGTTGACGCATATAGCGAGCGCCCACAGCCTATTCTTGACAGGTCAGGACAAGGATTGGCTGAAGAGCGATAAAAACATGCACCGCGGCCCTGACGGAACACTGACCACAGAAGCTGGACAACCGATGGAGCAGGCAGGGTACCATACCTGGCGGTCGGAAAATGTAGCCTTGGGATTCGATACCGCAGAGAAAGCAGTGCGCTCCTGGATGCAATTGGTATACACCAGACGACATTCGCGAAGCCGGATTTGGCTATGCGAAAGGGGGCCCATGGATCCACTATTGGACGCTAGACATGGGCAGGAAAACTGGGCCGTTCTGACGGTGTCCGAATCCAGGTGTGGCTTGCTGGCGGTGAGGGGCGCCGCGCTACTCCGGCCGCCGTGACACCCGTCGACACCCCGTCAGCGTCCGGTCGTTGAACCAGCCTTCGACAGCAGCTCTACAAGCGGCGCAACGTGGTCGAACGCTGCTTCAACCGCTTGAAGCAGTGGCGAGGTTCGCCACCCGCTATGACAAGACCGCCGAGTCCTACCAAGCAGCCGTCACCCTCGCATCACCCCTGATGTGGGCGTGACATCTGAAGACAACTCCTAGCCAGGCACTCCTCCACGCTGCTCGGCGCGCCCTCGATCAGTGCGTCGCCGCGAAGCCGGCGCACATACGCTTCGACCTCGGCGAACCAGGCGCGGTAGTCGGCCCGGATCGCGGCCCCGGCATGGCGCGGATCCTCCTCCAGCAAGCGCAGATAGTCCGGGTGCGATGCCTTGAAGCCGTCGCCGACCAACTGCGTCGTCCCCGGCCGCATGGCTCGCCTCACCATCCTGGCTGCCAGCAGCTTCCCCGCCCCTGGCTGGCCCAGCACGTAGACCGCCCGGGGATCGTCCCGGGGAACGATGCCGCTCAGGTACGACGGCGCGATCAGCTCGTCGAACACCCACTTATGCTCCCGGGCTGACAGCCGGTGGTAGTCCACGCCCGGTGCCCGCCGCCGCGGCTGGGGGATACGGCGGACCGGCTCCGCCAGGGCAGCAGCGCGCTCGACATCCCGCTGGACCACCAAGCGACGGTCCTCGCAGTCCAGGTCGCGGTGCATCCGGTGATCGGTCCGAGCCAAATCACGGCGGAAACCCGCTGTCTCCGGCGCAGTCCAGGGTCGGGAGCGCTCGTACGTCACCGCCCGCTCTCTCAGTCCTCGTCCCCGACGATCTCGGCCTTGAGTTCCGCCGGGGGTGCGGTGCCGACCCGGGCGACACCGTCGGTGAAGCGGCCGAGCCTGGCGCCGTCGACCGCTTCGAGGCCGCAGGTGTAGACGATGCAGTCCTTGTCGTCGCCGGTCGTGTTCAGGTGCACGTGCTGGGTGAAGGTCAGCGTGCGCCCGTCCTCGCCGACCGTGGCCCGGACGGGGGGCAGGTCGCCGCCCGTGGTCTGGTCCACGCGCTTGTATCGGGCGCCCACCGTGCCGTTCCAGCGGAAGCCGGTGGGGGCGGTGAAGACGTGCTCGCGCTCGCCGGCGTCGACGGTCTCGCTCCAGTTCGGCGTGCGGACACAGACGTTCATGGTGGCGCCGAGACCGCCGGGGGCGTCCTCGACGCCGCCCTCCTGCCACACCACGAGGTCCAGCTTCTGCGCGCGGCCCTGCTCGTAACCCCAGTCGTAGCCGTTGGCGTACTGGTCCTTCTCGCCGCGGGTGCCGTCGCGCGGCGGGCCGGCGTGAGGCCATCCGGCGAGCGCATCGGGCCGCCCCTGTGCCTCTCCCCGTGCATAGGCTTCTTTCTTTGACTGTACGTCAGTGGCCATTTCCGTGTCCTCCTAAAGCTGTGATCGAAGCGTGCAACGAAAACCGGAGCCTGACCGCCCGAAGCCCGAGGGGAAGCCGGAGCCTGACCGCAGAGCCGACGGCGCGCAGGACGGTGACAGTGCGCAGGACGGTGACAGCGGTGCCGCGATCGCGACGGCCGCGCGGCTGCTGGTCCGTCAGGAAGTCGTAGTGGAGATCCCGCGCGGCGGAAGCGAGGTGATCCATGTACGGGTCTCCTCCACCGGTCCATGGGCCCCGGGGAGGGTGGAGCACCGTTTCACGGCTCCCACGGGTTTCGTCTTCGACGGCCGGGCGACCTGCGCGTACTACCGCACGGATCGCACGGTGCTCCCTGGTGGGGAGCCGACGACGACCGTGCGGGACGACGGCAGGTCACTGGCCGTCACCGACGAACCCCACCTGGGAACACCCCCGACCATCCGGCGGCGGCCCTCGTCTACACGCTCGGCATCCGGGCCCTGACGGACGCCGAGCCGGGCCGGTACACCGACGGACGGGCGAAGGTCTCGGGCCAGCCGGAAGTACGCCTGAAGGCAAGCGTCCTGGGAGACGAGGAGGAATAGCGAGAGCACGCGCCGGGACCTTGAGCCCTGTGGTGGGCCATCCGCCAGAGGCAACTCTTTGCGCTGTCCAAACCCTGAATGCGGAAGTAAACGTTTCTGTGCTCCCCGACCACCCTCCCGAACGTTACAGATTGCGATAGCAATACAACGGTGAGTTAACATCCGAAACGTGTCGACGCCCACCGTTCCGAGGCTCGGGCCCCTGGGCCCTTTCCCGAACGCTCCGCTCGCCCATCCACTCGACCGCAAGTGGCTGCACTACGCGTTCCTGTCTCGGTGCGGTCGGCAAGCGCGTTTCTACCTCTTCGAGGACATCCCCTCGGCATCCTCGCCGTCCTCGGCCCGCTCCTGGCCGACCACTCACCCACCGACACCGCGCCGTCCGCCTAGCTCATGACGTCCGCTCCTGCCCCGGGCCATGAGTGAGCGGGCCCGGTCCCCAAGCCCGCCACCGGCGGATCCGCCCACGCGGACACCACCCATCCACAGAAGGGAAACTCATGGCCACGCAGACCCAGGCCCCCGTCCAACCGGGATCCGAGAACAAGCTGTACATCCTCCAGCAGGGCATCGTCGAGGACGCGCCGGGCGGAGTACCGGCCCACCTCAGCTTCGGCATCCTCAGCACCGTCCCGGACCCCGTGAACCCGGGCGACGTCACCTTCACCCTGAAGGCACCCACGGGCTTCGTGTTCACCGGCTGGCTCTCCTGGGCCTACCACGACGTCAACACCCTCCAGGCGAAGGGCAACCTGCAAACCACTCAGGGCACCCTCGGCGACGGGGGCCGCACGCTGACCTTCACCACAACCCGTCCCTGTCCACCAACCAGGAGTGCCTCGGCTACGCGGCCCAGGTCACCGCCGTCGACGGCGCGACACCGGGCCGCTACACCGACGGCCAGCTCAAGGTGGGCGCCGCCAACCCGATCAAGCTCAAGGGCCGCGTCCTCGGCCCTGACGAGGACTGACCCCACCACCCACGGACCGGCCCGTCGGCGGCTCGGGCACTCACCCGGAACCGCAGACGGGGGACGCAACAGAGAAAGGCTGAAGCATGTACGCAGCGGGAAACACATCGGTGGGCCGCAGCAGTGGCGCTGCCGTGCCGAAGTCGCGGACGCGACGGAGGGCATGGGGGCTGGGGATGCTTGTCACGGCAATGCTGCTGGGGACGTCGTTGCCGGCGAACGCCGCCGCAGCACAGGGACCACCTGCCGCAGCGGCGCAGGCCACGGCAGTGAGGGAGCCGGAGTGCATCTGGCCGGGGAACGCGTGGCTCAACCCGCAGTTCTACTGGCGCAACGTGATCGGTGCCCGGCTGGGTGAGGGAGTGATCCACGAATCGTCGTCGCCGAACCCGTTCGGCGGGTGGATCGCGCCGGGGTCGACCTTCGCATTCAGGTGGCGTCCGGAGACCACGCGCAACCCCATCGGGGCGCAGTACCACATCCACCGGGTCAATCTGGCATCGGTCATGGCGGTGGCCGATGTGGAGTGGGTGGCAGGGCCGGGCACTCTCACCGGGACGACACTGAGCGCCCAGGAGACGCCGCCGCAGAAGCTGGGTGACACCGTGGTGAAATTCCGGATCAGGCCAGGGACGGAGGGACGCACGGCCACCCTGTCATCGGCTGACCACAGCCTGACGACGAGGTGGCTGTTCGCCAACATCAACAACCTTTGGGAGAACTTCGGAAGTATCTCCTTCACGGTCGCCAGCCGCGCCAGTCTCGGCTGCGGATCGTCTTCGGTTCTCGGATAGCGGAACGACGAAGTGACGCGTCGGTCAGCTTGCCGCTGACCGACGCGCAGAGGGCCGCGGATCGAGCCACTACTGCCGGACCAGAGCCGAAGGAGCCAATCAGGGCAACGCCTGGCTCGCGGGGCGGCCCTTACCCCAAGGCCGGATAGTCAGGGCTTGCTGGGAAACAAGCCCTGACTATCCGGCCTTGGGTCAAGTCGCTGCGCTGCTGGGACTTCGCCCGTGCCTTCCCCGGCCCCGCCCGCCGGACCTCACCAGCTGGCGCGGAACCCTCTACGAACCCGGCCTCGTCCGCCTGCCAATCTTCCTCGAGTCCTTGCGTCACCGAGGTCTGGCGTCCACGCCCTCCAGCGCACCACGGGCCAGCCTTGCAGAGCCGGCTGCCCGTACCCCCGCGGATGGAATGCACCAGACGGCCCGGTAGCGGATCCGGCGCTGACATCCTCGTCCGGATCTGCGCCGCACGCGGCTGCTGGAACTCGGCTGCGGCCCCGGCCGCAACGCCACTCCTCGCCACCCGCTGCGGCGCAGCCAGCTGAACAGCCTGACCTTCGCAGTCAGCCACGCCCTGAACCACCATCGAGCCTTCGACGAGCGCTTCGACGCCATCAACTTCGTCTCGGAGCCATCGGTCTCGTCGCCCTCGAGCTCTTCCTCCCAGCCATCGCCGAGCAGTCAAAAACCCGGATGCGCCCTCGCCCCTTCCCCAGCCCGGAGGCAGGCGCTCGTCCACCGACCACCGGCCCAGCCGCGGTTACGTCACCCTCCCCGACCGCACGCGCCGCCCATCGCGCGCTGGGAGTTCATGCCGACCGCCGGGAGAACCCCCTCGGCCGAGCGGGTCTGTGGCTGGCCTCGGCGTAGGAATTCCACGACGCCCGGCATGGCCGTCGGCTCACCACTCTGCTGATCGCCGCGCGCAAGCTCTTTGACCTCAGTCCTGGCTGTCCTGGGAGAATCGATGCGCCCGCCCTACCTGCTCCCGGATGTCGACGGCGTCCTCATTCCCTTCCCGGACGGGGAAGGAGTCGGCCCGGTGACCCACACCCGCGTCGACGTCGCGCCCACTGGCCGGACCGCAGGGGCTTCGTGATGCACGCCGAGTTCCTCAGCCAAACGGCCGATCGCGGACTTCGGCTCGGCAGCGCGGTACATCCGGACCGCACGCTCACGCAACTAGCGGGTACTTCCTGGAGCAGGCATCGTCTGGGCTCCTCTCATGAGACCAATCTGACCTTCCGTCACTTTTACAGCGTCTCGGGGAAGCTCACGCCGGGCTGGTGGCCGAGTACCTGGTCGAAATTCTGGCGTGGGCCGTCACGTACGCCGATGCCGTGGGCGCTCCGTGTAAGCGGAAGGCGCATCGCGGAATCACCGCGCTGGAAGCGTCAACTTCACAGGCAGCCGATTCAGCCCGCGCAAGGGTGAGTGCAAGAGGTGCGCCAGGGGCATTCGGCCATGACGGGTTGGACGGGAGATAGCCCAGAGGCGGATGTGGCGGATGTGGTGCGCCGATCCGGCGTGGGTGACGGCGTGCCGAGGGGTGTCCGGGGTGAGTTTGGCAAACCTGCCGCATGGGGTTGGCTGATCTCAACCGCCTGTGACTTTACGTGCCCTTGTGATTGCGGTCCGCTACTGACTGTTTCGGCTCCGCCACGGCACGCATCAGTGCGGCCGGTCGGCGGTGCATTCCGCAGTGCCAACGCGAGGGAACCAACCATGGCCACACCTCCCACTGTTCCGCTCCGGGTTGCCCTGGTCAACGGCAGCTTCGAACAGCCCGCCGTCACCAACTACGAAGTCCTGCCGGACGCCTCGCAGAGCCAGGCGGCCAAGTGGGTTCCGGGCTGGCACACCACGGCCTCCGACCACATGATCGAGCTGTGGCGGTCGGGCTTCAACGGTGTGCCGGCAGCGGAGGGCGCCCAGTTCGCCGAGCTCAACGCCAATCAGGTGTCCACGCTCTACCAGGACCTGCAGACGACGCCCGGTACGAGGCTGTACTGGCGGCTGTACCACCGCGGCCGCGAGGGGGAGGACACCATGGCGCTGGACATCGGCGCACCGGGCTCCATGGCCGAGCAGAGGCGGTTCACCGACGGCAAGACCGCCTGGGGTTACTACACCGGCACCTACACCGTCCCGGCAGGCCAGACACTGACGCGCTTCGCCTTCCGTTCCATCTCCGCCGCCGGCGGCAACCGCTTCATCGGCAACCTCCTGGACGGCATCTTCTTCGGCACCGCTCCCCACGTGCTGCTCGCCAAGACCGCCATTCCCGCGGGGCCGCTGGAGGTGGGCGATGTCGTCACCTACCGCGTCACCGCCAGGAACGCGGGTGGTGGCGGGGCTGACAACCTCGTCCTGACGGACGTCATCCCGGTGGGTACGACGTATCTGCCCGGTTCCCTGCGGATCGTTGACGGCCCGAACTCCGGAGCGAAGAGTGATGCGCGAGGTGATGACCAGGCGTACTACGACGCCGCGGCGGACAAGGTCGTGTTCCATCTCGGCAACGGCGCATCCGGCGCGGCAGGGGGCACCCTGCCCAGCACCGAGACCCAGCCCGCGGGGACCACGGTGGAGTACCGGGTCACCATCGACCGGGCCAGCGGCGGCAGGCAGATCAGCAACACCGCCACCGCCTCCTACGAGAACCGGCTCGGTGACAGGCCGGAGCCATTGACGTCCACCTCCGACGAGCAGGTCACGCAGGTCAAACCGGCCGCTGACCTGACCGTGGCGAAGGCTGCCGACGCGACCACCGTCACCGTCGGCCAGACGGTGACCTACCGCGTCACCGTTCACAACACCGGCCCGAACGGTGCCACGGGCGTCACCGTCACCGACCGGCTCCCGGACAACCTCACCTTCCTGTCCGCCGACGGCACACCCGGCCGCTTCGACCCGGCCACCGGGCAGTGGACGGTGGGCGACCTCGCCGACGGCGCCACCGCCACGCTCGTGCTGCGGGCCAAGGCCACCGAGGCCGGCCTGGTCAGCAACACCGCCACCGCCACCGCCAAGGAGAAGGATCCCGACACCACCAACAACACCGACACCGTCTCCGTCTGCATCGAACCGGCCCCCTCCTGCTGCGACCCCTGCTCCACCAAGAAGTAACTCCCCAGGCATGTGCCGGGCGGGGCTGCTGTCGACAAACCGCCCGGCACGCCAGACCTTGATGCGCTCATACCCGGTGCGGTCCTCAGTGCGCACCGACAACTGGGCGAGGGCGTCCCGTACGGGCAGGGCGACGCGGTCGCTGGGCGCGGCGGCTGCCGGGGCGGCGTGCGCGGTCGTAGGGAGGAGGAGGGCAATGAGCATGGTGGCCGCGGCGGTGCGGCGGGCGAAGCGCACGAGCGGGCGCTGTCACGTTGTTGGGCACGTGGGTATGTGACGTGGTGCCAGGGTGTGGCGGGCCAGGCCTTCAGTCTTGGTTCAAGCTGCGTTGGGCTGGCCGACGGTGCCGGTGATCTGGTCCCAGATCGCGAGAAGCGGGTGGTCATCTCGGTGCGGTGGTCGGGGGCGTTCATCAGGTGCCGTCGGGGGCGGGAGTGGGGCGAGATGCCGCTGAAGGCGGACAGGAACCGCTGGGCTGCGCCGACGCTGCGGAAGCCCTTCGTCGCGCGTTCGTGTTGTCTGGTGGGCTGGTGGCTGTTCTCGGCCGGGTTGTTCAGGTACTTCGACTGCCGGTGCTCGACGGAGGGCATGACCTCGCGGTGGGCCGCGCCGTAGGAGCGCAGCTTGTCGGTGACGATCACCCTCGGCGCCGTGCGGGTCTTTGTGGAGAAGGCGGCGGAAGAAGCGCCTGGCCGTAGCCTTGTCCCGCCGGTTCTGCACGAGGATGCCGAGGACGTTCCCGTCCTGGCCGACGGCCCGCCACAGGTACTGCAACCGCCGGTTGATCTTGATGAAGGCCCCGTCCAGGTGCCACTTGTCTCCGGCCTGGGGCTGCCTGCGGCGCAGCGCGTTGGCGTAGGTCTGCCCGAACTTGGCGCACCAGCGGCGGATCGTCTCGTAAGGAGACGACGATCCCGCGCTCGAGCATGAGTTCCTCGACCTCGCGGAAGCTGAGCGGGAAGCGGTGATACATACAGCCACACGCAGTGGGAGATGACCTCGACCGGGTACCGGTGGCCCTTGTACGACGGCGGCGTGCTCTCCACGTACGGCCCCTCCAGCGTGATCGACCCGAAGATCAGCCCACGCCAACAGTCAACGTGACAGCGCCCGTCCACCGGACCGATTCCCAGGTGATGGCGGACCGCTTCCGGATCGTGGACCTGCTCGGTGTACGCTCAGCCGGCCTGGTCGGCAGGTACGTCCGAAGTCACCGCGGCGTGCACGTTCACCAGGACGAGCGTCCGATGCCGGTCGAGCGCGCCCGGGTTCCCCACGTCCGTGTGCCTGGCCCACCGGCGATGCACATCAGCGGCGGCCCCTGCCCGAGGGTGCGAAAGGCGATTCTCGTCCCGTCATGTGCCACGACTTACGGCAACCCTCACCCGTTCGAGCAACTGTGAGACGGACCTGCCACGCCGGTCGGGTAGTCGGGCCGCGAGCGGTTCAGCCAGCGTTTCCGGATGAACCACTGTCTGCTTCTCCCGCGCCGGATCCTGCGGAAGCCACTCCCCGCAGGAGAGGAAGACAGGCCAGGAGAAGCAAGCCGGCCAGCACCCATGGGGTGTCGAGTCCGGCCTGCTGGGCCAGAGCGCCGCCCGCCGAGGCGCCGATCGGCATGGCCCCCCAGGCGGCGAGGCGGTAGCCGCTGGTGACCCGTCCCAGCATGTCCGGCGGGGCGAGGCGTTGCCGGAGGGACACGGTGCACACGTTCCACAGCACCACCGCAGCGCTGTTGAGGGCCAGCATGGCGGCGACCAGAGGCCACCAGGGCAGCACCGCCACGACCAGATAGCTGAGCGCCGAGACGGCGACCGGCGCCCACAGGCTCCGGCCGGGACCCAGCCACCGCGCGGTCCGGGCCGCCGTCCTCGCTCCGGCGAGGCTGCCGACGGCCGCCGTGACCAGCATCAGACTGTAGCCGTAGGGCGGCAGCCCGAGCCGCTGTTCCGCGTACACCACGAGAATCGAGTAGACCGCCTGCTGGCCCACCCCCAGGACCGCGACCACCATCATGAGGCGGCGCAGGACACGGTCCCGTCCCAGGAACCGTAGCCCGGCCCAGGTATCGCGCAGAAGGTGTCGGACGCGCCGCTCGCCGGCCCCTGGCCCGGTGTGCCCGGTCCGCTCGGGCAGGTTCATGAGCAGCAGCGCCGACGCGGCGAACGTCGCGCCGTCCAGGAGGAACGGCAGCGGGTGCCACACCGCCCAGAGCACCGCGCCCAGGGGCGGCCCCACGAAGCCGGTCCCGGTGATCTGCGCGGCGATCACCCGGGCGTTGGTCCGTTCCAATTCGTGGTCAGGGGCCAGTGCCGGCACGACGGCCTGCGCGGCACTGTCGAAGAAGACCTCGGCAACGCCCGAGGCGAACGTCACCAGCACCAGCACCGCCACCGGCACGGGCCCCCTCACCAGGAGAGCGACCAGCGGGAGCAGCATGACGCTGCGCGCCAGGTCCGCGCCGACCATCGACCGACGCCGGGGCATGCGGTCCACCAGGGTGCCGATGACCGGTGCGAGCAGCCAGGCAGCCCGGCCCGCGGCCGCGACCACGGAGACCCAGAACACGTCGCCGGTGCTCCACATCGCCAGCATCGGAAGCGCTGCGAACCGCGCGCCGTCTCCCACCGAACTGAGCGCGTTGGCGGTGACCAGCCGACGCAGGGCCGTCGTTCGGGATCGATCCGACAAGGAAGACGGAGCAGCGGCGGAACTCATCGTCAGCGAATTCTTTCGTCGGCGGGAAGCCGCGGCGCGCACACGACACCCGAAGGAGCTGCTGTGCCACGACACTTGAAGCAGACACACCACGATAGGTTTGGGTATCCGGACGACTTGCTACTCGAGTGCGTCGCACCTGACGCATGGCCAGCCGGTCCCGGCAGCCGGAGAATTCCTGTCGGCATCGCTCTTGAACCAACGGTTCGGCACGCACTCGACCAAGCGCTGCGCAGAATTCGCGACAAACCAGTTCTGTAAAAGGGAACTGGCCGCACTCGCGAACGAACTCCGGAGCGACGCGACACTCGCGGCGAAGGAGGAACGCGCGGGAATCCGGCAGGTGATCGAGCTGACCGGTCATCGGGTGCACCTCCTGATGGATCCCGCCCTGCCGGCCACCGGCCACCAGGAGTTCGACGCGCTCTTCCGTCGCCATCTCAGCGCGGGACAGGGCGCCGACACCCTCACAGGCTTCAATGCCGAGCAGGTCAGCACCGTCCAGGCAGCTGTGGAGCTGATGCTCGAAACCGCCGGTCGGCGGCGGCGCGCACGGTCTGGTCCTCGATGAGGACGCGCAGGGTGACCAGCGGGCGGGTGATTGCGCTGCGGGTCATGTGGCTCTCGCCGCGCAGGGCCTCGATCCGGTCGGTGCCGACGCCCTTGAGGATGGCGTCGCCGCGCATCCACATGGCCCGCCGGTGGTCGCTGGCGGCGCAGGCCAGTGCGGTGACGGCCTCCAGACGGTCGCGGCGGATTGCCTCGCCGTGGCTGACGCGCACCTGCCGTTCGACGGCGCGCACCTGGAAACCGACAGGGGCGTCGACCTCATCACGCGCACCGGCGACGGCGGCATCATGGGCGTCTACGAGATCGCGAGCCACCAGAGGCGGCCCGGCTCTCCCCCGGCGCTGCTTATCGGCCCAGCAGCAGGGCGCCCGGCTCGTGAACGGTGCCGGCGACCGCGGCGACCAGGCCCTCCTGTGTGGACCGGGCCCGCACCTTGATCCAGCCACGCCGTCCGGGCTGGTACGCCTGGGGCCGGCCCTTCACGATCACGCCCTCCATGCCCGCCGCACCCCACGCCGGGTCCAGCCAGTCTTCGGCGACAGCCCGGTCCGTCGTGGCCGGACACAGGCTGAACGGCGCGACGAGAACCCCGTCAGCGAAAAAGCCCTCCAGGAGGGATCGGCGCTCACGGTAGGGCCGGTCAAGGAGTGCCACGCCGGAGGCCTCCAGAACGTCGAACACGATCAGGTGCGCCGGCCGCTGCACCGCTGCCGCGGCGGCGCCCCGGCCACGGCGCCGCCCTCGCCCCTGCAACGCACCGAAGTGCAGCCTTCCGTCGTGGACGACGACCAGCTCACCGTCCAGGTCGGGCCGGTCCAGGGCCGGCGCGGCGGCCACCAGGGTCGGGAAAGGCCGGCGTGAGGTCGGCACCGTTACGCGACTGAAGGAACACATGGCCGGGCCGGGCGAAGAGCAGGGCCCGGTAGCCGTCCGGTTTCTGCTCCATCACCAGCCCGCCCGGCAGTGCCCCCTCCGGCGGCAGCACAACCCAGCCCTCGGCGAGCATCGGCTCGATCAGCGGTAGCAGGTCTACAGCCCACGTGTACGCCCTACCCGACCACAACGCACCCCGCACCGATCCCCCGCACGCGCCCGAGAGGATCCGGACGAGGCCGGCCGTACCACAGAACGGGTCGACAAGCCGTTCGTCGACGTAGCCCTTGCCGCTCTTGATGAGGCCCTCGGCCAGGACGGCACGGGCGCGGTGTCGGTGAAATGCCCGAACAGCACCGCCCCGTTGACTCCCGGGGGCGGCGGCCGTTCTTGCAGGACCCGCCTCCGCGCGACCAGTGCGTGGACACGAAGGGCACTACGGTGGCGTCGTCCCCGCTCCTTTCGCGACACGAGACGCTGCTTCATGACCGACGGCCTTCAGTGGCTCGAAGGCCCAGTTCCGCTACCAGGCGGCTACTGCGCCATCTTCGCGCGCGGTATCGATTCCGAGAATTTCGTACACCGGCTCGTCCCAGCCCGGCACTGTCCAGTGAGCACTGTGGTCACGGCTGTTGCTTTGTGCGGCCGGCTGAGGCTTGTTGGGCGTCCGCGCCGGAGCTGACGTGTCGTTGGGTCTCCTGGGGACCGTGCCAGTCCAGGCACATCACGGTGGCATCATCTTCGAGCCGGCCGCCGGCAGCGTCACGGACTGCGGACGTCAGCATCAACGCGGTCTCCCGCGGGTGCAGGCCCCGGGTGCGCTCCAGCAGGGCGCGCAGGTCGACCCTCTCCCCGTGCCGTTCGACCATGCCGTCGGTGAACATGAGCAGACGGTCACCATGGCGCAGATCGAGGTCCTGAACGCGGTAGGGGAGGGTCGCGAATTCGGACAGCCCGAAGGGATGGTCCACCTCGCAGGTAATCACCTCCACAGCGCCCTCACGCATCCGCAGCGGCCAGGGGTGTCCCGCGTTGACGAGCTGGGCCCGCCCGGTGCGGAGATTGATGCGCAGCAGCTGCCCCGTGGCGTGCCCTTGGCCGTGCTCGACCAGGGCCTGGTCGGCGCGGTGGGCCTGTTCGGCCAGGCCGGCTCCGGCTCGGCGGGCGCCGCGCAGGGCGCCCACCAGGACGGTGGCGGCCAGGGCGGCGTCGATGTCGTGGCCCATGGGATCGGTCACCGACACATGCAGCGCGTCCCGGTCCAGGGTGTAGTCGAAGGTGTCGCCGCTGAGGTCTTCGGACGGCTCCAGGCTCCCGCACAGGGTGAACTGCGCGGCCTCGCACGACAATGACAGGGGGAGCAACTGATACTGGATCTCTGCCGCCAGGGTGGGCGGCCTGGATCGTTTCCCCCAGGTGTAGAAGTCGGTGAAACGCCCGTTGGCGATCACGATGTAGGCCAGGACATGGGCGGCTTCCCCGACCTCATCCAGGACGTCCTCGCCAGGTGCGGCAGGCAGGAGCAGCTCCAGCAGCCCGATCGCATCCCCCCGGTTGGTGACCGGCACGATCAGCCGCTGCCCCTGACCGGTCGCCTCCTGATACAGCCGCTGTGTACGGATCACCTCCTCGTAGACGCTGTCGAACAAGGGGATCCGCTCCACCTCCCGCCCGTCCTCCGCCGGGGCGGTCGACAGCCGCGCCACCGCCTTCCCCGTCAGGTCCACGATGAGGAAAGAGACCTTCGTAGCCTCGAAACGCCGCCGCAGGTCCTCCGCGATCACATCCACCGCATCCACCGGCGCGGCCGTCTCCGCTGCCGTCAGCAACCGGGGAAGTCCACTCTGCCCACCACTCATGACCGCAGTTCCTTCCACCCGCCCCGCCTACCAGCAAGAGAATCACCACGGCGAGCGTCAAACCATGAAAAGCAACAATAAGTGCAGATCATGGCGTTATGTGTTCACGGAAGTGAGTTTGTTTCCCGGCGTCCCCTCGCTCACGCGGCCGTCGCGAATGCTCCAGTCGCGAACTCGACGAAGGGGTGGCTGCCCCCCTGTTGGGCAGCAAGGCCGAGACGATCACAGGTGCCCCCGTCCATATCAAGGGGTCCATGGCTCATGAAACATGGCACAGTCTGGAGAAGGACGGCTACCGTGCCCAGCTCGCCGTGTACGCGGGCGGGCGGGCGCTGCTGCGCTCACGGCGCGGCACGGACATGACGGCCTCGTTCCCCGAGATCCGGGCGGGGGCCCTGGCGCAGCTGCCGGAGGACACCGGGCTGGACGGCGTTATGTGACCTGTACGGGTGTCTCAGACCCAAGGTGTCTCAGTGGGTCAGCGCACCAGGCAGGGGGGCTCTCGCAGTACCTGTATCACCAGGGTCTCCCAGACGTCCCGAACGCCTGTCAACCTGGTTGAGCCGAAAGCGCCGACAACGCTCCATGGACACGCACTGCAGCTTTACTCCCATCAGTTCGATCAGCTGCCCCGAATCCGCGACCGTGTCGGCGAATTTTTCCACGACAGAAGGGACGGAGACCAATGGCGGACAACCAATGCACCACTCACACAGAACTTTTCGATCTGCGTGGGAAGTACACCCTTGTCACTGGCGGCACCAGGGGAATTGGGATGATGATAGCCCGCGGCCTTCTCCAGGCGGGCGCCCGCGTCGTCATCAGCTCACGCAAGGCAGACAGGTGCGCGGAGGCACAGCGTCTGCTGTCCGAATTCGGCGACGTCCGAGCAATCCCCGCCGACCTGTCCAGGCACGACGAGTGTCAGCGCCTCGCTGATCTTGTCAAGGCTGACTCGGAACGCCTGGACGTCCTCGTCAACAACGCGGGAGCCATGTGGCGCGAGCCGCTGGAGACGTTCCCGGACGAGGCCTGGGACACAGTGATCGACCTCAACCTCAAGTCGCCGTTCTGGTTAGTGCAGGCGCTGCTCCCCGCACTTCGCAAGGCGGGCACCGCCGATGATCCCGCGCGGATCATCAACATCGGCAGTATCGCCGCCATCCACGTCGCCCAGGCGCCCAACTACTCGTACGCCAGCAGCAAAGCGGCACTCCATCAACTCACCAGAGTGCTTGCCAGAGAGCTGGGCCCACAGCACGTCACGGTGAACGCGGTAGCACCGGGAGTGTTCCCGTCGCAGATGATGGCGTCCACGCTCGATGCCATCGGCGACACGATCGCTGCGGCGGCCCCTCTGCGCCGGCTCGGCCGCGACGACGACATGGCGGGTATCGCCGTGTTTCTCGCCAGCCGGGCCGGGTCCTACCTCACGGGCACCATCATCCCGGTAGACGGCGGCACCGCGACGACCGCATCGGGTACCCCTTAGATCGCGGGACGGGCTTACGGTGAGGGGATGGCCACGATGGATCTACGCACCGAGATACGGGAGTTT
This sequence comes from Streptomyces sp. NPDC006309, assembly GCF_040613095.1. Taxonomy (NCBI): domain Bacteria; kingdom Bacillati; phylum Actinomycetota; class Actinomycetes; order Kitasatosporales; family Streptomycetaceae; genus Streptomyces; species Streptomyces sp. NPDC006309. Next base: position 665 of record NZ_JBEXRO010000045.1, on the reverse strand, counting down.
CTCAGCTCGCGTCGCGCCCGCATCACACCCGAGCAGGCGGGCCTGCCCGCTTACGGCGGCAACCGTCGGGTCAAAGGTCTGCGCCGCGAGGAGGTAGCGCTACTGGCGGGGGTATCGGTCGACTACTACGTGCGCATGGAGCGCGGCAGCCTCGCCGGTGCTTCCGATGGCGTGCTCGAGGCGTTGGCCTCTGCCTTGCAACTCGACGAGGCCGAGCGTGACCACCTGTTCCACCTCGCGCGGCAATCCGGGGCGCCCAGCGGCCCACGCCGGCGCAGGCCTGCCGTGACGGTGCGCTCGACGTTGCAGCAGGTGCTCGACGCGATGTCCGATGCGCCGGCCTGGATCGGTAACGCCCGTTATGACGTGCTCGCCATGAATCAACTCGGTCGTGCGCTGTATTCACCGGTGCTGGCCGACCCGCGACGGCCCGCGAACACAGCGCGGTTCGTCTATCTGAACCCCGAGGTGGCCAGAGATTTCTTTGTCGACTACGACCGGATTGCCGGTGACGTGGCCGCGAAGCTACGCATGGAAGCCGGCCGCAATCCGCACGACGAGAAGTTGATCGCCCTAGGTTCTGTCCGGCGGATCACGGCCGGAGCCATAAGCGGACCGCTGCGACAGTGACGGTGCCGTGGAAGACGTAGGCCCTCTTGTCGTAG
>NZ_JBEXRO010000044.1:0-36514 GCF_040613095.1 Streptomyces sp. NPDC006309 | reverse complement strand
ACCATCGACTGGCCCACCCTCCTCACCCCCTACAACACCCACCCCACCGAACTACCCCCCTACCCCTTCCAACACCAGCACTACTGGCTCACCCCGGATCCTGCGGTCGTCACGGTGAGTGGGCCGCGTCCGGAGGGGCGGCCGGTGCAGCCGGTGCGGTTGCTGGGCGTGCGGCTGCCGTCGCCGCTGGCGCAGGCGCAGTTCGCCGCCCGGCTCGACCCGGCGGCGCATCCCTGCCTGGGCGACATCGTGGTCGGCGGACGGCCGGTGGTCGGTGCCGGGGTGTTCCTGGCGTCGGCGATCGAGGCGGTCACCGAACTGGCCGGGCCGGGGCCGGTGTCCGTCGAGGGTCTGGAGCTGCCGCTCGATCTGGTGCTCGCCCCGGCCGGCGCCGACCCGTCGGCGATCACCGAACGCGCCGTCCAGCTCGTCGTGGACGACGGGGCGTTCCGGTACTACGCGCAGGATGCGGCCGGTGGTTGGCAGCTGCACGCGGAGGGGCAGGTCCGCTCGGGCGCGCCGGCCGCGCCGACGGTGGCGCTCGCGGTGGTGGAGTCGGGCCGGGAGCTGACCGGGGACGAGTTGTACCGGTTGCTGTGGCAGCGTGCGTTGTATCTGGGCTCGGCCGTCCGCTGGGTGGAGCGGATCAGGCTCGGCCGGGACGAGGCCACGGCCGCGATCCGGGCCGCCGTGTCGGGTGAGGCGGAGCCCTATCTGCTGCACCCGGGTCTGGTCGACGCGATGTTCCACACCGCACTGGCCTGCTTCCCCGTGGGCGGACCGGCCCTCGTGCCGGTGGGCCTGGACCGCTTCGTCCACTACCGCCGCGGTGGCCCCGAGGACGGGCTGCGCTGTCATGCGGAACTGTTCGACGGTGGCGCCCGGGCGCGTATCCGGCTCGTCGCGGGAGACGGGCGGCTGGTGGCCGAGGCCGACGGTGTGCGGTTCGCTCCGGCCGCTACCCGGCCCGGCGCGGAACCCGCGGCCGTACCCACGTCCGTGGTGGTGCCTGGGCCGCACGCACAGACCGTGAACCTGACGGCCTCCGCCCCCGACCCGGCGGACGTGGCCGAAGAAGTACCCGCCCTCACGCCCGAGACGGTGCGGGCGTTCGTGGCACGGACCGTGGCGCAGGCGCTGGGTATGGAGGCGGCCCGGTTCGACGGGCGCCAGCCGTTGCAGGCGCTCGGTCTCGATTCACTGATCGCGATGAAGATCCGGCTGGCCCTGAGCCGGCGGTTCGACGTCCTGCTGCCGATGACGGCGTTCCTCAACGGCCGCGGCGGCGACGACATCGCCGACGACATCCTCTGCGCCCTCGGCACCGCGGCCGAAGCCGAGGACGACCCTGAAGCCGAGGGCAACCCCGAAGCCGGGAGTGCTCAGGAAACCGACGGTGACGCGGCAGCCGGGCAGGCCGCCGCGGACACCGGCACCGAGTCCCGGGCCGAGGACGCGGAGCGTTACGAGCCGTTCGGGCTCACCGACCTTCAGCAGGCCTACCTCGTCGGCCGTGGTGACGTCTTCGAACTGGGCGGCACCTCCACCTACTTCCAGATCGAGATCGACCTGGAGAACGTGGACACCGACCGTCTCGCCGCCTCCTTCCGGGCGATGATCGAACGGCACGACATGCTGCGGGCGGTCTTCACGGCCGAGGGTGAGCAGCGTGTGCTGCGGGACGTTCCGGCGTACGTGATCCGGGAGAACGACGTCCGGGCGCTGGATCCGGGCGGGCGCGAGGCCGCGTTGACCGCCGTCCACGAGGAGATGCGGCGGCAGGTGTTCGACACCGCCCGCTGGCCGCTGTTCGACGTGCGGGTGACCCGGATCGACGACCGGGTGGTCCGGCTGCACGCCGGCTTCGATGCCCTGATCATCGACGGTTTCAGCACGTCGATCCTGTTCAAGGAGTGGGCCGCGCACTACCGCGGTGAGACGCTGCCCGAGCTGCGGCTGCGCTACCGGGACTACGTCCGGCAGGCCCGTGCCCTGGAGAGCGGGCCCGAGTACGACCGGGCACTGGCCTACTGGCGGGACCGGCTCGACACGTTGCCGCCGGCGCCGCAACTGCCGCTGGCGGTCGATCCGTCGAGCCTGGACCGGCCGGTGTTCAGCCACCGGGGAGCGACCCTGTCGAGCCGGGACTGGTCCCGGTTCAAGCGGCACGCGGCGGCGGCGGGCGTCAGCGCGTCCGCGGCCTTGTGCACCGCGTACTCGCAGGTCATCGCGGCGTGGAGCGCCACCCCCGACTTCTCGCTGAACCTGCTGTTCTTCAACCGTCTGCCGCTGCACCCGCAGGTCGGTGACGTCATCGGCAACTTCTCCACCACCGTGCTGCTGGAGATCCACGACGCGGCCACCGAGGCGTTCGCCGGCCGGGCCGAAGAGGTGCAGCGCCGGCTGTGGAGCGACATGGAGCACAGCCAGGTCAGCGGGGTGCAGGTGCTCAGGGAACTGAACCGGGCCAGGGGCGGATCGGTGCGGGCCGCCGCGCCGGTCGTCTTCACCAGCCTGGTGAACTTCGCCGGTCAGCAGGACACCGAGCGGCGGGGTGTCGTGCAGTATCTGGCCGGGATCGGGGAGAACGGCCGCCAGGTCAGCAGCTCGGTCCGCACCCCGCAGGTGTGGCTGGACCACCAGGCGGTGGAGGAGGCCGGTGAACTGGTCCTGAACTGGGACGTGATCGAGGAGCTGTTCCCCGCGGGCTGTGTCGACGCCATGTTCGCCGCCTATCTGCGCTTGCTGGACGACCTGTCGCGGGACCCGGGGGCCTGGCAGCGGCCCGTGCCGGTTCTCGTCCCGGCGGCCGATCTCGACGTGCGGGACGCGGCCAACGCCACCGACGGGCCCGTACCGGACGGGCTGTTGCACGACGGGGTCCTCGCACAGGCCGCGTCGCGGCCGGACGAACCCGCGGTGATCACGCCGGCGCTGACACTGACGTACGCCGGTCTCGACCGCCGGTCCAACCAGGTGGGGCACCGGCTGCGCGCCCAGGGAGCCGGTCCCGGCGACCTGGTGGCCATCGTGATGGACAAGGGCTGGGAGCAGGTCGTCGCCGCGCTCGGCATCCTGCGGGCGGGGGCGGCGTACGTCCCGATCGACGCCGGCGTGCCCGCCGAACGGCTGCGGGTGCTGCTGGAGAGCGCCGGGATCAGCCGTGTCGTCACCCAGCCGTGGGTGGAGGACACCGCCGTGTGGCCGCAGGGCGTGGCCAGGACCGTGGTGCGGGCCGACGACGAGGGTGACGACCGGCCGCTCGGCCCGTGCGGCGCCGGACCCGCCGACCTCGCCTACGTGATCTTCACCTCGGGCTCCACCGGGCTGCCGAAGGGTGTGATGATCGAGCACGGGGCGGCCCTGAACACGGTGGTCGACGTCAACGAGCGCTACCGCGTCACCGCGGCGGACCGGGCGCTGGGGCTGTCCGCGCTCAACTTCGACCTGTCGGTCTACGACGTCTTCGGGCTGCTGTCGGTGGGCGGCGCGCTCGTCCTGCCCGAGCCGTCCGCGCACCGCGAACCGGCCCGCTGGGCGGAACTCGTCGCCGAGCACCGGGTGACCGTGTGGAACAGCGTGCCGGCGCTGATGGAGATGTTCACCGAGCACGCCCTCGCGAACGGGCTGACCGGGCTGCCGGTACGGCTGGTGATGATGAGCGGGGACTGGATCCCGGTGACGCTGCCCGGCCGGATCCGGCTGCTGCTGCCGGACGCCGAGCAGTGGAGCCTCGGCGGCGCCACCGAGGCGTCCATCTGGTCGATCTGCCAGCCGATCGGGCAGGTCGGGGAGGACTGGGTGAGCATTCCCTACGGCAGGGCGATGCGCAACCAGCGCTTCCACGTCCTCGACGGCGCGATGCGGCCCTGCCCGGTGTGGGTGCCCGGTGACCTCTACATCGCCGGTGTCGGTCTGGCCCGCGGGTACCTGAACGACGAGGCGAAGACCCGGGCCGCCTTCGTGCACCACCCGGTCACCGGTGAACGGCTGTACCGCACCGGTGACCTGGGGCGCTTCCTGCCGGACGGCACCATCGAGTTCCTCGGCCGGCAGGACTGCCAGGTGAAGATCCAGGGGTACCGCATCGAGCTGGGCGAGGTGGAGGCCGCCCTCACCCAGTGCGAGGGGGTGCGGGCCGCGGCGGTCGTCGCGGCGGGCGAACAGCACGGTCCCAAGCGGCTGATCGCCTACGTCGTCCTCGACGACGGACGGACGGACACCGAGGCCGGGATCACCGAGGCGCTGCGCCGCGCGGTGCCCCGCTATCTGGTGCCGCAGCGGATCCTCGTCCTGGACGAACTGCCGCTGAGCGACAACGGGAAGATCCTGCGGGCGGCGCTGCCCGCACCGGACGAGGTGGCCGCCGAAGGCACCGGCTTCGTCGCGCCCCGCGACGACGTGGAGCGCCGGCTGGCGGAGATCTGGGCGGAGTTCTTCGGCCTGGCCGAGGTCGGGGTGACCGCCGGTTTCTTCGAACTCGGCGGTGACTCGCTGCTCGCGGTACGGCTGATGGCCAGGATCGCCCGCGGTCTGGGCCGCAGCCTGCCGCTGTCCACCCTCTTCGCGCGGCCGACCATCGAACTGCTCGCCCAGGCGGTCCGGGAGGCCGGCAGCGGCGACGATGGCCGCACGGCACTGGTGCCGGTGCGCACCACCGGCTCGCGGCCCCCGCTGATCTTCGTGCACCCGGTCGGCGGTGACGTGCTCTGCTACGCGGAACTCGCCGGACTCCTCGGTGAGGACCAGCCGTTCTACGCGCTCCAGTCGCCGGACGTGCAACTGCTCAGTGTCGAGGACATGGCCGCGCACTACGCGGCGGCGGTCCGCGAGGCGCTGCCCGAGGGCCCGTACCGGCTGGGGGGCTGGTCGATGGGCGGGGTGATCGCCCTGGAGACGGCCGCCCAGCTCACCGCGGCGGGCGCCGAGGTGGACCTGCTGGCCGTGGTGGATCTCCTGGAGCCGCCCGGGCCGGCCGAGGGCGCGCCCGTCACCGACGAGGTGCTGCTGACCTGGTTCGCCCGGGACCTGGCGGGACTGGCCGGCGTGGACTGGGAGCTGCCGCCCGAGGCGTTCGACGGCCGCCCGCCCGTGCAGGTGCTGCACAGCGAGGCGTGCGCGGCGGGGGCGTTGTCGGACGACGTCGACCTCGCCACGCTGAGCCGTATTTTCGCCCGGTTCCGGACCAACTACCGTGCCTTGCTTCGCCATTCGCCCCGCGGTTTCGCGGGACGGGTGCTGGCGCTGCGGGCCGCGGACGGCGGTGCGACGGCGGAGACCGCGTCGCGCTGGATGGCGTACTTCCCCGGTGACGCCGGCCTCGTCGACGTTCCGGGTGACCACTACACGGTGATGCGCGGCGAGGGGCTGCGCGTCCTGGCCGGCGAACTGCGCCGGGCACTCGACGCCAACTGACCGGCCGGCCGGGCCGTCTCACCGGCGGCCCGGCCGGTCCGCCCCGGACGGGACCTGCGGGTCCGGCGGGTCCGGTCCAAGGAGTGAGGACAACCGACATGCGAACTGATCGGGCCGCCGACCCCAAACGGTGGCTGATACTGGGCGCGATGGCGTTGATGATGTTCATCGCGACCATCGACAACACGGTGATGACCGTGGGCCTGTCGTCGATCCAGAGCGGACTGGGCGAGTCCAACGCCCAGTTGCAGTGGTCGATGGACGCCTACACGCTCACCTTCGCCGCGCTGCTGTTCACGGCGGGCATCCTGGGTGACCGGTTCGGCCGGCGGCGGGTGCTGCTGGCCGGCCTCGTGGTCTTCCTCGGCGCGTCCCTCGCCGGCGCGTGGGCGTCCAGCCCGGCCGAACTCATCGGATGGCGGGCCGTGATGGGGGTCGGCGCCTCCGTCGTGCCGGGCTGCACGATGGCGGTCATCGCGAGCGTGTTCCCCGACGGGGAGCGGGCCCGGGCCATCGGCTACTGGTCGATGTCGGCCGGGATCGGCATCGCGGCCGGGCCGGTCGTCGGCGGCGCGCTGCTGTCCACCTTCTGGTGGGGGACGCTGCTGCTGGTCAACGTGCCCTTCGCGGTCGTCGCGCTGGCGATGGTCGGCGTGCTGGTGCCGGCGAACCGTGGCTCGGGGGCTCCCCGGGTGGACGTCACCGGGGTGCTGCTGTCGGTCGCCGGTGTCGGCGCCCTCGTCTACGGAGTGATCGAGGGCGGTGAGGAGAGCAGTTGGCTGGAGGGGGTCGTGCTCGGCCCGGTCCTGCTGGGTCTGGTCCTGCTCACCGTGATGATGGTGGCCGCCCGCCGCAAGGACCAGCCCGCGTTCGACCCGTCGCTGTTCACCGACCGGCGGTTCGCGATCGGCGCGGCGGCGCTGGCCGCCTCGTTCTTCGTCGCGACCGGGGCGACGTACATCCTCTCCTTCTACCTCCAGCAGCTGCGGGACTTCACGCCCGTGCAGGCCGGGCTGCTGACGCTGCCACTCGCGGTCGGCTCGACCGTGTCCGGTGCCGCCGCCACCCGGCTGATCGCCCGCTGGGGCCCCGCGGTCGCCCTCGGCGGCAGCGGGCTGCTGATGGCCGCCTGCTGTGTCTTCTACGCGGTGGTGGACGCCGCCACCCCGGTCTGGGTCTTCGAGGCCGTGCACGCGCTGTTCGGGCTGGGTTTCGGGGCGACGTTCGCGGTGGGCATGGCGGCGACGATGTCCGCGGTGCGGCCCGCGAAGGCCGGCGCCGGGTCCGCCGTCGCCAACACGGTGCGGCACCTGGGTACGGCCTTCGGTGTCGCGGTGCTCGGCTCCGTCCTGGGGTCGGTCTACCGGCACGCGCTGGGCGGTGCGGCCGGGGCGCTGCCCGCCGGGGCGCGGACGTCCCTCGGCGGCACCCTGCGGGCGGTCGTGCACGCTCCGCCGGGCCTGCGCGGGGCCGTGGTGGGCGAAGCCGACAGCGCGTTCCTGACCGGGCTGCACGCCGCGATGTGGGTCGCGGCCGTGGTGTGTGCCGCCGCCTCCACCGTCGTCCTGGCCGCTCTGCGCGGCGGTCCCGCCCCGGCCCGCCCGGTCGGCGGCCGCCGCCCGCGCGCGGTCGCCGGGGAGACCCGGTGAGCGCGCTGCCGGCCACCGTGCCGGTCGCCGTCGTCGGGGCGGGCCAGTCCGGGCTCGCCGTGGGGTACTACCTGCGGCAGGCCGGCGTGCCCTGCGTGCTGCTCGACGCCGGGAGCGCGGTCGGCGAGACCTGGCAGCGGCGGTGGGAGTCGCTGAGGCTGTTCACGTCCGCGCGGTTCTCCGCGCTGCCGGGTCTGCCCTTCCCCGGCCCCGGTGCGCGTTACCCCGGCAAGGACGAGGTCGCCGCGTATCTGCGGGATTACGCGCGGCGGTTCGAGCTTGCGGTGGTGCCCGGCCACCGGGTGCTGGCCCTGCGCCGGGACGGCGAGGGCTATCTGCTGACCACCGCGCACGGTGACTGCCGGGCCGGCCAGGTCGTCATCGCGACCGGCGCGTTCGGCACCCCGCGGATCCCGGAGTTCGCCGCCGCGCTCGCCCCGGACGTCCGGTCCCTGCACACCGGTGACTACCACGGCCCCGCGCAGGTCCCGCCGGGCACGGTCGTGATCGTCGGGGACGGCAACTCCGGGCGGCAGATAGCCGTGGAGCTGGCCGGCACCCACCGGGTGGTGCTCAGCTGCGGGGACACCGTCTCACCGGCGCTGCCGCAGACCGTCGTCGGGCGGGACATGTTCTGGTGGATGAGCGTCCTCGGCGTGATGAGCATGCCGGTGAGCATGCGGGCACCGGATCCGGTCGTCGGCGACCGGGTGCCCGCGCTGGTCGCGGACGGCCGTATCCGGACGGTGGGCCGGATCACCGCGGCCCGGGGCGCCGAGCTGCTGGTGGCGGACGGTGAGCGCCTCAGGCCGTCCGCGGTGATCTGGGCGACCGGCTACCGCACCGACTGGAGCTGGCTCGACCCGGCGATGCTCGACGAGACCGGGCAGCCCCGGCACACGGAGGGCGTGGGCGCGCTGCCCGGCAGCTACTACCTGGGCCTGTACCGGATGCGCACCCGCGGATCGGCGCTGCTCGGCTTCGTCGGACGGGACGCCGAACGCATCGCGGCCGCGACGGTCACCGCCGCCCGCGGCACTCCGGCCACTTCCCCCGCTGCGAAAGGCGAGCCCGCATGACCACGGTCACCGTCACCGAACTCGACGTCCTGGGAGCGCTGCTGGCGTTCGACTTCATCGGTTTCGCGCAGAAGTCCACGGCCCTGGATCCCGCCGCCCCGCGCTACGGGCAGGCGGTCGGCGCCGCGTTCGCGCTGGCGGTCCGCCGCCGGTTCCCGCACGGCGCGGCACCGGAGGAGATCAGCGGCTACGTCGCCGGCGTGCTCGGCTCGCTGGAGGCCGGCGCGGAGGACTTCACCCCGGCGTTCCTCGAAGGCCTGGTCACCGAGGGGCTGTACGGCGGGGAGGCGTCCGGCGGGGGGCGCGTGGACCCCGAGACGGTACTCCAGGCCCGGCTGCTGCTGACCTTCCGGCTGGTGCGGGAACTGGGTCTGGAACCGGACGGACAGCGGGAGTTGCTGGCCGAGGCGGCCCGACGGGTGTCCACCTGAGGCGTGCCGGGGTGAGCGGCCGGGCGGCCGGGGTTCCTCCTGTGCCCCGGCCGCTGTGGTGCCCCGGGGACGGCAGGGGCACCGCAGCGGCGCTCACCGCGCGGACGGCGGACCGGGAACCTGCGGTGCGGCCGAGACCCGCAGGGCGCCGTCCGCGTACATCGCGCGCACCGACCGCTTGTCGTACTTGCCGACGCTGGTCTTGGGCACCGCGTCCATGAACGACCACCGTTCCGGGACCCACCAGCGGGCCACCCGCCCGGCGAGGAACTCCCGCAGCTCATCGACGCCGACATCGGCGCCCGGCAGCAACGACACACAGGCCAGCGGGCGTTCCTCCCAGCGTGGGTCGGGGACACCGACGACGACGGCCTCCAGCACCGCGGGGTGCTCGATGATCGCGTTCTCCAGCTCGATGGTGGAGATCCACTCGCCGCCGCTCTTGATGCCGTCCTTGAGCCGGTCGCTGACCACCACCCAGCCACCCGGCTCGATCACTCCCAGGTCGCCGGTGCGCAGCCAGCCGTCGTGGAACTTCTCGGCGGAGTCGGCGGTGTTGTAGTAGGAGCCGGTCACCCAGGGCCCGCGCAGTTCCAGTTCGCCCACCGACGTGCCGTCCCAAGGCTGTTCGGTGCCGTCCTCCGCGATCAGCCGCACCTCGACGCAGGGCATCAGCCGGCCGCTCTTGGCGAGCCAGTCGACCTCCTCCTCGTCGGGGGTGCCGTGCGGCGGGACGGCGAAGGTGGCCAGCGGGCTGGTCTCGGTCAGGCCCCAGCCCTGCTTCAGCCGGACGCCGTAGCGGTCCTTCAGCTGCTGGAGGAGGGCGCGCGGCGGGGTGGCACCGCCGCAGCCGGCGAGCCGTACGCCGCTCAGGTCCAGCGGGTGCTGCTCACCGTGGCGCACCAGGCTGTTCCAGATCGTGCAGATCGCCGCCACCCCGGTGGGCCGCTCCTCGTTGATGATCCGGGCCAGCTCCGGGGGGTGCAGCAGCCGCCCGTTCATGATCAGGTCGGCGCCCGCCAGCCAGGCCGCGTACGGCCAGCCCCAGGCGTTGGCGTGGAACATGGGCACGATCGGCAGGATCCGGTCGCCGTCGTGCATCGCGAAACCGGCGCCGGACGACACACCGAGTGTGTGCAGGAAGATCGACCGGTGGCTGTAGGCGACGCCCTTGGGATGGCCGGTGGTGCCGGTCGTGTAGCAGAGCGCCGCCGCCTCCCGCTCGTCCAGGTCGGGCCAGGCGAAGCCGGGCCGCTCGGCCGCCAGCAGCTCGTCCCAGCGGTGCACGGCGATGTGCCGGGGCAGGTCCGGCTTGGGCGCGTCGCCGATGACGACGATGTCGCGGACGCCGCCCAGCCGGTCCCGCAGCGGGGCGAGTGTCTCCAGCAGGGTCGCGTCGACCAGGAGGACGGCGTCCTCGGCGTGCTCGACGATATAGCCCAACTGGTCGGGGTGCAGCCGGAGGTTGAGGGTGTGCAGCACCGCGCCCATGCTCGGTACGGCGAAGTACGCCACGAGGTGCTCGGGGGTGTTCCAGGCCAGCGTGGCCACGCGCTCACCGGGGCGCACGCCCAGCCGGTGCAGCGCCGCGGCGAGCCGCTCGGCCTGGCCGGCGATGCCGGCGAAGGACTGCGAGGAACGGGCGGCCGGTCCGTCGGCACAGCGCACGACCCGGCTGTCCGCGTAGACGCGCTGCCCGTGGCCGAGGATGTCGCGGACGAGCAGTGGACGGTCCTGCATCGTGCTCTTCATGGCGGCCCCTCGCAGGTGCGCGGTCGGGAGGTGTTCCGGCGTCGTACCACGGCTGTCGTCCGGGAGGCCCGGACGACAGGCCGGGGCCGCGCCGGGAACCCTGACGGCGGGCGGCGGGCCGGTGGCGTCACCCGCCGCCCGCCGCCTTCGTTCGCCGCTAGTAGAGGGTGCCGTGCAGGCTCGTGGAGACGTGCGAGGTGTCGTTGAGGTCGACCACGGAGTTCATCCGTCCGCCGCCGGTGGCGGACGCGTACGCGCCGGTGCCGCTGATGATCCAGTAGGTGCCGGACGGGTGGACGACGGGGGCCTCCGTGAGCGGCGCGGTGAGGTGGTAGCCGAGGGTGATCCGGTCGCCGTCACCGGTGCCGATGACCGCCGTCCCGTTGATGTCGTACTGGCCGGGAAGGCTCAGCGTGCAGGCCTTCTCCTGGTCCTGCCATGTGCCGTTGCCGCCGATCGGGGTGCCGGCGGCGCGCCCTCGCGCGCTCACGTCGAAACCCCCGCAGGTCGCGGTGTCCGGGTCCGCGACGACGGTCGCCGCGAAGTGCGCGGTGATGTTCATGTCGTGACCGTGCTGGTCGGCGGCGTGCGTGGCACCGGCCGTGTACCCGGCCAGCAGCAGCGCCGCGGCCGTCGCACCGGTGGAACGCGCCAGCCATTGACGGACAGCTTTCCTCAAGACGTCCTCCGTCTGTCATGAACAGTCAGGTCTGGGTTCGGCAGGCCGCACCGGGCCGGTCGGTGTCGACCGGCCGTGGCCTGGCGGGTGGTCTCGCGCGTCAGTCGCCCTGTCGGGGTCTCCCCCTCCCCGGGGCACGCGACACGGCCGTCCTCCACGCCTGTGCGGTCGGGCAACGGAGCGCGGAGGAACGTCCGTTGAGGACAGTTTCCCTGCCGATGTCCCTTCCGTCGAGGCGTTTGACACATTGTCCTGCTTTCGGATCTGTGTTCTATGCGACCGGCCGGGCGCGTCTGCGCCGGGCCGGCTGGCGCGCACGGCCGTGCCGGGCAGGCGATGCTGGTGGACGGAACAGGTCCCAGCGAGGCCAGGAGGCTCGGCCGGTGATCGCCGTCAACCCGACGAACAGCGCCTCGGTCCTGGCCGCCTTCGGCGCGCTGGGCGTCCTGGCGGTGGTCTTCGCCGAGTCCGGTCTGCTCGTCGTCGGCTTCTTCCTGCCCGGTGACACCCTGCTGTTCCCGGCCGGGGTGCTGTGCGCGGGCAGCGCCGAGCAGCCGGCGCGCCTGGAGCTGTGGCAGGTGCTGGTGTGCGCGGCGGTGGGGGCGGTGGCGGGCGGCCAGGTGGGATACCTCATCGGGCGGCACGGCGGGCGGGCGCTGCTGGCGCGCACTCATAGCCGGCGGGTGAAGGACGCGGCGGCGCGGGCGGAGGAGCTGCTGGCGCGCTACGGCCACGGCAAGGCGCTGGTGATCGGGCGGTTCGTGCCGGTGCTGCGTACGGTCGTGCACCCGGTGGCGGGCGCCCTGGGCGTGCCCGCGCGGACCTTCACCCTGTGGCAGACCGTGGGCGGCGTGCTGTGGTCGCAGACGCTGGTCCTCGCCGGCTACGTCCTCGGTGCGTCCGTGCCGCACATCGACGACTACCTGCTGCCGCTGGTCGCCCTGGTGGTGGCGCTGTCGCTGCTGCCGCTGCTCGCGCGGGCCCGCCGCGGACGGCGCGGGCGGCGCGGGCCCACAGACTGACGCGGTCCACAGGGCTGCCCCGAAGCCGCCGCCGGCCGGGTCCGGGCCGGTGTCAGTGAGGGCCGCGCGGCATGCGTTCCTTGCGGCGCTCGCGGTTCGGGCGGCGCGGGCGGTGGACCGTGTCCATCTCCCCCACCGCCGCCCGGACGTGCCCCGGACCGTCCGGTCCGTCGGTCCCGCCGCACCACCAGGAGGCACGTCCGGCCTCGTCGACGACGTGCATCCCGGGCTCGTGGAGGATGCACACGGGCAACGCCGGCCACCGCGACTCCATGACGGTGTCCTGGGCGGCCCCGGCGACGTCCAGCAGGGCTCCGGCGGCGGTCGACGACGGCTCCAGCCCCGTCCTTCACCGCCGGCCGCCCGGGGAGCCGCGTCACGCGGGGAGCCGGGTCGCCCAGGGAGCCGTGTCGCGCGGGGAGCCGTGTCGCACGGGCAGGCCGGGTCGTGCCCGGCGCCCGGTCGTCCGGGACCCGAACGGCTCGGTGGTCGACGCGCTGGGCCACCGCCGGTCCGGGCGCGCGGGCAAGGACGCCTTCTGGACGGTTCTCTGACGGGACGTGAGACTGGGCCGGGTACGACGCCCCAGCTGTCCAGGACGGTGACATGGAAGACGACGTCCCCCGCGTCGCGGCACCCCGCGTCGAACTGACCCCGCGGGCCGCGGAGCTGGTGCGCCGGCTGCGCGCCGAGCACGGTCCGCTGATGTTCCACCAGTCCGGCGGCTGCTGCGACGGCAGCGCCCCCATGTGCTATCCGGACGGCGAGTTCCGCACCGGCGGCTCGGACGTGCTGCTGGCGGAGCTGTCCGTGGAGGGCGTCGAGGAGCCGGTCACCTTCTGGATGTCGCGCAGTCAGTACGCGGTGTGGAGTCACACCCGGCTGATCGTGGACGTCGTACCGGGGCGGGGCAGCGGCTTCTCGCTGGAGGCACCCGAGGGGGTGCGTTTTCTCACCCGTTCTCGCGTAGTAGACGCCTAGTCGGCCCGCCGGCCGTCCGAGTCTGGTGCACTGCCCTGGCCAAGGGACAGTTGACGAGACATCAGGGGGCACGGTGACGAGGCGTCGCAGGCGTTCGGCAGCGGGCAGAGCGGTTCTCACGACGGTCACGGCGTTCGGCGTGCTGGCCGGTACGGCGTCGGCGGTGGCGGCCCCGGCGGTCGCGGCCCCGGTGGGCCGGCGGATCGCGCCGGGCGTGACCTACCGGCAGTTCGACATCGACGCCCGCGCGGGGAGGGCCCGCGCCCATCTGCTCACGGTCGACCTGGCCAACCCGCACGTCCGGGTCGACCTGCTGTATCCGGGGGTGGTGGCGGCCCGGGCCACCGTCTCCCGGCTGGCGGACTCGGCCGGGGCGGTCGCGGGCGTCAACGGTGACTTCTTCCACATCACCGAGACGCAGCATCCTGGCGTACAGGCCACCGGCGCGAGCGTCGGACCGGCCGTCGCGGCAGGGAAGGTGCTCAAGGCGGCGGTGCCCAAGGGCCAGCGGTTCGGTCCGGCGCTGCCCGCCGGGACGGGCACGCAGGACGTCTTCGGCGTGGGCACCGACCGGCGGGCCCGTCTGGACCGCCTCTCCCTGGCCGGCACCGTGAGCACACCGGACGGCCGGCTGGCCCTGAAGGGCCTCAACCAGTACGCGCTGCCGGTGAACTCGGTCGGTGCCTTCACCGCGAAGTGGGGCACCGCCTCGCGGGCGCGGGCCGTGTGCGGCACCGACACCCAGCGGTCGGCGCCGTGCAGCGAGGAGACCTACGAGGTGAAGGTGCGCGCCGGCCGGGTGGCCTCCGTCTCCGCAACCCCGGGCAGCGGGGCGATCCCCGCGGACACCACGGTCCTGGTGGGCCGGGAGGAGGGCGCGCGGCGGCTGCGCACGCTGTCGGTCGGGGACCCGGTGGACGTCACGCACCGCCTGGTGGCGGCCTCGTCCGGGGTGCCGTACACGTTCGCGATCGGCGGCTTCCCGGTGCTGCGCGGCGGCGCGCCGCTGTCCGGCCTGGACGACACCACCTCGGCGGTGCGCACGGCCGTGGGGTACAAGGGCGGCGGACAGCAGTTGCTGCTCCTGGCGCTGGACGGTGCCGCGGACCACCGCGGCGGCCTGACCGTCGCGGAGGAGGCGGACACCATGCGGTCGCTGGGCGCCTCCGCCGCCTTCAACCTCGACGGCGGCGGCTCGACGGAGCTGGTGACCCGCGCCGCGGGGGCCGGCGCCGTGTCGGTCCGCAACCACCCGAGCGGTGGCGCCGAGCGTCCGGTGCCGAACGGCATCGGCGTCTTCTCCACCGGGTGACTCAGGGCCGCAGGCTGCTCACCAGGTCGGCGGTCGCGGTGAGCCCGCTGTGGATGGTGGGCGCCATGCTGGTGCTGGCCAGGTAGAAGCCGAGCATCATGCAGACCAGGGCGTGGGACACCTTCAGCGCGCCGTTGCGCATGAAGATCACGGCCAGGATCAGGAGCAGCAGCACCACAGAGATGGAAATGGCCATCAGAACCTCCTCCGCCACGCCCCATGTGCGGCGTTCGGCCGCAAGTGTGGCGTAGCGGAGGGTCTGTCCGGGTCGCTGACGTGTCCGCCGTTCGTGTGGTGTCACCGGAGGGGCGGGCGTCGAGGAAGGCTCCAGGCCGGCGAGGTCGTCGGTGTGGAGCCGGTCGACGCCCGCGGCGAGCGGTTCCGTCCACAGCGCGTCCCGGGCGGGACCGGGCGGGTCGGGGGCGGCCCGGAAGCGGGACCTGCCGGCTCTGCGCGTGGGCGGCGCCGGTGATGCCGCGCGGCTTCTCCCGCTCGGCGTCCGGGAACGTGCCCTCGCCCGTCCAGGCGGAGTGCGGTGCCCAGTTGTCGCTGATCAGCGAGATGGGGCTGGCGGGGGCAGTGCCGGTGAGGTCGTCGAGCCGGCCGTCGTAGCAGGCGCGGCGTTGGGTCTGCGCCTCCAGGGGTGCGGGCGGCACGGTCGCCGGAGGTGACGGCGGTGACGTGGCCGTGCCTGTACGACGCCCTCGACCACCGCTTCGCCAGCGTGGAGGCCGGCATCTTCCCTTCGGCGACCAGTTCCTCGTCGGCCACGGCCGCAGGTGGGCGTGGGCGTGCCGGAGCGGGCGCGGGCGGTGCTGGTGCGCACCGGCCGAGGCGGGACGCGCGGGCAGGGCGAACGTGCCCGTGAGGGCGGCGCCGAGGGTGGTGAGGGCCATGTGCCGCCTCCCTGGGACACCGGATGGGGCCGAAGGGAGTATGCGGTCGGCATCTCACCAACAGGCCCCACTGATCAGGGAGTTCACCCACTTCTCACGTGTCCCGCCGGGAACTGCGCGCCCCGCGTGGGCCGGTCAGGGCCCCTGGAGATCGACCAGTTCCGCGAGCGCCGAGCGGTGCGCGCCCGCGGTGCCGTAGGCGAGGGAGTCGGCCTTGGCCCGCTTCAGGTGCAGGTGGGCCGGGTGTTCCCAGGTCATGCCGATGCCGCCGTGGAGTTGCACCGCTTCCTCGGTGGCGCGGACGGCGACGGGGGCGGCGTAGGCCTGGGCGACGGCCACCGTCACGTCGGTGTCCTCGCCGGTGGCGAGGGCGTCGGCCGCGGCGCGGGCGGCGGCCCGGAGGTGGACGACCTCCAGCCACAGCTGGGCGAGCCGGTGCTTGAGCGCCTGGAACCCGCCGACCGGCCGGTTGAACTGCTTGCGCTCCTTGAGGTAGCGGACCGTCTCGGTCAGCGCCCAGTCGGCCACACCGAGCTGCTCCGAGGCGAGCAGTCCGGCGGCGGCGCGCAGGGCCCGGCGCACGGCGGGTCCGGCGTCGCCGACCCGGCGGCCGGCCGCGCCGGCCAGGGTGACGGTGGCGAGCGGGCGGGTGAGGTCCAGGGCGACCTGCGGGGTGACCGTGACGGCGTCGGCGGTCACGGCGTACAGGCCGCCGTCGTCGGCCGGGACGAGCAGCACGTCGGCGACGGCCGCGTCCGCGATGCCGGTCAGTTCGCCGTGCAGGGTGCCGTTCTCGGCGCGTACGGTCGCGAAGGCGGCGTCCGGGGCCAGGTGCAGTCCGACCGCGAGGGCGCCGATGGTCCGCCCGGAGGCCAGCCGGCCGAGCAGTTCCTCGTCGGCGCAGGCGAGCAGGGCCTCGGTGGCCACGACGGCGCTCGTGAGGTACGGCACGGGGGCGACCGCCCGCCCCAGCTCCTCCAGCACGACCGCGGCCTCACGGGCGGAGGCGCCCTGGCCGCCCTGCGCCTCGGGCACCAGCAGGCCGGCCAGGCCCATGCCGTCGGCGAGCAGCTTCCACAGGGCGAGGTCGTGCGGGGCGTCCGACTCGGTGCGGGTGATCACGTCGGCCGGGGCGCAGTGGTCCGTGAGGAGGTCGCGGACGGCGGCACGCAGCGCCTCTTCCTCCTCGGAGTAGAGGAGATCCGGCTGTGTACTCATCGGGCCAGGTCCTTCCAGGCGACGTCCTTGTCGGTGCGCGGCTCGGCGGGCAGGCCCAGGACGCGCTCGGCGACGATGTTCAGCAGGACCTCGCTGGTCCCGCCCTCGATGCTGTTGCCCTTGGAACGCAGGTAGCGGTATCCGGCGTCCCGGCCGGTGAAGTCGACGAGTTCGGGGCGGCGCATGGTCCAGTCGTCGTACAACAGGCCCTCTTCGCCGCGGAGTTCGACTTCGAGGCCGCTGATCTCCTGGTTGAGGCGGGCGAAGGCCAGCTTCATGCCGGAGCCCTCGTAGCCGGGCTGGCCGGCGACGAGCTGCTGGCGCAGGCGTTCGCCGGTGAACCGGGTGACCTCGGCCTCGACCCACAGCCGCAGCAGCCGCTGGTGCAGGTCGTGGGTGCGCAGTGCCGGGCGTTCGCGCCAGGTCCGGGCGACGGGGCCGATCATGCCGCCCTCGCGGGGCACGGCCATCCCGCCGATGGAGACGCGCTCGTTCATGAGGGTGGTCTGCGCGACCCGCCAGCCGTCACCGGCCCTGCCGAGGCGGCGGGTGTCGGGGATGCGGACGTCGGTGAGGAAGACCTCGTTGAACTCGGCCTCGCCGGTGATCTGGCGCAGGGGCCGGACCTCGACGCCCGGGTCGGTCATGTCGCAGACGAAGTAGGTGATGCCCTGGTGCTTGGGCACGTCCGGGTCGGTGCGGGCGATGAGGATGGCCCAGCGGGCCACGTGCGCGCTCGACGTCCACACCTTCTGCCCGTTGACGATCCACTCGTCGCCCTCGCGCACCGCCCGGGTGCCGAGCGCGGCCAGGTCGGAACCGGCGCCGGGTTCGCTGAACAGCTGGCACCAGACCTCCTCCCCGGTCCACAGGGGCCGCAGGTAGCGCCGCTTCTGTTCCTCGGTGCCGTACTCGAGGATCGTCGGCGCGGCCATGCCCAGGCCGATGCCGATGCGCCGGGGGTCGTTGTCGGGGGCGCCGGCGGCCTCCAGCTCGGCGTTGACGACGCCCTGGAGGGAGCGCGGGGCGCCGAGCCCGCCGAGGCCCTCGGGGTAGTGCACCCAGGCCAGGCCGGCGTCGAACCGGGCCCGGAGGAAGTCCAGGCGGTCGGTGGTCGCGGGCGGATACTGGTCCAGCAACCGCTGTGTGCGGCGCCGCAGTTCCTCGGTGTCGGTCATGCGGCGGCTCCCTTCTCCAGGACGACGGCCACCCGGCCGGTGGTCACTCCGTCGGCGACCCGCTGCACGGCGTGCGCCGCCTCGGTGAGCGGCACGCGCTCGCTCACCAGCGGTTTGATCGCGCCGCGGGCTGCCAGCTCGGTCAGCTCCTCGTGGCAGCGCCGGACCAGCTCGGGGTTCTTGGTGTTGTACAGGCCCCAGTGCAGGCCGAGGATGGCGTAGTTCTTCACCAGGGCGTGGTTGAGGGCCGGGCTCGGGATGGTGCCGCTGGCGAAGCCGACGACGACGATCCGGCCCTCGAAGGCGGCCAGCTTCGCGGACTGCGTGTAGGCCGCGCCGCCGACCGGATCGTAGATCACGTCGGCGCCCCGGCCGCCGGTCGCCTCCTTGACGGCGGCGACGACATCCTCGGCACGCCGGTCGACCACCACGTCGCAGCCCAGCCCGCGGGCGACGGCGGCCTTGTCCGCGCCGCCCACGACACCGATCACGGTGGCGCCGGCGGCCTTGCCGAGCTGTACGGCGGCGCTGCCCACACCGCCGGCGGCGGCGTGCACCAGCAGGGTCTCCCCCGCCTCCAGGCGGGCGCGGCGGTGGAGGCCGAACCAGCCCGTCTGGTAGCCGATGTGCAGCGCGGCGGCCTCGGCGTCGTCCAGGGAGTCGGGCGCGGGGAGCAGGGCGCGGGCGTCGGCGAGGGCGTACTCGGCGAAACCGCCGTGGGGCAGCACGGGGTTGGCGAGCACGCGCCGGCCGTCCTCGGTCTCGCCGCAGATCTCCACGCCCGGGGTGAAGGGCAGCGGCGGGCGCACCTGGTACTGGCCCCGGCACAGCAGCGCGTCCGGGAAGTTGATGTTGGCGGCGCGCACCCGCAGCAGCACCTGGCCGTCGGCCGGCGTGGGCGGCTCCACGTCGGCGAGGCGCATCACCTCGCCGGGCTCGCCGTTCTCGTGCACTTGCCATGCCTGCATGCGGGGCCTCCACGGGACTGCTTCGTCTGACCGGGTCCGACCGCATACTAAGCGGTCGCTTGCCGATCAGGGAACAGTCGGGTGCGTCACGTACGGGCCGGCCGCGCCCGGACGTGCATCCGCTCGCCCTGCGGCCCGAAGAGGCTGAGGAACTCCACGGGCCCCTCCCCCGTCGACCCGAACCAGTGCGGCACCCGCGTGTCGAACTCCGCCGCCTCCCCCGCCGCCAGCACCACGTCGTGCTCGCCGAGCACCAGCCGCAACCGCCCGGACAGCACGTACAGCCACTCGTAGCCCTCGTGGGTGCGCGGCTCCGGCGCCTGACTGCGCTCGGGTTCGCGCACCTTGTAGGCATGGAGACCGCCGGGCTGGCGGGTCAGCGGCCAGAACGTGCGGCCGTTGCGCTGGACGGGCTTGGCCCGCACCCGGGGGTCGCCGGCCGGCGGGGCGCCGACCAGCTCGTCCAGCGGGACCTGGTGGGCCTCGGCGATGGGCAGCAGCAGCTCCAGGCTGGGCCTGCGCAGGCCGGACTCCAGCCGGGAGAGGGTGCTGACGGAGATGCCGGTGGCGTCGGACAGCGCCGCCAGGGTCAGCTCCCGCTCCTTGCGGATACGCCGCAGCCGCGGGCCCACCTCGGCGAGGACGTCGTCGGTACTCATCCCCGTATTGCAGGTTCGGCAAGGGCGTTTGTCAATACGGCACGGTGGTCATCGGGCGGCCGGCGGGACGGTGATCAAGCGACTTCCGCTCCTCGCCGTACCCGGTGCGGCCGTCCGGGTGTGGGGCGCGCACCCGCGGTGCACCATGACTGCATGCTGCTGACCCGGTTGGCCGAGGTGTCCCGGGACGTCGCCGCGACGGCGGCCCGGTCCCGCAAGACCGCGCTGCTCGCGGAGCTGTTCCGCGACGCGGAGGCGGACGACGTGCCGATCGTCATCCCCTACCTGGCCGGACGCCTGCCGCAGGGCCGGCTCGGGGTCGGCTGGAAGGTGCTGAGCCGCCCGGTCCCGCCGGCGGCCGAGCCCACGCTCACCGTCCGGGAGGTCGACGCCCGGCTCACCGAGCTGGGCAAGGTCTCCGGGCCCGGCTCCCAGGCGGAGCGGGCCCGGCTCGTCGGCGAGCTGATGGGCGCGGCCACGGAGGCGGAACAGCGTTTCCTGCTCGGCCTGCTCACCGGCGAGGTCCGGCAGGGCGCGCTGGACGCGGTCGCGGTGGAGGGGCTGGCCCGCGCGACCGGCGCGGACCCGGCGGACGTACGGCGGGCCGTGATGCTCGCGGGTTCGCTCCAGGCGGTGGCCCGGGCACTGCTCGGCGAGGGCCCCCGGGCGCTGGAGGCGTTCCGGCTCACCGTCGGCCGCCCGGTGCTGCCCATGCTGGCGCACAGCGCCTCCTCGGTCGCGGAGGCGGTGGAGAAGCTGGGCACCTGCGCGGTGGAGGAGAAGCTGGACGGCATCCGGGTCCAGGTCCACCGGGACGGCGGCACGGTACGGATCCACACCCGCACCCTGGACGACATCACCGGCCGGCTGCCCGAAGTGGTCGCCGCCACGCTGGAGTTGCGGGGCGAGCGGTTCATCCTGGACGGCGAGGTGATCTCCTTCGACGCCGGCGGACGGCCCCGCTCCTTCCAGGAGACGGCGGGCCGCGTGGGTTCACGCACGGACGTGGCGCGGGCCGCCGAGGGGACCCCGGTCTCCCCCGTCTTCTTCGACGCCCTCTCGGTCGACGGCCGCGACCTGCTCGACCTGCCCTTCGCCGAACGGCACGCGGAGCTGGCCCGGCTGGTGCCCGAACCCATGCGGGTGCGCCGGACGATCGCCTCGGGCCCGCCGGACATCCCGGAGGCGGAACGGTTCCTCGCCGACACCCTGGCCCGCGGCCACGAGGGCGTGGTCGTGAAGGCACTGGACGCGCCGTACAGCGCGGGCCGGCGCGGTGCCTCCTGGCTCAAGGTCAAGCCCGTCCACACGCTGGATCTGGTGGTCCTGGCCGCCGAGTGGGGCCACGGCCGCCGCACCGGCAGGCTCTCCAACCTCCACCTGGGCGCCCGCAACCCGGACGGCACCTTCACGATGCTCGGCAAGACCTTCAAGGGCATGACCGACGCGATGCTCGCCTGGCAGACGGAACGGCTCCGGGAGCTGGCCGTCGAGGACCGGGGCTGGGTGATCCGGGTCCGCCCCGAACTCGTCGTGGAGATCGCCTACGACGGCCTCCAGCGCTCCTCCCGCTACCCGGCCGGTGTGACCCTCCGCTTCGCCCGCGTGGTCCGCTACCGGGAGGACAAGCGTCCGGAGGAGGCCGATACCGTGCAGGCCCTGCTGGCGGCCCACCCGGAGGTCACACCGTGACGGCGCGTGCGACGAAGCGCAGTGCCGGACTGCTGGTGTTCCGGCACACCGAGGACGGGCTGGAGGTGTTGCTCGGCCATATGGGCGGCCCGCTCTGGGCGAAGAAGGACGTGGGCGCGTGGACCGTGCCCAAGGGCGAGTACGAGCCGGACGAACCGGCCTGGGAGGCGGCCCGGCGGGAGTTCCGGGAGGAGCTGGGGATCGCGCCGCCCGACGGCGAGGCCGTAGCGCTGGGTGAGGTCGTGCAGCGCAACGGGAAGATCGTCACCGCGTGGGCGGTGGAGGGGGACCTCGACCCGGGGGCGATCGTCCCCGGCACCTTCACCATGGAGTGGCCGCCGAGGTCCGGCCGCAGGCAGGAGTTCCCGGAGCTGGACCGGGTGGCGTGGTTCGGTCCCGGCCGGGCCCGTGCGGTGATCGTCGCGGCCCAGGCCGCGTTTCTCGACCGGCTGGCGGAGCACTCGGGCTGAACAGGCGACCACGCGTTGCGGTCGGCCCTGCCGCGCGCGAAGGTCGGAAGAAGCCCGCTCCCAGGGAGGTCGGCCATGCCCATCGCGACGGTGAACCCGGCGAACGGCGAGACGCTCAAGACGTACGAACCCATGGGCGAGGAGGAGCTGGAACGCCGGCTCCAGCTCGCCGAGGCCACGTTCCGCACCTACCGCACGACCACGTTCGCCGAGCGTGCCCGGCTGCTGACCAGGGCCGCCGACCTGCTGAACGAGGACCGGCAGGAGATCGGCCGGGTGATGACCACCGAGATGGGCAAACCGGTGGGGCAGGCGCGGGCGGAGGCCGCGAAGTGCGCCAAGGCCATGCGCTGGTACGCGGAGCGCGCCGAGGGACTGCTCGCCGACGAGGAGCCGCCCGAGCAGGACGTGCGGGACTCCGGCGCCTCGCGGGTCCGGGTGCGCTACCGCCCGCTCGGCCCGGTCCTCGCCGTGATGCCCTGGAACTTCCCGCTCTGGCAGGTGATCCGGTTCGCCGCGCCCGCTCTGATGGCCGGCAACGTGGGCCTGCTCAAGCACGCCTCCAACGTGCCTCAGACGGCCCTGTACCTGGAGGACCTGTTCCACCGGGCGGGCTTCCCGGAGGGCTGCTTCCAGACGCTGCTGATCGGCTCCGCGGCGGTGGACGACATCCTGCGCGACGAGCGAGTGAAGGCCGCCACCCTGACCGGCAGCGAGCCGGCGGGCCGGGCGGTCGCCTCCACCGCCGGGGAGATGATCAAGAAGACGGTGCTGGAGCTGGGCGGCAGCGGCCCCTTCGTCGTCATGCCCTCCGCCGACCTGGACCGCGCGGCCGAGGTCGCGGTGACCGCGCGCGTGCAGAACAACGGACAGTCCTGCATCGCCGCCAAGCGGTTCATCGTGCACACCGACGTCTACGACGCCTTCGCGGAGAAGTTCGCCGCCGGCATGCGGGCGTTGCGGGTCGGCGACCCGCTGGAGGAGGACACCGAGGTGGGTCCGCTCGCCAGCGAGCGGGGGCGGACCGATCTGGAGGAGCTGGTCGAGGACGCGCGGCGGGGCGGCGCCGAGGTGCTGTGCGGCGGGCAGCGGCCCGACGGCCCGGGCTGGTACTACCCGCCGACCGTGCTCGCCGGCATCACCCGCGAGATGCGCGTCCACCGCGAGGAGACGTTCGGACCGGTTGCCACGCTGTACCGGGCCGGCGACCTGGACGAGGCGGTCCTCATCGCCAACGACTCGATGTTCGGCCTGAGTTCCAACGTGTGGACGCGGGACGAGAGCGAGGTCGACCGGTTCGCGCGGGACCTGGAGGCCGGTGCCGTGTACGTCAACGGGATGACCGCCTCCCATCCGGCGTTCCCGTTCGGCGGGGTCAAGCGGTCGGGGTACGGGCGTGAGCTGTCCGGGCACGGAATCCGGGAGTTCTGCAACATCACCACGGTTTGGCAGGGTGCGTGAGCGCCACGCGGCTAACATCCCGTTCTGTGAACCGCGAAGTGACCCTGCCTCTGATCGTCGACGACCGCGGTACCTTGCAGGTGGCGGCGGCCGACGTGAGTAAGTTGTTGCGGACCGTGGGCGCGCGGTGGCTGCACCTCGTCGACGACGGGGAGCAGCGGCTGGACGAGGACACGGTCGCCGCTCTGACCATCGAGCTCGCGAAGCTGGCGGACCGGATCGACGTGGCCTGTATCGCGCACAGCAGCGGGGCGCCGTAGGGCCGCCCGCGCGTCGCCGGACGCGGGGGCGTGAGCCGTTCCCGCGCCCACCGCGGCCCCCGGCCGCCCCGCACCGCCCCGCACCGCCCTCCGGCCGCCCTCCGGCCGCCCTCCGGCCGCCCTGCCCGGTCGTCATAACGGCCGGCCCGGTGTTTTCCCTCGTCCGGCGGCGGAATTCCCCCTGGTCGCCGTATCCGGTGTCCCCGGTTCGGAGTAGTCCAACGAGAGATCGTGGGCCTCCCGGGTGACGGTGGGTGGAGCACCCACAGAGGTGAACCACCTACGGACCGGTGGGCGAAGGCCCGCCGGCACGCGGAAAGCAGGGACGGTTCATGGCGACTTTGTGCAGACCCTCGGTATCGGTCCCGGAGTACGTGATCACGATGGAGGAGACGCTGGAGCTGGCGCGCTCCCGCCACGAGGACCACCCTCAACTTCCCCTCGCGCTGCGGCTGATCGCGAACACGGGCGTGAAGACCCGGCACCTCGTGCAGCCCATCGAGGAGACCCTCAAGCACCCGGGCTTCGAGGACCGCAACAAGCTCTACGAGGCCGAGGCCAAGGCCCGGGTCCCCGCGGTGATCCAGCGCGCGCTCGACGACGCCGAGCTGCTCACCAGCGACATCGACGTGATCATCTACGTCTCGTGCACGGGCTTCATGATGCCCTCGCTGACGGCGTGGCTGATCAACGAGATGGACTTCGACAGCACCACCCGGCAGCTCCCCATCGCCCAGCTGGGCTGCGCCGCCGGCGGTGCGGCGATCAACCGGGCGCACGACTTCTGCTCGGCCTACCCGAACGCCAACGCGCTGATCGTGGCCTGCGAGTTCTGCTCGCTGTGCTACCAGCCGACCGACCTCGGCATCGGCTCGCTGCTCTCCAACGGCCTGTTCGGTGACGGCATCGCCGCCGCCGTGGTGCGCGGACAGGGCGGCACGGGCGTCCGGCTGGAGCGCAACGGCTCGTACCTGATCCCGAAGACGGAGGACTGGATCGCGTACGACGTCCGAGCCACCGGGTTCCACTTCCTGCTGGACAAGCGGGTCCCCACGACCATGGAACCGCTCGCCCCGGCGCTGAAGGACCTGGCGGGCCTGCACGGCTGGGACGCCTCCGACCTGGACTTCTACATCATCCACGCGGGCGGTCCCCGAATACTCGACGACCTCAGCAAGTTCCTGAAGGTCGAGCCGCACGCGTTCCGGTTCAGCCGGGCCACGCTCACCGATTACGGCAACATCGCCAGCGCCGTCGTCCTGGACGCGCTGCGCCGGCTGTTCGACGAGGGCGGCGCCGAGGACGGGGCGCGCGGACTGCTCGCCGGGTTCGGCCCCGGCATCACCGCCGAGATGACGGTGGGCCGCTGGGCCACCTCGAACGGGGACGGGCGATGACCGAGGAGACCCTCACCGGGCTCCTGCCCCCGGTCCGGCACTGGCCGGCGCTCGACCTGAGCGGGACGGACTTCGACCCGGTGCTGGCCGAGCTGATGCGGGAGGGCCCGGTCACCCGCGTCCGACTGCCCAACGGCGAGGGCTGGGCGTGGCTGGTCACCCGGTACGACGACGTGCGCGCGGTGGCCAACGACCCCCGCTTCAGCCGGGAGGCGGTGATGGACAAGCCCGTCACCCGGCTCGCCCCGCACTTCATCCCCGACCGGGGCGCGGTCGGCTTCCTCGACCCGCCCGACCACACCCGGCTGCGCCGCTCGGTCGCCGCCGCCTTCACGGCGAAGGGCGTGGAGCGGCTGCGGGACAAGGCGCGCGGCATGCTGGACGAGTTGGTGGACCGGCTGCTCCAGGACGGTCCGCCCGCCGATCTCACCAGCGCGGTGCTCAGCCCGTTCCCCATCGCGGTGATCTGCGAGCTGATGGGCGTGCCGCCCGGTGACCGGGACGAGATGCACAACTGGACCCAGCTGATCCTGTCCTCCGCGCACGGCAAGGAGGTCAGCGAGAAGGCGAAGCGCGAGATGAGCGCCTGTTTCTCGGACCTGATCGGCGGGCGCGGGAACAGCACGGGCGAGGACGTCACCTCGCTCCTCGGTGCCGCCGTGGGCCGGGGCGAGGTGACACCGGAGGAGGCCGTCGGCCTCGCCGTCCTGCTCCAGATCGGCGGCGAGGCGGTCACCAACAACAGCGGGCAGCTGTTCTACCTGCTGCTGACCCGCCCCGACCTCGTGGAGCGGCTGCGCGCGGAGCCGGAGATCCGCCCCCGGGCGATCGACGAACTCCTGCGCTACATCCCGCACCGCAACGCGGTCGGCCTGTCCCGGATCGCCCTGGAGGATGTGGAGGTCCACGGCGTCCGCATCCGCGCCGGCGACGCGGTCTACGTCTCCTACCTGGCCGCCAACCGAGACCCGGAGGTCTTCCCCGAACCGGAGACCGTCGACTTCGCCCGCAGTCCCAACCCGCATGTGTCGTTCGGTTTCGGCCCGCACTACTGCCCCGGCGGCATGCTGGCCCGGCTGGAGGAGGAACTGCTGATGGACGCGCTGCTGGACCGGGTACCGGACCTGAGACTGGCCGTGCCGCCGGACCGGGTGCCGTTCCGCAAGGGTGCGCTGATCCGGGGCCCCGAGGCCCTGCCGGTGACCTGGTGACCGGCCCATGACGGAGACGGAGGGACTGTACGTGCCGCCGGGCCACGGCCGCGTCGTGGAGACGCCGGCCCAGCGGGTGACGTTCAAGGTCACCGGAACCCACTCGCGGATGGCCTCCACCTTCGAGGTGGAGGTCCCGCCGGGCTTCGACGTAGGCGCCCATGTGCACACCCGCAGCGAGGAGCTGTTCTACGTCCTGGAGGGTGAACTGGACGTCCTCGCCTTCGAGCCCCGCGTCCGCACCCCCGACAACTGGCGGAAGTGGGAGTCGGGTTCGGGCAGCACAGTGGTGCGGGCGACGCCGGGCACGGTCGTCGTCGTACCGCCCGGCTGCCCGCACGCGTTCGCGAACCCGACGGACAGGCCCGCGAAGATGTTCTTCCAGGCGAGTCCGCCGCCGGATCACGAGCGCTACTTCGAGGAGCTGCTGGAGATCCTCGGCAACGGCGGCCCGCCGGACCAGGAGGCCATCGAGGCGTTGCGGGCCAAGTACGACATCGAGCAGCTCACCCCGCTGAGACACCGGTGAGCGTCCCCGCAGGCGAGGACTCCCTGGTCCGGCCTGATCCGAACGGACGACCCCAGGCCGTGCCGTCGGACTCCCGCCTGCTCCACGACGACACGACCTAGCGGATCGGCATCCCGGCCAGCGTCCGCGCGATGACGAGCCGCTGGATCTCGCTCGTCCCCTCGAAGATCGTGTAAATGGCCGCGTCCCGGTGCATCCGCTCCACCGGGTACTCGCGGGTGTACCCGTTGCCGCCGAGGATCTGGATGGCCTGCCCGGTGACCGTCTTCGCGGTCTCGCTGGCGAACAGCTTGGACATCGATCCCTCGGCCGCCGTGAACGGCTTGCCGTTGACCGCCATCCACGAGGCCCGCCACACCAGCAGCCGCGCCGCGTCGATCTGCGTCCGCATGTCCGCGAGCTGGAAGGCCACGCCCTGGTTGTCGATGATGGGCCGCCCGAACTGCTCACGCGTCCTGGCGTAGTCGAGGGCGACCTCGTACGCGGCCCGGGCGGTGCCGACCGCCATCGCGCCGACGGCCGGCCGCGAGGCCTCGAAGGTGGCCATCGCCGCGTTCTTCACCCTCTCCCCACCGCCGGCGGCCTTCGCCCGCTCCCGGGCCCGGGCGAGCCGCTCGTCCAGCTTCTGCTTGCCGCCGAGCAGGCAGGAGCCGGGGACGCGGACGTCGTCGAGGATGACCTCGGCGGTGTGCGAGGCGCGGATGCCGTGCTTCTTGAACTTCTGGCCCTGCGCGAGGCCCGGCGTGCCCGGCGGGACGATGAAGGACGCGTGGCCCTTGGAGCCCAGCTCCGGGTCGACGACGGCGACGACGACGTGGACGTTGGCGATGCCGCCGTTGGTCGCCCAGGTCTTCGTGCCGTTGATCACCCACTCGTCCTTGGCCTCGTCGTACACGGCCCGCGTGCGCATCGAGGCGACGTCGGAGCCGGCGTCGGGCTCGGAGGAGCAGAACGCGGCGACCTTGACGTCACTGGCGTCGCCGTACATCTGCGGGATCCAGGTGCCGATCTGTTCCTCGGTTCCGTTGGCGAGGACGCCCACGGCGGCCAGGCCCGTGCCCACAATGGACAGGGCGATGCCCGCGTCGCCCCAGAACAGCTCCTCCATCGCCATCGGGATGCCTAGACCGGTGGGGTCGAAGTACTGCTGCGCGTAGAAATCGAGGGAGTAGATGCCGACCTTCGCCGCCTCCTGGATGACCGGCCAGGGGGTCTCCTCGCGCTCGTCCCACTCGGCGGCGGCGGGCCGGATCACGTCCGCGGCGAAGCCATGGAGCCAGTCCCGGACTTCCCTCTGTTCGTCGTTCAGCTCCATGGTGAACTCGGCCATGTCCCCTCCAGCGGCGGCAGTGCGATGTTACTAGCGGTAACGCGAGTCTGTTACTGACCGGTAGGAAAAGTCAACCGGTGCGGGTCCCCGGCATCCCGTTCGATGTCAGGGGCCCGGTCAGTGTTAGTTTGCGCTGGCGTCACCGAATCAGCACGGGTGGGGAGAGCACATGGACACCACGCAGCGGACCGATCAGCAGCGGTCCGCCGACCGTCGACGGCGCGAGCTGCTGGAGGCCGCCGACCGGGTGGTGCTGCGCGACGGCCCGCAGGCGTCGATGAACGCCATCGCGGCGGAGGCCGGCATCACCAAGCCCATCCTCTACCGGCACTTCGGCGACAAGGGCGGACTGTACGCCGCTCTCGCCAAGCGGCACACCGACGCGCTGCTCGACTCGCTGCGGGCCGCGCTGGACGCCCCGGCGGACCGGCGGGAGCGGGTGGAGTCCACGCTGGACACCTACCTCGCCGCCATCGAGGCCCGGCCCCAGGTGTACCGGTTCCTGATGCACCCCGCGGAGGGCAGCACCGGGCACGACCAGGGGTTCGACGTGGGCAAGCACTCCGCCCCGCTGCTGCGGCGCATGGGCGAGGAACTGGCCCGGGTCATCGAGGAGCGGGTGGACCTCGGGCCGGAGAGCCAGCGGCTGGCCCGGGTGTGGGGGCACGGCATCGTCGGGATGATGCACGCGGCCGGCGACTGGTGGCTGGGCGAACGACCCTGCACCCGGGCCGAGTTGGTGCGCTCCCTGGCCGACCTGCTGTGGGGGCGGCTCGCGGCGGCCGGGGACCGGCTGGGCGGTCCCGGGTTCTGACCGCCCCCTCCCGCGCGACTCACCTCACCGGTGCCACGAGGCACGGGCGATCCGGCGCAGCAGCCTGCGCCTGCGCAGGCCCGTGAGGTGGTCGGCGTACACGCGCCCGTCCAGGTGGTCGCACTCGTGCTGGAGGCACCGGGCGAAGAAGCCCGTGCCGTGGACCGTGACCGGCTCCCCGGTCACGGTGAACCCCTCGACCACCGCGTGGTCGTACCGTTCCGTGCCCGCCTCCAGCCCCGGCAGGGACAGACAGCCCTCCGGGCCGCGGAGCACCAGGCCGTCCGCCTCCACCAGGCGCGGATTGACGACGTGACCGAGGTGACGGACGTCCTCGTCGTCGGGACAGTCGTACACGAACACCCGCAGACCGACCCCGATCTGGTTCGCGGCCAGGCCCACCCCGCGCGCCGCGTACATCGTGGCGAAGAGGTCCTCCACCAGAGCGGCCAGGCCGGCGCCGAAGTCGGTGACGTCCCGGCACGGCTCGCGCAGTGCCGCGTCGCCGAGCAGGGTGAGTGGCCGGACGCGCCCGTGGACGCCCGGAATGGAACCGTGTCGCATGGCGGCAAGGGTACGGTTCGTTCAGCTCATGCCCCGCCGCGGAAGGCGTGGACCGGGATTCGGGTGTACGAACGGATCTCGATAGGCTGACGTTCACACCACGTTGCCGGATGGCCACAGGCGCGGCGCGTACGCAAGGAGGATCGAGAACTGATGGCAGGCACCTCGGACCCGCTCTCGCCGCGGGCCAAGCTGGCCGTGACCGCGGGAAAGGCGGTCGCTGCGGCATCGCGAGCAGCGGGACGCGGCAGCGGGTCGGTGATCGGCGGCAAGGTCGCGCTGAAACTCGACCCCGACCTGCTCGGGCGGCTCGCCCA
Source organism: Streptomyces sp. NPDC006309 (assembly GCF_040613095.1). NCBI lineage: Bacteria > Bacillati > Actinomycetota > Actinomycetes > Kitasatosporales > Streptomycetaceae > Streptomyces > Streptomyces sp. NPDC006309. Next base: position 7,230 of record NZ_JBEXRO010000044.1, on the reverse strand, counting down.
GAACCTGGACGTCGTCCTGGTGTCCGCCACCAACGGCAAGACGACGACCACCCGGCTCATCGCGGAGGCGCTGGGCGCCGCGGGCCCGGTCGTGTCGAACGCCCTGGGGGCCAACATGCCGGCCGGCATCACGTCGGCGCTGGCGGGCGGTTCGGACGCGAAGTTCGGCGTCATCGAGGTCGACGAGAAGTACCTGGCCGGGGTGGCCCGGGACACCAGCCCCAAGTGCATCGCGCTGCTGAACCTCTCGCGCGACCAGCTGGACCGCGCCGCCGAGACCCGGATGCTCGCCGAGAACTGGCGGGAGGGCCTGGCCGGTTCCAAGGCGGTCATCGTCGCCAACTGCGACGACCCGCTGGTGGTGTGGGCCGCGTCCTCCTCCCCGAATGTGATCTGGGTCGCAGCCGGGCAGATGTGGAAGGACGACGCCTGGTCCTGCCCGTCGTGCGGTGGCGTCATGCAGCGCCCGGGCGACGACTGGTTCTGCGGCGAGTGCGGCTTCCGGCGGCCCACGCCGTCCTGGGCGCTCTCCGGGGACCACGTGCTGGACCCGCACGGCTCCGCCTGGCCGATCCACCTCCAGCTGCCGGGCCGCGCCAACAAGGCGAACGCGGCCAGCTCCGCGGCCGTCGCCGCCGTGTTCGGCGTGCCCCCGCAGGTCGCCCTGGAGCGGATGTACCAGGTGCAGGCGGTGGCCGGGCGGTACGACGTCGTCCGGTTCCAGGAGCGTGAACTGCGGCTGCTGCTGGCCAAGAACCCGGCCGGCTGGCTGGAGACGTTCTCCCTGATCGACCCGCCGCCCACCCCGGTGATCCTGTCCGTGAACGCGCGCGGCGCCGACGGCACCGACACCTCCTGGCTGTGGGACGTCGACTACACGCGGCTGACCGGCCACCCGATCTTCGTGATCGGCGACCGGAAGCTGGACCTCGCCGTCCGCCTGGAGGTCGCGGGCCAGCACTTCCAGGTCTGCGAGAACCTCGACCAGGCCGTGCAGATGTGCCCGCCGGGCCGGATCGAGGTCATCGCGAACTACACCGCGTTCCAGGACCTGCGCCGCCGCGTCGGCAACTGATCATCGAAGGGCGATCACCTCATGAGCGACAACCAACTGCGGCTGGTGTGGATCTACCCGGACCTGCTGAGCACCTACGGCGACCAGGGCAACGCGCTCGTCGTGGAGCGCCGGGCCCGGCAGCGCGGCCTGGACGTGGCGCGCCTCGACGTGCGCAGCGACCAGCCGATCCCCACCTCCGGTGACATCTACCTGATCGGCGGCGGTGAGGACCGTCCGCAACGGCTCGCCGCCGAGCGGCTGCGCCGCGACGGCCATCTCCAGCGGGCGGTGGAGAACGGCGCGATCGTCTTCTCCGTCTGCGCGGGCTACCAGATCCTCGGCCACGAGTTCATCAACGACCTCGGCCAGCGCGAGCCGGGCCTCGGCCTGCTCGACGTGGTGTCCGTGCGCGGCGAGGGCGAGCGGTGCGTCGGTGACGTGCTCGGCGACATCGACCCGCAGCTGGGGCTGCCCCCGCTGACGGGCTTCGAGAACCACCAGGGCGTCACCCACCTCGGCCCCACCGCCCGCGCCTTCGCCCGGACGCGGATCGGCAAGGGCAACGGCACCGGGGACGGCACGGAGGGCGCGTACAACGGGACGGTCTTCGGCACGTACATGCACGGCCCGGTGCTCGCCCGCAACCCGCAGATCGCCGACCTGCTGCTGAAGCTGGCGCTGGACGTCAACGCGCTGCCGCCGATCGACGACCGCTGGTACGAGGCCCTGCGCGACGAGCGCATCGCGGCGGCGCAGCAGCCCGCGTGACCACTGCGGCGCGGCAGCCCGCGTAACCCGGTGTTCAGCGGGATGTCAGCGGGGTGGGGCAGGCTCGTGGAGGGCCCGCCTGACGGCCTGTCCGCTCACATGTGCGGGCGAGTCCAGCAGGCGGACGCCCGCTACGGAGCCACCCCCTCACGCCGGTAGGGTGACCGGGAATCCGCCGGACAACGTGGTCCGGTTTCCCGGCCCACGTTGAGAAGGTATTTCGGGCTATGCGCATTGGTGTCCTCACGTCCGGCGGCGACTGCCCCGGCCTGAACGCCGTCATCCGGTCCGTCGTGCACCGCGCCGTCGCCGACCACGGCGACGAGGTCATCGGCTTCCGGGACGGCTGGAAGGGTCTCCTGGAATGCGACTACATGAAGCTCGACCTGGACGCCGTGGGCGGCATCCTGGCGCGCGGCGGCACCATCCTCGGCTCCTCCCGGGTCCGTCCGGAGCATCTGCGGGACGGGGTGGAGCGGGCCCGGGGCCATGTCGCGGAACTCGGCCTGGACGCGATCATCCCCATCGGCGGTGAGGGCACGCTGAAGGCGGCCCGGCTGCTGTCGGACAACGGGCTGCCCATCGTGGGCGTGCCCAAGACCATCGACAACGACATCGCCGTCACGGACGTCACCTTCGGGTTCGACACGGCGGTGGGTGTCGCCACCGAGGCGCTGGACCGGCTGAAGACCACCGCCGAGTCCCACCAGCGGGTCCTGATCGTGGAGGTCATGGGCCGGCACACCGGCTGGATAGCGCTGCACTCGGGCATGGCGGCCGGCGCCCACGCCATCGTCGTACCCGAGCGGCCCTTCGACATCGACGAGTTGACGCGGAAGGTCGGCGAGCGGTTCGAGGCGGGCAAGCGGTTCGCGATCGTCGTCGCCGCGGAGGGCGCCAAGCCCCGCCCGGGCTCCATGGAGTTCGACGAGGGCGGCAAGGACGTCTACGGCCACGAGCGCTTCGCGGGGATCGCCCGGCAGCTGTCGGTCGAGCTGGAGCAGCGGCTCGGCAAGGAGGCCCGGCCGGTCATCCTCGGGCATGTGCAGCGGGGCGGCACGCCGACGGCGTACGACCGGGTGCTGGCGACGCGGTTCGGCTGGCACGCGGTGGAGGCCGTGCACCGGGGCGAGTTCGGCAGGATGACGGCGCTGCGCGGGACCGACATCGTGATGGTGTCGCTGGCGGAGGCCGTGGAGACGCTGAAGACGGTGCCGCCGGCGCGGTACGTCGAGGCGGAGTGCGTCCTGTAGCGCGGTGGCCCGGAGCCTGACATGCCGCCCCCGGTCACGGTCGTGACCGGGGGCGGTTCTACTCTTGGGGCGGACAACTCGCACAACCCCCACGAATCAGGAGCCGGCGGATGGATCACAGCGGGCACGGCATGACCATGGATCTGCCGCCGTTCACGCTGGGACGAGGGCTCGGATGGTCGGCGGACCCCTTCTTCCTCGTCGCCTGTCTGGCCGGGCTGGCCCTGTACGGCTGGGGTGTCGTGCGGCTGCGGCGGCGCGGGGACGCCTGGCCGGTCTCGCGGACCGTGTCCTACGTCGTCGGTGTGCTCACCGTCGTGCTGGTGATGTGCACCAGGCTGAACGACTACGGCATGGTCATGTTCAGCGTGCACATGGTGCAGCACATGGTGATCAGCATGCTGTCGCCGATCCTCGTCCTGCTGGGCGCCCCGGTGACACTGGCGCTGCGCGCGCTGCCGGCCGCCGGCCGGGGCCGCACAGGCCCGCGCGAGCTGCTGCTGATGCTGCTGCACAGCCGGTACATGCGGATCATCACGCATCCGGCGTTCACGATCCCGCTGTTCATCGCGAGCCTGTACGCCCTGTACTTCTCCCCGCTGTTCGACTTCCTGATGGGCTCCAGGACCGGGCACATCGCGATGATGGTGCACTTCCTCGCGGTCGGGGTGGTGTTCTTCTGGCCGATCATCGGTGTCGACCCGGGCCCGCACCGGCCGGGTCATCTGATGCGGATGCTGGAGCTGTTCGCGGGCATGCCGTTCCACGCGTTCTTCGGCATCGCGCTGATGATGGCGTCGACGCCGATGGTGGACACCTTCCGGCACCCGTCGGCCTCGCTCGCCGTCGACGCGCTGTCCGATCAGAGCGCGGCGGGCGGCATCGCGTGGGCGTTCAGCGAGATCCCGTCGGTGCTGGTGCTGATAGCGCTGCTGTTCCAGTGGTACCGCTCCGAGCAGCGGCAGGCCAGGCGCACGGACCGGGCCGCCGACCGGGACGGCGACAAGGAGCTGGCGGCGTACAACGCCTATCTGGCCTCACTCAACGCCCGCGAGGGCTGATCCGCCCGCTCCCGGCTCCGTCGCCCCCGGCGGAGGCGGGGTATCCCCTCCGGGCGGGAATCGGGGCACCATGGTCGTGGACGGACCATGAGGAGGGTGTCGCGATGCGCGGATCCACGAACGGTTCCATGAACGGTTCCACCAGGACGATGGGGGTGCTCACGGTCGGCGGGCTCGTCGTCGTGACCGCCTACACGGTCGCCCTCGGCAGCAACGGCTGGCTCTGGTTCGGCTGGGTGGTGCTGGGGCTGCTGACCATCGCCATGGTCGTCACCCGGTCGTGAGCCCGTCCCCGGCGCTCCCGTTCACTACAGTGCCCGCATGAACAGCAGGACGCCCTCCTTCGACGAGCTGGACCGCCGGATCATCACCGCGCTGATGGGCAACGCCCGGACCAGCTTCGCCGAGATCGGCGCGGTGATCGGGCTCTCCGCCACGGCGGTCAAGCGACGCGTGGACCGGCTGCGCGAGACCGGGGTGATCACCGGATTCACGGCGACGGTGCGGCCCTCGGCGCTGGGCTGGCGCACGGAGGCGTACGTCGAGGTCTACTGCGAGGGCGCCGCCCCGCCCCGGCGTCTGGCGGAGGTCGTCCGCAACCATCCGGAGATAGCGGCGGCCATGACGGTCACCGGCGGCGCCGACGCGCTGCTGCACGTGCGCGCCCGGGACGTGGAGCACTTCGAGGAGGTGCTGGAACGGATCCGCGCCGAGCCGTTCATCCGGAAGACGATCAGCGTGATGGTGCTGTCCCACCTGCTCCCGGAGAGCCCGGAGGCGGGCGCCACCCACGCGGCACCCGAGTGAGCGTGCGACGCGCAGCATCGGTGCGCCGCCGCGGGAGACAACGCAGCATTCCTGCGCGTACGCGCAGCTCATGTCGCTTGTCGTCCGTCTCCCTCTCTTCCTACCGTGGTGGCACCCCCCAGTGACACACAGGAGAGCGGAGGAAACCCTCTGTGTCCGACGTGCGTGTGCAGCGCTCCCGGCGGTTCCTGGTCTGCGAACCCAGGCACTTCACCGTCCAGTACGCGATCAACCCCTGGATGTCTCCCGACCGGCCCGTCGACGTGGATCTCGCCCGGGAGCAGTGGCAGGCGCTGATCCACGCCTACCGCACCCACGGGCACACGATCGACGCCGTCCCGCCGGTCCCGGGCCTGCCCGACATGGTGTTCGCGGCGAACGCGGCGTTCGTCGTCGGCGGCCGGGTCTTCGGCTCCCTCTTCCACGCCCCGGAGCGGCGCCCTGAATCGGTGCACTACGACACCTGGTTCAAGACGGCGGGATACGACGTGCACCGGCCCGCATCCGTGGCCGAGGGCGAGGGCGACCTGGTGTGGACCGGCCGGTACGTGCTCGCCGGCACCGGGTTCCGCACCACGCGGGAGGCGCACCGGGAGGTGCAGGAGTTCCTCGGCCACCCGGTGATCGGCCTGACCCTGGTGGACCCGTACTTCTACCACCTGGACACGGCGCTGTTCGTCCTGGACGACGACAACATCTGCTACTACCCGCAGGCGTTCTCGCCGGGCAGCCGGGAGGTCCTGCGGCGGCTGTACCCGGACGCGGTGCTCGCCACCCGCGAGGACGCGATGGCGTTCGGGCTGAACTCCGTCTCCGACGGCCGCCACGTCTTCATCGCACCCCGGGCCGAGGCGCTGGCCGAGCGCCTGTCCGGCCACGGTTACGTCCCCGTCCCCGTCGACCTGTCGGAGTTCCACAAGGCCGGCGGAGGCATCAAGTGCTGCACCCAGGAGATCCGCTGATGACCGCACCCGCGCGCACCCGCACGTCCGACGACCTGATCCGCGCCGAGGAGCCGGTTCTCGCGCACAACTACCACCCGCTGCCCGTGGTCGTGGCCCGCGCCGAGGGCAGCTGGGTGGAGGACGTGGAGGGCAACCGCTACCTCGACATGCTGGCCGGCTACTCGGCCCTCAACTTCGGCCACCGGCATCCGGCGCTGATCGAGGCCGCCCACCGCCAGCTCGACCGGCTCACCCTCACCTCCCGTGCCTTCCACAACGACCGGCTGGCCGGGTTCGCCGAGCGGCTCGCCGAGCTGACCGGCCTGGACATGGTGCTGCCGATGAACACCGGCGCGGAGGCGGTGGAGAGCGGCGTGAAGGTGGCGCGCAAGTGGGCGTACGACGTGAAGGGGGTCCCGGACGGGCAGGCGACGATCGTGGTCGCCGCGGACAACTTCCACGGCCGGACGACGACGATCGTCAGCTTCTCCACCGACGAGACGGCCCGCGCGGGCTTCGGTCCCTTCACGCCCGGCTTCCGGATCGTGCCGTACAACGACCTGGCCGCGCTGGAGGCGGCCGTCGACGACACCACGGCGGCGGTGCTGATCGAGCCCATTCAGGGGGAGGCGGGTGTCGTCATCCCGGACGACGGCTACCTCACCGGGGTGCGCGAGCTGACCCGCCGCAAAGGCTGCCTGTTCATCGCCGACGAGATCCAGTCCGGCCTCGGCCGCACGGGCCGCACCTTCGCCGTCGAGCACGAGGACGTCGTCCCGGACGTGCTGCTGCTCGGCAAGGCGCTGGGCGGCGGCATCGTGCCGGTGTCGGCGGTCGTGGCCCGGCGCGAGGTGCTGAGTGTGCTGCACCCGGGTGAGCACGGCTCGACGTTCGGCGGCAACCCGCTCGCGGCGGCGGTCGGCACGGCCGTGGTCGAGCTGCTGGAGACCGGCGAGTTCCAGCGCCGGGCGGCCGAGCTGGGCGTCGTCCTGCGGGACGGGCTGACCGGGCTGGTCGGCAACGGTGTGGCCGGGTTCCGGGCGCGCGGGCTGTGGGCGGGCGTGGACATCGACCCGGCCCTCGGCACCGGCCGCGAGATCAGCGCGCGCCTCATGCGCGAGGGAATCCTGGTCAAGGACACCCACGGCGCCACGATCCGGCTGGCGCCGCCACTGACGATCACGGCGGAGGAGCTGCGCGGCGCGCTGGCCGCCCTGGCGAAGGTGCTGGCCTGAGGGACGGGCGGGCGGGCGCCGGTATTTCGAAGGAGATGTCGTTGGCGTCGAGCGAGATGACGGCCGTGTTGCCGTAGACGAAGGAGTAGACGCCCGGCAGGTTCT